>JBDHXR010000026.1:0-24404 GCA_039810825.1 Fluviicola sp.
TAATGTTATTCAACAAGTTGAAATACCTATTGATAATGATGACAACTTTGGCACATTACACGATAAGATGATGAAGTTAGGTGGTTTATTGGTAGTTGATACTATTGAAAAAATTGCAAATAGTAAAGTTGAAACAAAAAGTCAAAGTGCGTTCACTACTTCCTTAATGCGTCCTGCACCAAAACTCACAAAAGAAAACACTTCAATCGATTGGGGTAAAAGTGCACACGAAATCATGAATCATATTCGTGGCTTAACCCCCTATCCAAGCGCATGGACTATCTGGAAAAATAAGCAGGGTGAAAATAAAGTGATAAAAATACAAGAAGTCCGACTTACCGATGAAAAAGGCAGTGGCAGTTTAGAGCTATCTTCAACAAAAATACAATTGTATATAGATACACGCGAACAAAAGCTAGAAATTGTCGAATTTCAAATTGAAGGAAAGAAAAAAATGATTTCTAAGGATTGGCTACTTGGGAACAATGCGACAGATTGGGAGATTTTCAAGAGTTAATTAAACAAAATTTCATCGAGGAAAATAAAACTTCTGTCGAAAACACCATGAAAACAGCGAGGTTTATCAACAATACAATGATTTTATCAACAAAATCAGCAGTTTTTAGTATTTGGTATTGGTAGAGAAGCAGATTCGTATATTTTTGTCTTGTTAATTTATTAGAAATCATAAAAAAAACCAAGCTATGAACAAAGCAGAATTAATTGATGCAATTGCTAGTGGAGCAGGATTGTCTAAAGCAGATTCAAAAAAAGCATTAGACGCATTTGTAAGTGCAACGACTAAATCGTTGAAAAAAGGAGACCGTATCTCTTTAGTAGGTTTCGGATCTTTCTCTGTATCTAAGCGTGCAGCTAGAACTGGTCGTAACCCTCAAACAGGAAAAGAAATCAAAATTGCAGCTAAAAACGTTGTACGTTTCAAAGCTGGTGCTGAATTAACAAACTCAGTTAACTAAGAAAAATCTTTTTTTGGTGAAAAACCTCGACTTTGGTCGGGGTTTTTTGTTTTTTTGCACTTTGAATTATCATGAGTCAACAATTACTTGATGCTTTTTATAAGTTAATCCCTGAAGAAAAAGGGATTTTATTTGATAAGATTGCATGTGGCAGAACACGCCATATCACCGTTTTGCTGGAAGATATTTTTCAAGAACACAATGCTAGTGCCGTAGTTCGAACTTGTGATTGTTTTGGTATTCAAGATGTGCATGTTGTAGAAGATCGAAACCGATACAAAGTACAACGTGAAATTGCTCGAGGTTCAGATAAATGGGTTGACATCCATAATTACAACTTAGGTGAAAGTCCTTTAAAAGATGCCATCACTTTACTAAAAAATAAAGGATACAAGATTGCTGCGCTAACTCCAGATGCACCCAAAACTATTTACGACATTCCTATCGATCAACCAATTGCGCTTTCATTTGGAACGGAATGGGAAGGTATTTCTGAAGAATTGCGCCAACTTGCAGATTATCAAATTGCTATACCCATGTATGGATTTACTGAAAGTTTTAACGTTTCTGTATCAGTAGCACTCACACTTCAAGCACTTAGAAAAAGACTGGAAGACTCAACTTATGATTGGTTATTAAGCAACAAAGATGAAATAGACATTAAATTAAAATGGTGTCAACGCTACATGAAAAATGGAAATGTGGTACGAAAAGAATTGGAAAAACGTTTACTTGAAAGCAAGTAATGCCACTTTTTTATAAGTTGACTGAAAACTTTTTTTAGAAAACTATCTCTAATTGAATGAGAAAGTTATATTTGTATATCACATATGAATTAATTAACTAAAAAACCAAGTAATGGGAAAAGGAGATATTAAAACAGCAAAAGGCAAACGTGTAAACGGTTCTTATGGTAACTCTCGAAAAAGAAAAAAAACTACTGTTAAGTCTGTAAAAAGTGTAAAAAAAGCTGTTGCTAAAAAAGAGACCGCCCCAAAAACCGAAGCTGCTCCAAAAGCAAAAGTTGAAAAAGCACCAACGGAAAAAAAGGTCGCTGCTAAAAAAGCACCAGCTACTAAGCCAACTGCAAAAGAAGCTAAACCAAAAGCGGCACCAAAGAAAACAACTAAGAAAGACGCTTAATTCATTTTTTGAAGTTCAAATAATAAACCCGACTCGTAAGTCGGGTTTTTTTATTCTGAATAAACTGGCTTTTATCAAATTAAAAAACGAAATTTGTTAGCATATTTATACAATAATAATTCGATATGAAAAAACATAACTTTGGAGCAGGACCATGCATTTTACCACAAGAAGTTTTTAAACAAGCAGCAGACGCTGTAATTGATTTTAACGGACTTTCAATATTAGAAGTATCCCATCGTAGCTCAGATTACGTTGCAATAATTGAAGAAGCACGACTTCTAGTTAAGAAAGCGTTAAACATTTCAGATGATTATGAAGTACTATTCTTACAAGGTGGAGCAACACTTGGATTCACAATTTCAGCATTAAACATGATGAGAAATCATAAAAAAGCTGGCTATATAAATACAGGCACATGGGCATCTGGTGCTATCAAGGAAGCAAAAAAGGTTGGAATTGAAGTAAATGTTTTTGCTAGCTCTGAAGACAAGAAATTCAGCTATATACCAAAATCACTTTCTATTCCAAATGATGTGGACTACATACATTTTACTTCAAACAATACAATCTACGGTACTCAATTTAAATCATATCCAAAAACTGATTTGCCACTTGTTTGCGATATGTCATCTGACATCTTTTCTAAAGAAATTAATGTTTCAGATTTTGATTTAATCTATGCCGGAGCTCAAAAAAACTTAGGTCCAGCAGGTGCAACCCTTTACATTGTTAAAAAAGATATTTTAGGGAAATCTACTTCTCCGTTTTTGCCAACATACTTAGATTTAAAAGCTCACTTTGAAAAAGATTCTATGTACAACACTCCGCCAGTTTTTTCAGTATACGTTGCTTATTTAAATTTAAAGCACTTGCTAGCAAATGGTGGTGTTTCTGCCATGGCTAAACACAATCAGGATAAAGCAATATTATTATACGCTGAAATTGATGCAAATCCCCTATTTAAGGGTACTGTAGAAATTGAAGACCGTTCGGAAATGAATGTAAATTTCTTATTGCAAAACGAAGCGCTTAAAGAGTCTTTTGATAAAGCTTGGAAAGAAGCCGGAGTAGTTGGGATCAATGGACATAGAAGTGTTGGTGGATACCGTGCTTCTCTATACAATGCACTAGAAATAAGCAGTGTGCAAGTATTGGTTGATGTAATGAAAGAATTTGCTAAAAAACACGGATAATGAAAATACTTGCTAACGACGGAATTTCGCAACTTGGAAAAAAACTTTTAGAAGAAGCAGGTTACACAGTAATTACTGACAAAGTAGAGCAAAGCGACTTAGTAAGTTTTATCAATGAAAATAACATTGAAATAGTACTTGTACGTAGTGCCACAAACATACGCAAAGATGTGATTGACCAATGCTTAGGACTTAAATTACTTGGACGAGGTGGAGTCGGAATGGATAACATTGATGTTACCTATGCACGTGAAAAAGGATTACACGTAATTAACACACCTGCTGCATCTTCTCAATCTGTAGCTGAACTTGTAATGGGGCATTTATTTGCCGGAGCACGTTTTTTAAATAAATCTTTTAAAGAAATGGAAACCGGTGATTTCAATCAACTGAAAAAGGCTTATGCAAAAGGAATTGAATTAAGAGGAAAAACATTAGCCATTATTGGATTTGGAAAAATTGGTCAAGCTCTTGCTTCCTATGCCATTGGGTGTGGTATGCATGTGATTGCCGTGACCAGAACTAGCCGTAATGTAAAAATATCGCTTGGTGAAATACAAGGTCATGGTGAACTTTTTGTTGACATCCAAACCATTACTGATATTAATGAAGCGCTGGAAAAAGCGGATTTTATTTCTATCAATATTCCAAAACAAGAAGGAAACAAAACCGTAATTGGCAAACATGAATTTTCAAAAATGAGAGACAATGTGATTTTGGTAAACGCAGCCAGAGGTGGAGTTGTTGATGAATCGGCAATTTTAGAAGCTGTATCTACTTCAAAAATCGCATACATTGGCTTAGATGTTTATGAAAACGAGCCTACCCCATCACTTCAATTACTGAATAACTCAAAAATTGGTACTACTCCGCATATTGGAGCAGCAACAGTTGAAGCTCAGAATAGAATTGGCAGTGAATTGGCATCGCAAATAATTTCAATTTTTGGCAGACAATAAGTAAACCAATGGCAACTATTCATCCTTTTAAAGCAATAAGGCCAACACGCGATAAAGCTCAACTTGTTTCCACTCGTCCATTAGCAGCATACAGTAAAAGTGTTTTAATAAAAAAACTAGCTGAAAACCCCTACTCTTTTCTACATGTAATTCACCCTGTTGATATTGATGGAAAACTTGCAAAAGTTAACTCAGTAGAACGCTTTGAAGCAGTAAAAAACAGCTTGACAAACTTTATCAATGACGGGGTGTTTATTCATGAACCAGAAGATTGCTTCTATATCTACAGACAAACGAAAGAAAATCATGTTTTTACAGGAATTATTGCTGGAGTTAGTATTGAAGATTACAACAACAACCGCGTGAAGAAACACGAAGCTACGCTCACAAGCAGAGAATCCATGTTTACGAATTACCTTGAAGTAACCGGATTCAATTTTGAGCCTGTGCTTTTGTTTCATAAACACAATGAGCAATTAGCAACTTATATCACAAAAATTACCACTCAACGTGCTGAATACGATTTTTCAACAACAGATCGAATTAGACATGAATTGTGGGTTGCACCTCATGTTAAACACAAAGAAATACAAGAAATATTTTCTCAAATTCCTGAGTTATACATTGCAGACGGACATCATCGTTCCGCCTCCTCTGCCTTGTTGTTGAAGCAATTAAAAGAACAAAACAAACCCATCTTTCCAAACCAGAAACACTTTTTATCCTATCTTTTAGATGAACAAGTTGTGGAAATATTAGAATTTCAACGTTTGGTGAAAACTTTAAATGGTTTGAGTAAAGATCAATTTTTAAGTGCATGCTCAGAAGTTTTTTCTATAGAGCAAATTCAAGCACTTCAGAAACCAATATCCAAACATCAATTTATCTGTATATTAAAAGATTGTGTATATTCATTTAAAGTAAAAGATAAGTATCTAAATTCAGATTCAGTAGTAGGCTCATTGGATTCTTATTTGATAACAAAACACATATTGCAACCAATTTTAGGTATTGAAGATTTAAAAACCAGTAAAGAGATTGAGTTTATTTCAGGGAATGTTGAGCTAAATAAAATTGAACAATTAATTAATTCAGATGAATTTGAAGTAGGTTTCTTATTGTACCCTTCTTCGGTTGAAGAAATTATGGCTGTTGCTGACAATCATGAAATTATGCCTCCAAAATCAACTTGGGTTGAACCAAAATTGAGAAGTGGACTTACCATATACAATTTGAATGAATAACTATGAGTATTTCTGAAAATCTTTCCCATATCCATCGTGAAATTGGTCCAGCTGTAAGCTTAGTTGCCGTATCCAAAACAAAGCCAGTAGAAGCTATTTTAGAAGCTTACCATGCTGGGCAACGTGTATTTGGAGAAAATAAAGTGCAAGAAATGACCGATAAATGGAATTTACTTCCAAAAGATATTTCATGGCATTTGATAGGTCATCTTCAAACCAACAAGGTAAAATATATTGCTCCTTATGTTTCACTTATACATTCAGTTGATAGCATAAAACTATTGTCAGAAATAAATAAACAAGCCGCTAAACATAATCGTATTATTCCGTGTTTACTTCAATTTCACATTGCTCAAGAAGAAACAAAATTTGGATTTAGCAAAGAAGAAGCTGAAATAATTATTCAAAGTGAAGAGTATCTGTCTATGCAAAACATTTCGATTGTTGGAGTAATGGGAATGGCAAGTTTTGTTTCAGATGAAAACCAAGTTCGTCAAGAATTTAAATCACTGAATAGTATTTTTAGTTACTTGAAAAATAGTTTTTTCAAATCATCTTCAGATTTTAAAATAATTTCGATGGGAATGAGCGGAGATTATCAAGTAGCCATTGAAGAAGGAAGCAACATGATTCGTGTAGGAAGTTCAATTTTTGGTACTAGATGATAATTTCAACAAGGATTTAGTTATATAAGCGTTAAAACTTTTATTTAGCAAACAGAATGATTAACTTCACAGCTCAAAACAAAACACCATGACTGTGAAAGAAATACTTACATTATCAACATTAACTACACTGCTTGCTGCATGTTCTAGTGTTGAAAAATCATCTTCTACAAAAACTGAATCACCTACAAAAAATGAGAATGTTGTAGATAGATTTGCGGATGCACAAGTACTACGATTTGAAGTGCCAAGTTGGAACAAACTTACATTGCAACAAAAAGAGTATGCTTATTATTTATCTCAAGCCGGTTTAGCAGGTAGAGACATCAATTACGATCAAAACAATAAGTACAATATCAAAATTAGAAAAGCACTTGAACATATTCTTTCCTATTTTGATGGAGATAGAAAAACTGAAGAATGGTTGAAATTTGAGACCTACGCAAAGCAAGTTTTTTTCTCGAATGGAATACACCACCATTATGCAATGGACAAGATTCAACCAACGTTTCAACAAAAATACTTTGCAATACTACTCGAGCAAACAGGTTATACACTTGGAACAGACATTCTTGATGCCATGTTTAATCCTGAATCTGAGAAAAAGAGAAAAGTAAAAGATCCGAATGTTGATATGGTGGTAGCATCAGCCAACAATTTTTATGGAGAAGGAGTGACACAAAAAATGGTAGAAGATTTTTACAGTGCAAAAAAAGATGAAAACCCTAGAGAACCTGTGGAATGGGGTTTAAACTCATCAATGTACGTAAAAGGTGGGCAATTGTATGAAGATGTTTGGAAAAGTGGTGGCAAGTATGGTCCTGCTATTGATCAAATCATTTTTTGGTTAAAAAAAGCAATATCCGTTGCTGAAAACCCTGAGCAAGCAGAAGCACTAACAAAGCTTATTATTTATTATCAGTCTGGTGATTTAAAAATATGGGATGAATACAATATTGCTTGGACAAAAGCAACTAAAGGAGATATTGATTACATCAATGGTTTTATTGAAGTTTATGGTGATGCTTTAGGCAGAAGAGCAAGTTATGAATCTGTTGTTCAAATTAAGGATTTTGAAGCATCAAAACGAATGTCTTTGGTAGCAGAAAATGCCCAATGGTTTGAGGACAACTCCCCGATCTCACCAGAACACAAAAAGAAAAATGTAATTGGAGTTACATACAAAGTTGTGGAAGCAGTTAGCGAATCTGGAGATGCTGCTCCTACTACTCCAATTGGTGTTAATCTACCAAACAACGATTGGATTCGTCAAGCTTATGGTTCAAAATCCGTTTCACTTGGTAACATAATTGAAGCATATGAAAAAGCTGGCGGACCTGCATTGACAAAAGAATTTGCGCATGATCAACAAGAAATTGACCGTGCTGTGAAATATGGTGCAATAGCCGGTAAAATGCATACCGCGCTTCATGAAGTTATTGGTCACGCAAGCGGACAAATCAATCCAGGTGTTGGCCAAACCTCTAAAACACTTAAAAACTATGCTTCAACACTGGAGGAGGCAAGAGCTGATCTAGTTGGGTTGTATTTTATTTTAGATCAAAAAATGGTTGACTTAGGACTTATCGAAAGCTTAGAAGTTGGAAAGGCTGAGTACGATGGTTACATTCGAAATGGAATGATGACTCAATTACAACGCCTAGAACTAGGTCAAAATCTTGAAGAAGAACACATGCAAAACAGACAGCTTGTAGCTTCTTGGGTGTTTGAAAAAGGATTAAAAGACAATGTGATTTCTAAAATGGAACACAATGGAAAAACCTATTTCAAAGTAAATGATTACAATAAATTACGTGTTCTTTTTGGACAGTTGCTTCAAGAGATTCAGCGCATAAAATCTGAAGGAGATTATGAAGCAGGTAAAGCATTGGTTGAAAATTATGGTGTAAAAGTTGATGCAAAGTTGCATGCAGAAGTTTTAGCAAGAGTAAAACCACTAAACTTGGCTCCGTATAGCGGTTTTGTTTACCCTACTTTCAATGTTCAGGTTGGAAGTGATGGTAAAATTAAAGACATTCAACTTGAAAATAAACAAACATTTATTGAGCAAATGTTGTTTTATGGTAAGACTTATAGCTTTTTAAACTAAAATAAGAAGCTGGAACAAAAGAAAAAGGAGTAGAACTAAAAACTACTCCTTTTTCTTTACTAACTATCAATTCGTATTACATTCTTTTATATTTGCAAAAAAAACATAGATATGAGTTTCAGTAAATGGGCAGTAAGAAAAAAATTACCTGGAAAAATAAAGGGCTGGTATTTTGTGATGCAGTTACACCGTTTTACTCCTATTCACGCACTAAACTTCCTCAGTCATATTGCCGCATTATCAAAGTGGATAAAAAATAACAAACACTCTTGCCAAACAGATTTTTACAGTTCAAAATTCAATTATTTTAAGCGTGAAGAAATGTTTGAACAAATTATTGTATCTCAGAAGTTAGATACCTCAATAGACTATTTAGAATTTGGTGTTTCAACCGGCACATCGTTTCGTTGGTGGGTAAACAGAATTCAAAATGAAGACGCTAATTTTTATGGTTTTGACACATTTACCGGTTTACCTGAAGCGTGGGGACCATTTAAACAAGGTGATATGGGAAATGGGAACGAACCACCGAAAATTGAAGGGAATAGACATCAATTTTATCAAGGTTTATTCCAACAAACATTATTGTCCTTTTTAAGTACTTACAAATCAAATAAACGCAAGGTAATACATTTAGATGCGGATATTTATTCTGCTACTTTGTATGTACTAACCTTAATGACGCCATACATCAAAAAAGGCGATATTCTATTATTTGATGAATTCAATGTGCCATTGCATGAGTTTAAAGCATTCAATGAGTGGAGTAAATCTTTTTACATTGAATACGAATTAATTGGAGCAGTAAACAATTTTTATCAGGTGGCAATATTGGTGAAATAACTCAAATCAGTTATTAATTAATAGAAATAAAAAAAGCATCACTTCTGTGATGCTTTTTTGTTTGTGATCCCGTTTGGATTCGAACCAAAGACCTACTGCTTAGAAGGCAGTTGCTCTATCCAGCTGAGCTACGGGACCTAATTTATTTTATAGCTTCTTCTGAACCAAAACCTTCCCGACTTTGTCGTCGGGATGCTCTATCCAGCTGAGCTACGGGACCTAATTTATTTTATAGCTTCTTCTGAACCAAAACCTTCCCGACTTTGTCGTCGGGATGCTCTATCCAGCTGAGCTACGGAACCAAATAAATAAATAAAAAAGGGGATGATTGCTCATCCCCTCATATTTTGTCGGGGCGGCAGGATTCGAACCTGCGACCTCCTGGTCCCAAACCAGGCGCGATGACCGGACTACGCTACGCCCCGAACTAGGCTTATTTCAATAATCGACTCGTCGTTTTGAGTGATTTTATTCTTTTTTTTCGAGGTGCAAATTTAATGATAAATTCAACATTCGCAAGCATCTTCAAAGTTTTTTAAACAATTTTTCAATAAAAAAAACCGCTTCAGTTATAACTCTATGTGCTTTAACTCTTTGCATTTTTTTATGCGGTGGGAGCGGGATTCGAACCCGCGGTACAGTTACCCGTACGACAGTTTAGCAAACTGTTGGTTTCAGCCTCTCACCCATCCCACCTTGTTCAATGAACGTGGGCGCAAAGATAACAATTGGTTCTTTCTTTCAAAGTGTTTTTGAAGAATTTTTTTATTCGTTTTGAAAAAAATCATAATTTTTATTCAAACGAATTTGTTTAGCCCTTAAAAATCAAGTTTTTGAGTGTGATTCGGTCTTCTTTTAACTCTACTAGCAAAGCCCGTCTTGTTTTTGCAAATTGAGCAAATTTTAATTTTGACCGAATGTGTGTCATATACCTCAAATAAAAATGCGCAAATGTTCCTACAAGCGGTAGGGAAATTAGATACAAAACATCGCCCCACCAAGGTACACTAAAGAGTATGTTCAAGCCAATAAAAAACAAAAAGTAATTCAATGGATAAAGAATCAACCCAAAAATAACTGCTAAAGGAGCGTGATATTCAGTTTCTTTGGTTAGTTTGGGTATCATCTTTCCTATCAAATAATATGGAATGAAATGGTGAATGAGTCCATAGATAAACAGAGGCGTAGCGGTTAATATAAAAAACCAACTCTGAATGAATTGTCGAATAAATAAGCCTCTTCTAAAAGGTCTATCCAAAAAATCATTTTTTAATCCTAATGCTACTAAAATTGAAGTTATTGAGTCCGTTTTCTCTTCAATCTGGCTGATAATCCACGGTTTTGTTAACACATGCTCATCTAATTTTTCTTGCACTTTTCTTAAGAACAGTACTTCTTTCGAAACACTAGAGTATTCAGAATATTTGGTAACAAAAAGATTTTTTATTTTTTCTACCAAAACCTCTCTTTCACTATTTTCTAGGTTTACAAAAACCCGAGATAATTCGGAACGAAATTTTTCGGTAAGCTTTGAAGAACTATCTGAAGCCTTCATTTTGTTGTTGACAAATGATGCTATTGGTATTGATTCGCCAACTTGAATCAACACACTTCCTCGATATGAATTTGCAGAAATATAATTCAAGCCTATTGGTATTACTTTCAAGCCTAATTTCCTATTATTCCTTTGCTCTGCTTCAATTGCAATTCTAGCTGTTCCTGTTTTAATCTCACGAAGCTTACGTTCTAAAAAACTTGTTCCTTCAGGAAATACAACCAATACCCCTCCTTTTTCCAACAAATCGTAGCAAGCCTCAAATGAATCTTTATTATTGATGCCACTTACTGCTCTATCATTTTTTCTGTTGATTGGAATAATACCCAAAATGTGAAGTAATTTTCTTTTAAATCGAGAGTTAAAAAAAGTAGCCTTTGCCATAAAGTGCACTTTCCGCGAACTTACATATCCAATCATCCAAGCATCCATCAATGTATTCGGGTGATTCGCAATCAAAATCAATGGTCCATACTCTTTATCAAGGAACTGTTTGTTTACAACCCTGATTTCTTTATAATAGATCTTAATCCCTATAGATACAATAAGCCTTATTAACCGATACAACATTATATTTTGTCGAATTTGTAAAAGTAATTTAAAAAATAATGATTCGTTAGTTTATTGTCTTTTTTTCATTTAAATATCTAACAATCAGGCGTTTTATTTCTATTAGCAGCATTTATAATTCATGAAAAAATAAAGGTTAACTCACTAAAATCGTTTAAACAACGTTGATAAAAAACATTCTTTCAACTCAACTTTCTTCCTTAATTTTACCACATGAAAGAACGTTCATTGTTCAATTATTCAAATGAGTCTGTTTTCATTGGAATCGGAATAAATAAAGCGATTTCTTTTGACTCCATATTTTCATGGAAAGAGTTAGATGATTTTATCCAATCAAATCAAGGGAAGACAATGTTTGTTTTTCTAAATTTTCAACTTGGAAATTCAATTTTAGAGCTTTCAAAAACTGAAAACACAATGCCTCTACTTCGAATTTATTTACCTGAAAGTGTATACACCTTTAAAAACAATAAATTAAATTGGATTGAAGGAGTAGATTCAGTTGAAAACACAAACCTTGCATTTGATTTGGTTAACGATACAGATGAAAAAATAATTCAATGCACCTTTAAACCACAAATATCAAAAAGCGAGTACATTGAAGATGTTTCACAATTGGAAAATCACATTCAACAAGGTGATATTTACGAAGTGAATTATTGTCAACAAATAGAAAGTTCCTCGTTAACGCTAACGAGTATATCTCCGATTTATAAATTCATAAACAAACGAAATCCCACTCCTTATTCCAGCATGTTTGAATGTGAAAAATGGATGTTTGCCTCATTTAGCCCAGAATTGTATCTCGAAAAAAAAGGAAAAGAACTGATTTCTAAACCCATAAAAGGAACTTCTAAACGTGGGCAAAATGCGACTGAAGATGAGCACTTTGTCAAACAATTAGAATCAAGCCAAAAAGAACGGTCTGAAAACATCATGATTGTTGATTTAGTTCGAAATGACCTGTCTAGAGTTGCTGAAAAAGGGAGTGTTCAAGTTACTGAGTTGTGTAAAGTTTACACTTATCCAACAGTTCATCAAATGATTTCTACTGTTAAATGTACTTTGCAAAATCGTGCTACATTTTCTGAAATCATTCAAGCTACGTTCCCAATGGGATCAATGACGGGTGCTCCAAAGAAAGCAGCAGTTGAATTCATTAATAGCTTTGAGAAGTTTAACAGAGAGTGTTATTCCGGTAGTTTTGGAGTTATAAAGCAAAATGGAGACTTTCAGTTAAATGTACTAATCAGAACTTTATTTTATCTTTCAGCAAGTAAAAAAATTACTTGTGGAGTTGGTGGAGCAATCACCATTAACTCAGATTCCTTTTCGGAGTATGAAGAATGTAAAACCAAAATTGAAAAAATCATCAATTATCTTGGCCCATGTCTGTGGTATTAAACGCTCTTAAAGAATCTGCATTGGAAGGTAAGAACCTATTTGTCGCTTGTTCAGGTGGATTAGATTCTACAATACTTTTACATGGACTTATTGAACTGGGATTTAAACCAACAGTGATTCATGTAAATTATCACCTACGCTCAGACGAAAGCAATTTAGATGAAACTTTTGTAAAAGAACTTGCTAACCGTTTTCAACTAAATCTTATTGTAAAAAACTGTTCAACAAGACAGACTAAAGCAAAAGGTGTGAATTTACAAAATGAAGCTAGAAAATTCAGGCATTCTTTTTTTCAAGAAATTATCCAAGAAAATGAACGAAATGTTGTACTCTTGGCTCATCATCAAAACGATCAAATTGAAACTTTTTTTCTTCAACTAATACGCGGAGCTGGCATTTTTGGCTTAGGAGGAATGCACGTTGAAAATATAGGAATTATTCGTCCATTTCTCAATATCACAAAGGAGGAGTTAAAAGCCGAAGCTGAAAAAAAAGGGTACAAATGGAGAGAAGATTCAAGCAATAAGAAAAATACATACTACAGAAATGTGTTTAGAAACAAGATTATCCCTGAACTCACTACTCAATTTCCAACATTGATTCAATCCATCACTTTTTTACAAGAAAAATTTAGAGAGCAACAAGCTGATATATTAAGCAATTTAGCGCCTCGTTTTTATGAATGGAAAACAAAAAAGTGCATTTCGTTTCTACAATGGAATCAATTAACATTAGAAGAAAAAATTGCTACTTGCAAATATTTCACTTGGCCAATATGGATTATTGAACGTATTGAGCTGCTCGAAAAAGCAACTCTTAGCTCATCCATTAACAAAACGCAATTATTTCGCACAAAAGATGGGTTTTCATGGGAGCCAAATTTTGTTAACGTTCATTGTTGGGATTTCAAGAGTGAAGCAGTTTCATCATTACCGGATTCATTTAATGTAAACGAAATCTATATTGATGCAGACAAGTGTAAATTTCCGTTAGAATTTAAAGAAAAATCAGAAAATATTACCCTGATGAAGCATAGGGCAAAAGGATCTACAAAACTGCATAAACTCATGAAAGACAATGGAATACCTGTACAATGGCGAAATTCTTATCCTTTGCTGTTTTGTGGGGATGTTTTGTGCTGGGTTCCTGGAATTGCCATTACATCTTCATTTTTGGCTGATTCCAATTCACAAAATATCATTCGACTAACTATTTCTTGAATTTTTTTTAAAATTCTTTGTTTTTGTTAATTCTTTGTTTTATCTTTAAATTTACTATACTACAATTTGTAAACTATGAAACCCATTTTAATTGAAAAAGAGGAAGTTATACAACTCTCTTTTAAAAACAAATCGGATCGTGAAATTAATCAAGAAATTATAAAAAAACTTGAAGAAGCAACTTTCTTAGGCAATTCAATACATCATAAGGTGCATATTGTATTTGAAGATGATGAATGTTTAAAAGAAATACACACAACTATCTGGGCAACAGGTACTCGGTTTATTTGCATCAAAGGTGGTATGTGGATTCCTATAGACAGAATTATTGATGTAAAGATATAGCATTCCAAGAACATCATAAATTCAAAATTTTGTAAACTTAGTTTCATTTATTAGATTTGGTTTCTATTAGTAAATGAAATGAACAAAATACTCTGGATTTTTCTATTTTTCTTCTTCTCTTTTTCTCATGCACAAGATAGGGTGAAATGGGATTTTGCATATAATTCTCAGTTAAAACAAATCGAATTTAAAGCTACAATCTCCGACGGCTGGCATTTGTATAGTCAACACATAAAAAATACCATAGGTCCTGTTCCTACTTCATTTACATTTGAAAACAATGCAAACATTGTATTAAATGGTGCTGTTGTTGAACCATCACCAATACATGAATACGATGAGAATTTTGAAGCTGAATTGGATTTTTTTAAAAACGAGGTTGTATTCAAACAAGCTATTTCAAAAGCTACAGCTGGCGAAACAGTGAAAGGATATATTACTTTTATGGTTTGCAACGAAGTAATGTGCTTACCTCCTTCTGATTATCCTTTTTCAATTCAAATACCTTAAACATAAATACACCTTTCATTATGAATTTCACAAAAATTATTGGATTTGTTTTTCTATCGCTTTTTAGTTTCAACGCTTTTAATCAAATTGAATTTGCTGAAGATAAAGTAAAATGGAAATTTAGCGTTAAATATGAAGCAAATTGTGAAGCAACAGTATTGGCTGAATTAAACATTGTCCCAAAGTGGCACGTATATGCAGTTGTGTTACCAAAAGGCTCGTTTGGAATTCCAACAAGTTTTAAACTCAACAAATCTCCAAATTACCAAATTATTGGAAATGTAATTGAACCCAAGCCTATTGAAACTTATGATGAACTAGCAGATGAGCATTTAAGCTTACACGAAGGAAAAATTGTTTTAAAACAACGAATTAAAATTTTAAATAAAAATAACTTCACTCTAGATGGCACTTATAGCTTTCAAACGTGTGATGAAAATCACTGCCTTCCCCCTTTTGATGGCACTTTCAAAGTATCCGTGAATGGTTGTACAAATGATGCATCAATAACTACTACTCTAGACAATACTTCGGAAGAAATTATTAATACTGCAGTTGATGATTCTTCATCAAAAAACTCAAATGTAACGGAAAGCACCAATCAAACTGAAATAAAGGCTGAACAACCGAAAAATTCAAATAATTCAGACATTTCTAAAATGTCCACACTCACAATCTTTTTACTTTCTTTTGGTAGTGGATTTTTAGCTTTACTAACACCGTGTGTTTTCCCTATGATTCCTATGACTGTTAGTTTTTTTACTAAAAGAAGTTCTACGCGTGCAAAAGGAATAAAAAATGCGATTATCTATGGTGTTTCTATCATTGCAATATACATTTTATTGGGTGTTGCTGTTACAGGAATATTTGGTGCTGACTCGCTAAACAACATGTCAACCAATCCAACATTCAACATCATATTCTTCATTATCTTAGTGGTTTTTGCTGTTTCTTTCATGGGGGCATTTGAGATTAGATTGCCAAATAAATGGGTAAATAGTGCTGATTCAAAAGCGGATAAGGGCGGATTGATTGGAATCTTCTTCATGGCATTGGCTCTTGCTTTGGTATCATTTTCTTGTACCGGACCAATTGTAGGATTCTTATTGGTTCAATCTGCCACAGTTGGCGGAATGGCTCCTATTATTGGAATGTTTGGATTTGCATTGGCTCTAGCTTTACCCTTTGCTTTGTTTGCAATGATACCGGGGTGGATGAACTCTCTTCCAAAATCAGGTGGTTGGTTAAACACAGTGAAAGTTGTACTGGGGTTGTTGGAATTGGCTTTTGCATTCAAATTTTTATCTAACGCAGACCTTGCTGTACAAGCGCATTACTTTGAACGTGAAATTTTCTTAGCAATTTGGATTGTGATTTTTGCTGTACTAGCCGTGTACCTATTTGGTTGGATTCAGTTTCCACATGATTCAAAAGTGGAAAAAATATCTGTTGGTAGAGGCATGTTGGGTATGCTTTCTATGACTTTAGTTATTTATATGATTCCCGGAATGTGGGGTGCTCCGTTAAAATTGATTAGCGCCTTCCCTCCTCCACTTAACTACAGTGAAAGCCTATTTGGTGTTGGAAACTCTCAACCAACTAATCAAAAATCATCAACTAAAAATTCTGATGACATGCACTTGGGGCCACAAAACATTTATCTATTCCACGATTACGATAAAGCATTAGCCTATGCAAAGAAGGTAAATAAACCCTTATTTGTTGATTTTACAGGACACAATTGTGTAAATTGTAGAAAGATGGAGCAAAGTGTTTGGGGAGAACCAGGAATTATTGACAAACTACAAAACGATGTAGTAATTGCCTCTTTACACGTTGACGAGCGAATAGAACTCCCTAAAAAACAGCAAATTACTGTTGAGTTAACTCCCGGAAAATTTAAAACACTGAAAACAACAGGTGACAAATGGATGTATAAGCAAATTAAAGATTACAAAGTTACTGCCCAGCCGTATTATATTATGCTGGACTCAGACGAAAAAGTGCTTTCTAACGGTCCTGCAGATTACCAAAATCACAGTTCTCCAGATGTATTTAAATCGTGGCTGGAAGAAGGTTTAGCTGATTACAATAAATAATGGTTTTATTGAAAATTATTCATCATCTCCATATACCAATTCAATAAATTCTTCTGTTGATAGATCGCCAAAATAATCTTTCATATTAAAATTTGAAAGCTGTTTTGTTACTGAATCGAGTGTGTATTTTCTATTCTTTAAACTTTCTTCAATATCAGAAACAGGAAGAAATCCGAAAAAGTCTCCATATATACGAATGTGTTTTATGATTCCTTTCTCAACTTCTAAGCGTAAATCAATTTCACCAATTGGAAATCGTTTTACACGCTGGATGTTAAAATCTGGGGATTGACCATAATTCCACTCCCATGTTCCGTACTTTCTGTCTCGCAATTCATTTACTCCATCCCATTCTTTTTTACTTATAAGGTAATGTGTAAATGGAGCCCTTCCATGATTCAGACCTTCCAATAATTTCTTTTTAAAAGCATCAATAGAAATAGGTTCATCCAAGTAATCAACAATATTTGCCACCCTACTTCTAACAGATTTATGACCTTTTGATACAATTTTACTCATCTTTACATTCAACGCTTTTGCAACCTCTTCTAAATCTGTGTTAAAAAGCAAGGTTCCATGACTAACCATTCTCTTAGTGGTAGAAAACTGTGCAGTACCCGATATTTTCTTATCTTCAACCAAAATATCATTTCTGCCTTTTAATTCAGCTTTAATCCCCATTTGATTTAGAACTTGAATTACTGGGGCTGTAAATTTTTTAAAATTACTTATACTAGTGGAATCGTGATTGGTAATAAAGCTGAAATTTAAGTTTCCTAAATCATGATACACCGCACCACCTCCGGAAATTCTACGTACTACATGAATCCCTTTTTCGTTGATGTATTTTTGATTAATTTCCTCAAGTGTGTTTTGATTTCTTCCAATAATAATTGAAGGCTCGTTGATATAAAACAATAAATAATCTGAGTCTAGCGGAAAATTTCTCAACACAAATTCTTCCAACGCCAAATTAATTTCCGGGTTCGTAATTCCATTGTTATCTATGTATCTCATCTCACTTTATTATGCTTCAATTAAAAGTATATATCTTTTTTTAAAATATCAATCTACAAGCTAATTAATTTCATCAATTGACATTCTAAAAGAATCTATTATATTTATCTCTAAAAATTGAAAGATGAATCCAGCTCATTTACACTTACTCATAAATCATTTTCCAGTTGTTGGACTTTTTTTAGGCTCATTATTATTGCTAGTTGGAGTCATTCTAAAAAATTCCACACTCAAAAAAACGAGCTATTTTATGCTTATTTTTATTGGTTTTACTGCTATTTTAGCAAATGCAACAGGAGAACGTGCAGAAGATGTAGTAGAAAAACACATTGAGCTCAGTAATTTGAATACCAACAATTTTGACGCTGTGAAAATCACTTCAGACAAATTAAAAGCAACTCATGAGCATATTGAAAACCATGAACATGATGCTAAGGGACTCATGCAATTTGTGTTTGGATTGATTCTTTTGTCTTCCCTTTCTCTTTTGCTAGAATTTAAGAAAAAGTCCATGGCAAAATATGCCTCATTTATTGTGTTGGTAGTTTCTGCTTTTGCACTGTATTTTGCTGTTCAAGTAGGAAATTCTGGAGGCAAAATTAATCACCCGGAAATTGAACATCAGGCTGATTAAACCGATTTATTCTCAGCATTAGTATCGTTTTGTTGCGCTACAACCTCTGGCTTTGATTCTTCTAAATCGGCAGCGGGAAGAGTGGGCTTAGTTTGCTTTACAATATAAGGATGTGAATATTCAGATGGAGAGTCTATTATTTGATCCATTTTTACTGCTTCTTCTACAAGAGGTTTTTCAACAATATCAACGGTTTCTCTAACCATTTTCTGCAAATCAAAGTCTGTTTTTACATCACCTGCAGATTTCTTAATCTCATTTTGAACTTCTTGAGAAGCTTGCTTGATTTGATGAATTGTTTTACCCATTGACTTGGCAATTCCCGGAATACTACTCGATCCAAAAAAAACGAGAATCACAACCAAAATCAACACAATCTCAGACCCACCAACATCACTTAAAAACAATGGTAAACTTATCAACATAAGCACAAATTTACATTATTTCATCCAATATCTGCCCGAATTTTGTTTCAATTATTTGTTAAATCTCTTTAATATGCATCGTTTTGTTATATTTGCACCCAAAAATATTAAAGATGGCAACTACAGCTGATATCAGAAACGGATTATGTATTAAATACAATGAGAAAATTTGTCAAATTGTAGAGTTTCAACATGTGAAACCTGGTAAAGGTCCTGCTTTTGTACGTACTAAAATGCGTGTTATTGAAACAGGTAAAATGATTGATAATACTTTTTCTGCTGGACATAAAATCGAGGTGATTCGTGTTGAAAATAGAGAATATCAATTCTTGTTTCAAGAAGGTACTGATTTCGTTTTTATGAATTCTGAAAATTTTGAACAAGTACATATTCCAGGGAAAATGATTGAAAAACCTGCTTTCCTTCAAGAAGGCATGGTTTGCAGTATTATTTATGATGCTAGTGAAGAAGTTCCTCTGGTAGTTGAATTGCCAATGTATGTGATTTCTGAAGTAACATACACTGAGCCAGGAATCAAAGGAGATACAGCAACAAACTCTATGAAACCAGCAACATTGGCTACTGGAGCAGAAGTTCGCGTGCCGTTGTTTATTAATATTGGTGAAGTAATTAAAGTAGATACACGTACTGGTGTGTATGTAGAGCGTGTGAAAAATTAATGTAAGTTAAACTCTAACTATTAAAGGGAAATTTAGTTTCCCTTTTTTTGTACGATGAACAAAAATACACTTCTTGGTAAATCTGTAATTCACACTCAATGGGTTAATTATAGTAGTTTTAGTGAAGCTACTCCTATTCTCATTTTTTTACATGAAGCTTTGGGCAGCATACCGCAGTGGAGAACTTTCCCTTTGAATCTTTGCCAATCACTAAACCTTACAGGACTATTAATTGAGCGAACAGGACATGGAAATTCGTCTGCTCTTCATACTTCTAGAACTATTTCTTACTTACATGAATATTCAATTGAAACTGCAGAAGTGTTAAGAGAACTCATCTCTCCTAGGCAAAAAGTTATACTTATTGGGCATAGTGACGGAGGCAGTATTGCTTTATTGATGGCAAGTATGCAACTTTCAAACATACACGCAATCGTTACTATGGCAGCACACACTTTTGTGGAAGATATTACTGTTGCTGGGATTAACACAGCAGTACAAGCATTTGAAGAAGGGAAACTGAGAGGTTTACAAAAATATCATGCTGAAAAAACAAATCCACTTTTCAAAGCTTGGTTTGAAACATGGCTGTCTGAAGAATTTCAATCATGGGATATCCGCAAAGAAATACAAAACATTTCAACTCCGGTGTATGCACTGCAGGGAGAAAAAGACCAATATGGAAGTCAAAAGCAATTGGATTCAATATGCGAAATAGGCAACAATGCAACTGTTGAAATGTTGTCAAAATGTGGTCATCATCCTCATTTAGACAATGAAAAATTAATTGTCGATAAAATTAAGAATTGGATTATTAACCTTCCAAATGAGCATCACTAGCATTTAAAAGAACATTTAATAATTTATAAATTTGGGTTTATTTTTTCAAAAAACATATCAAAATCCATTGAAAGCAAGTACTTTTGCAAATTATTACAAACAACTTTAATAGATAGCTAATGAAAAAGGCATTGGGGAATCACATTTTAGTAGAATTCATGGGGTGTGACCCTCATATAATGAATGATGTATCTTCAATTGAAAGAGACATGGTTGATGCTGCATTGAAAGCAGGCGCAACAGTAATTAACTCTACATTTCATCACTTTTCACCTTATGGTGTTTCTGGTGTTGTTGTCATTCAAGAAAGTCATTTAGCCATCCATACTTGGCCTGAATATGGCTATGCTGCTGTAGATTTATTTACATGCGGTGAAATGGATGCTTGGATTTCATTCGATTATCTAAAAGAGTGTTTCAAATCGAAAAATTATTCTGCTATCGAAATGCATAGAGGTGCATTACCTTTGCTTACTCGCAATGATTTTGATATTTCATCAATGCGCCAAAAAGCAGGTGAATGGACAAACCCTGAAATGTACACCCGCAATGTGTGGTTTACAGATAAAGACGATTTTCAAGCTGTATCACTTCGATACACAGGTGAAGTTTTGCACGATGTGCAATCTCCTTTTCAGCGTGTTCGCATCTTAGAGTCTCCTAAATATGGGAAATTATTGACTTTGGATGATATGTTCATGACAACTGAAAATGATGAATTTCACTACCATGAAATGATTTCTCACCCTGCTATGTTTACACACGGAAGTGCTAAAAATATTTTAGTGATTGGTGGCGGTGATGGAGGTACAGTGCGTGAGTTTTTACGTCACGACTCTATTGAAAAAGTTACGATGGTTGAAATAGATGGTGAGGTAATCGATGCTTGTAAAGAACACTTACCTACCATTGCAGCAGCTTTTGACCATCCTAAGTTAAATCTAATTGTTGGTGACGGAATTTCTTTTGTGAAAGATGCTCAAGAAAACTCTTACGATATCGTTGTAATCGATGGTTCAGACCCTGTGGGACCAGCCGAAGGCTTATTCTCTGTAGAGTTTTACAAAAATTGCTATAGAATTTTGAAAGATGGAGGAGTTTTAGTAGCTCAAGGCGAATCTCCTAAGTTTAATGAAAGGGCATTTACTGAATTAAACGTAACCCTTCAGCATATTTTTGGGAAAGAGAATGCTCCAATCTCTTTGTTCTACGTGCCTACATACCCAACTGGAATGTGGAGCTTCCAATACGGATTGAAGGGTTCTGAGCATCCCAAAAACATTGGAAACGAAAATGAAATAGATAGCTTTGTTCAAGTAAAAGGACTTCGTTATTACAATTCAGAAATTCACAAAGGAAGTTTTGCCC
This sequence comes from Fluviicola sp., assembly GCA_039810825.1. Lineage (GTDB taxonomy): Bacteria > Bacteroidota > Bacteroidia > Flavobacteriales_D > Crocinitomicaceae > Fluviicola. The sequence goes on from JBDHXR010000026.1 coordinate 21,805, forward strand.
TACCAAATTTCGTAAAATCATTGGTGAATGGACACTAATTTTGATCCAAACGGAGTTGGTATTGCAAACGGTAACATTTTTGGTTTTCCAGTAAATGAAGCCGAAGCGAATATTGTAATCATTCCTGTACCTTGGGATGCAACTGCTTCATACGGAAAAGGAACAAGCAACGGACCACAAGCCGTGCTAGATGCAAGTACTCAATTGGATTTCTTCCACCCGCAATTGCCAAATGCTTGGAACACTAAAGTTTTTTTAACTGAAATTTCATCCGAAATCAAAGAAATAAACGATCAACTTTGCATAGATACTGAACAGTACATTGCTTTTTTAGAGAACGGAGGAACATTAAAAAGCAATCCGGCTTTCAAAAAAATTGTTGACAAAGTAAATGAAGCTTCAAAAAACTTAAGTGAAAATTTGAAAGAAAGAGCAAGTGAGTTGCTTAATCAAAAAAAATTGGTAGCAGTTTTAGGAGGTGAGCACTCTACCCCACTCGGTTTAATTCAAGCTATCAATCAACATGTTGATTCATTTGGTATTTTGCATATTGATGCGCATGCTGATTTACGTGAAGCGTATGAAGATTTCGAAGAGTCACACGCAAGTATCATGTTTAATGTGTTGAAAACGTGTGATAAATTAGAAAAATTAGTCCAAGTCGGAATTCGTGATATTGCTCATTCAGAAGTACTTATTACTCAAAATGATTCACGCGTAAAGACATTCTTTGATTGGGATTTAAAAAAACAAAATTTTGAAGGTATTACTTGGAAAGAACAGGTAAAGCAAATTATTCAAGAACTCCCTTCAAATATCTATATTTCTTATGACATTGATGGCTTAAATCCTTCACTTTGTCCAAATACAGGTACTCCAGTAGCAGGAGGATTTGAAATCGAGCAAATGAACTACCTCTTATTTTCATTGGTTGAAGCCGGAAAAAAAATTATTGGTTTTGATTTGAATGAAGTTTCAAACGGAAGAAATGGAGATTGGGATGCAAATGTTGGCGCTCGAGTATTATGGAACTTGGTTTGTGCTGCTGAAAAAAGTAGGCTGCTTAATTATTAATCTGCGTTTTTATTTTTTGTTTTCACTTTTCTTTTAACACCGAAATTTAGGCTGACTACAGTACTTTTTAAATATTTTCTGCACCAAAATTCTACTTTTATAGTTGAATTGAATTATATTCGTATCTTGTTAGTAGAAATACAATGACGTTACAGAGACTTAAATTAATACCTTTCATATTTTTCTTTGCATTCTTGCAAACGGCTCTGGCACAAAATATTAACTTCAAAGGTCAGATAAATACCAAACATTTCTCTTCTAATGACTATGGTAGTGCTGGGCAAATTTGGACTGGTTTGCAAGCAGTAAATGGCGACTTTCTTTTTGGTAATCGACAAGATATTCTGCTTTTCAATGGAATTGAATGGGATAAAATAAAAACAGACACTATAAAAACTCAAAAAACAGTTCGAGATAACTGTTTTGACTCGTATGTGTGCAAACTCTATTTGGCATCAAACGACAAAGTGTATGTTGGTCGTGATAACAATTTTGGGTATTTAGATTATTCTGATAAAGGAGAATTGCTTTATTATCCTATTTTCTATGGCGGAATAAAAAACAACATTGGTAGGGTTTGGAATATTTTTGAATTGGGGAACGGTGAAATAATGTTCGTCGCTGAAAAAAGAATTTATATCTACAGCAAAGATAAAAAGTTAACACAGCTTGAAGTTCCTTACAATTATGCCAATTTGATATGCTTAAATTCAGGTCGATTTTTGAATGGGTACCTTTTTATCTTTCAAAAGGAACGTGTAAATTCTATGCAGAACAAGAAAATATTGTATTACAATGTATTCTCAAATAAAGTTTCAGAAATTACCTTACCTAAAGAAATCTATTTAACAGATTTTCGTGGTGGCTTTCAAATTAATCAAAAATTTTACATAAAGAGTGTTGCTAATAACTTTTACAGTGCAACGCAAATTGGCGAGAATAAGTTTTCTTGGAAAGCAGAAGACGAAACCGAATTTAAATCTGTAAAAGATCACGATATATTCTTTGTTAATAAATACGGTAATTACATACTAAACAACACTGAAAACAAAGGCCTTATTGTTAATGATTTGAAAGGAAATATTGTAAAAACTTTCGATTTCAGTGAAGACTTGGCAAGCTTAAGTGTAAACTTTTCTTTTTTTGACCGAAACAACAATTTGTGGTTATGCTTAGGGAATGGAATTCAATTCTATGAAACGGGCTCACCAGTTTCATTCTTAAACAAAAAAAACAATGTAAATGCGCAGATTGAAACAATAGAAATCAATGAGCAAAATGCATTTATTGGGGCACATGATGGAATTCTCTATTCAACCAAAGCAAACAATAAATTAAACATGCATAATATCAAAGATATCAATGAGATAATTTTTGATATTCGTTCATTTAATACTGATGAAGGATTAAAAACCCTAGCCATTGGTTACAATGGAATATACGAAGTTACAGGGTCTGGAGATAAAGCTAGAACAGAGGTAATCAACCGTGCGTATGCCTTTAAATTTGCACTTGATCCCTATCAA
>JBDHXR010000027.1:0-24389 GCA_039810825.1 Fluviicola sp.
TTCACGATAGAATCTTTTGAATGATTCTGTGTCGGATGGAACGTCAAAATTCTCATCAGCTAAACGATTTTCAATTGTTTCGAAATAAGAGTCCCAATTCCTTTTTAACTCTGGATATGAGTTTAAATCAACATCCGTTTTCACCAATAATTCGTTAAAGGATTCTCCAAGGTAGTCAAGTCCTTCAGCCTCATGAGAATTAATTCCATTAATAGTTCGAAGCAACATTTTCTCTTGATTTGACGAATCAAATAACTCTCTATTAGTATTAATCTTGAACAGGTCTATTATTTCTTCTGCCCACTTATATCTCACTGAGTATAACTTTGGTGATGGTTCGGTAAGAAACAATCTACCGACTTTGTACCAAAAATTTTCACGAATTTGAGACATCGGAGTTATGCCTGAGGCATCGAAATTGACATTTGGAAGCAATTGTCTCAGTCTTCTAGTTACTGAAGTAATTAACCACCATTGAGGCACTAAAACACATATTTCAGCTTCAGGAATACCATTATCCAAACTTAGCTGAATTAACCTCGCAATTTCTTCAGGAATATCATCTTTTGATATTTGAGTGTTTAGTGAAATAATGGTATCGCCATCAGAAATGTTAGCCTCTGATTGAATAGCAATTACATTTGTTTGAAAATGTCTATAAAAGTCAATTATTCTTTGCGCTGAACGGTAATTTCCTGTGAGTGTTTTGGTACCCATCCCAGCATCGTCAATTTCAATTTTAAGTTCATCAAAACTCTTCGCTACACCCCCAAGTGAGGAATAGATAGCTTGGTCGGTATCACCAACAAAAATCACATTGGAACCTCCATTACTATTTTTGATGATATGTGAAATAATGGAGTATTGAATGTCTTGTGTATCCTGAAATTCGTCAACTAGAATGTACTTGAAAATACTAGATAGTGATGCCGCTATTTTCGGATATTCTTGAAGGAGTTTATTGGAGTAATGAAGTAATAACTCAAAGTCTATCATCTTCAGCTCTTTGAGCCCATCATAATAACTGTCAAGGAAATCGTTATGGCTTTCAACAGTACTAGAATAAGTGCCATTTCGATTTATTTTCATATTTATATCTACAAAAACACCTATTTCGTAGTGTTCCTTTAATTCTGAAACTCGTTGTGCGATATACTTCTCATCGGCAATTTTAAATCCGTTACGTAGCTCTTCAATATAGCATCCATAGGGCTTAATTATCCATTCCATACAGAACGAGTGTATTGTTCCGCTCCATATTTCTGGAGATAATGCACCTAATCTATTTAATCTCCTCGTTATTTCATCTGATGCTCGATTAGTAAAGGTTAAAGCAAGTATTTTCCTTTTAGAACCTTTTTCTAACAATGATAATTCTCTTGCTATTTTATTAATAATAACCCGTGTTTTACCACTACCGGGACAAGCGGTAAGAAGTAAATTACCATTACTTTCTACAACATCTAATTGTTCTTGATTTAACTCATCGAGAATCATAGGAATGAAATTAGCTTAGTCAAGTCATCATCGATAAAGTCTGAGATATATGAATTAATAAATTCATCCAAATCTGTTACCCCTTGTTCCAATACATTTAGCTTTTCATTAGCTTCTTGTCTTGTTGTGCAATTAGCATCAGCGGACATTTTCCTTAACCTATACGAAGCCATTTCCTTTATTTCGGTATTAGTCAAGTGTGGTGAAGCATGAGCAATTGCTTGAAGAATATATTCTGGAATTTTAGTGCTGTATGTTAACTGTTCAGTTAATAATAAAGCGAACCAACCCTTACCTTTTTTATTAGCCATTTTAAGAGCGCCAACACCGAATGAATCTATGTTAGCTCCATCCAACATATCGTTAAGCTCGGTTCTTTTTGCAGCTTGACTATAAACTTCATCAACACAGTTTTTCATCTCCTGAAGGTTACCAGCTTGTATGAATGAAACTTCAAAAGTATGAGGAGAGTAAAAAGCTTCTAATGATTCGTTTCCATCAACAAATTCGTCCAATATTACTTTTCTTTCTGCTCCTTTTTTTTCGGATGCTCGGCAATGTTTTTCGAATTCAGAGTCTTCATTACTATCGGCTGGTAAATTAACAATGGATGAATCCAAATCTGTTAATATGGCACATTTTCGACCAATTCTTTCTTGATGAAATAGTCTTCCAATGTTCTTAAATCCAGTACTTCCAATATTGATAATACTAACGCCAATTTCGTCTAAGCTTAAACCAAAAACCTCCTTAAACAATTTTGGAATTATTATTTGTTCAGCATCACCTTCTACTAAAACAACACCTTTAGCAAAGAGTAAGTTACTCCGAACAGCATCCAAATATCTTTCAATTCTTTTAACTTCATGATCATCCAATCCATGTGATGGCTTGAAGACCATCGATTTTTTTGACCCTCGACTTAAAATATTCACTGATTTTATTTTGCTTACAGATGAAATATGAGTTGAGTGTGTTGAAACAATAATTTGAGTTTTATTCTTGTGTAAATTGTCAAATAAAGTTTTCTGAATATGAGTATGAATGTGTGCTTCAGGTTCTTCTATTAAGAGAAAATTAGCCGCTTTATCAGTTTTTACTTTCTCGTATTCCAATAGTTTTAAAGACAAATAGATAAGGTTAGTACCTCCAAGGCTTAACTCCCAAAGCCTACCTCTATAACCTTCATCATCAGGGTCTCCAACCCAAAGTTTTAAGGATTGAAATAATTTATCTAATTCATTTGGTAATTCAGAACGTAGTTCAATATTTGGTGCATAAGTTGAGCCAACGGCTTCTTTTATGCTTTTGTCAACACCCCTTTCTAATTCTTTAATTTCTTCGAGTTGCCCAATTTTCTCATTCAGTTCATCAATACTAGAGGTGATTTCCTGAGCTTCTGCAATTTCTACTGTCCGTTCTCTACCTCTCAATAATGCTAAGAGTGGACTTGTCTTGTAAGATTTCAAATCACTTTCAACATCTCTTAATGCCTGAATATAAGTGCATGAAATTTCATCATCAATGTTTATTTCACGAGGAAGCCAAGTTCCCAATATTAATAGGTCTTCGTCATCAGGGTTTGGAAATTCAAAGGTTTCAAAATTTCCTACATTTTGAGTGTAAGTGTTTTCTATACTAAAATCTCCAGTACCTCTTCCTCTAAAAAATGATTCGTAATCATCAATTGTTATTTCATCTAGGATTGCGTTCAGACCATCAATTGATTTTTCTGCTTCTTGCGAATAGTCATACAGTCTCTTTCTAAAGATATGATTGGGTCTGAAGTAAAAATAGTAGCTTCCTTGATTAGCAGTATTCATTTGTCCAGCCGCTTGTATAGCAAGTGTTTGAACTTCTTCTGAATTATCAAGATTGGAAAACTCTACTGATATTATTATCCAATGACCTTTCCATGAATTTAAAGAGCGGTTGAAATCATTTTGAAATAATCTATAATTTCTAGGAAGCGAATCATCGATTAGAATTCGTAAGGCTTGAAATAGGTTTGTTTTACCTGAGCCATTTTCTCCAATAATAGTATTTATTCCTTCTTCGAAAGAAAATTTTGCTGATTTGAAATTTCTATAATTCCGAATTGTAAGTGATGATATATACATTGCTCATTTAATTTTAATACCCCCAATCATTATGTGCCACTGGTAAGCTGCATAAAAAAGTCAAATTACTTTGAAAGTCTTTCATAAACCTTCTTCAACATGTAGTTCCTTACCAGCTCTCCAAATTCTTTGTCATCCATAATCTTGGAGAAAATGTCTTGGTTCTGGTCCATTCTTCCAATCCATTTATCCAAGTACACTTCATCGAAGCCGAACTTGAAATTATCAATGGAGTTGCTTTTGGCTTGGACGGATAACTTCTCATCTGCAATCATGTCTTCAATCACTTGGTCAAATATGAGTTTATCCGCATCAGTGAATTCAGTTCCGAATCGTTTGTTGATTACAGTTATGATTTCTGATAATGCTGCTTTTTCTTCTTTGGTCATTCGGATACCAGCTTCATTGCCACCTTCCAAACCATATTCACCTTGAGACTCCATGACGATGCTTTGTTCAGCTACTTTTTGGAGTCGGTAATACTCTAGTGAAACCTCGTCTCCCAATTGGAAGCGGTCACTCTGACTTTTACGTGGTAATTTCTTCAAAAGGAATCGACCATAGGTAAAGAGCTTTTCGAGTTCCACATCAGCGAATGGCATAATCTGGGTTAAGAAGGAATAAGTTCTAGAGAATGTCTGGAGCGTATGTTTGAAGTTCTCCTGAGAAATGTCATTTACAATATCACCTTGCTGAGTTTCTTCTGGAAGTTGCTTGTATCGTTCAACTGCTGGGTCAATATAGGCATTCAATTTACCTTGGTCATTTTTAGATAGGACCTGAGCATCCTTAAAGAATACATTACAGAAATTATCTACTTCAGATTGCCAAATGACCTGTGCTTTCTCGATTTCAGTTTTTAAATCATAGAGGCGATTTGGGTCCGTGGTTTCTTGAACCGTAGTCAATTCGTAATACGGTTGGAATGACTCCAGAATTTCTTCCGTTTCATTGGCGAAATCAAGAATGAATGTATCTTCTTTTCCAGCACACATTCTGTTGAGTCGTGACAATGTTTGGACACATTTCACACCCGACAATTTCTTATCTACATACATGGTATGCAATAAGGGTTGGTCAAATCCTGTTTGGTATTTATCGGCAACCAATAACAGTTGGTATTCATCTGAAGCGAATTTCTTTGGAAGTTCTTTTTCTTTGAATCCGTTCAACTCAACTTCTGTCACTCCTTCTGGATAGGCATCATACATTACTTTACCAGAAAAGGCAACCAATGTTTTGATGTCTGAATATCCCTTGTCGGAAATGTATTTGTCAAACTCTTCTTTGTAACGAACCGCATGTAATCGAGATGAGGTGACAACCATGGCTTTGGCTTGACCTCCGATTTTCTTGGAAACAACCTGTCGGAAATGTTCAACCATTACTTCCGTTTTCTGAGCTAAATTGTGAGGGTGCAAAGACATGAACCGGCCAATAGCTCTCGAAGCTGCTTTCTTGTTCACATTCGGGTCCTCTTCAATTTCTTTGGAAAGCTTGAAATAAGTTTTATAGGTTGTGTAATTCTTCAATACATCCAAAATGAATCCTTCCTCAATGGCTTGTTTCATGGAATACAAATGGAAAGGCTTTGGTATACCTTGACTATCTGGAGTTCCAAACACTTCAACGGTTTTATTCTTTGGAGTTGCTGTGAATGCAAAGAAACTGAGGTTGTTTTGTTGACCTCTCGCTTCCATTGATTTTCTGATTTGGTCTTCAGCATCCTCATCCAGACCAGAATCCATTTCTTGCTGTTCAGCCTCTTCTAATGATTTAGCTGAAAGTACTTCTTTCATTTTCTTGGTTGCTTCACCACCTTGAGAGCTGTGAGCCTCGTCAATGATAACTGCATACTTTCTGGATTTGATTTCACCGATTTTATCCAGAATGAATGGAAACTTTTGAAGCGTGGTAATGATGATGTTTGACCCAGCCGAAATTGCATCTGCTAATTGTTGTGAATCCTTATCAATCTTCTGTACCACACCTTCTTTGTGCTCAAACTGGTAGATTGTATTCTGTAACTGGTTATCCAGTACTTTACGGTCAGTAATTACGATAACAGAATCGAAAACCCGCTCATTCTGTTCATTATGCAAACTGGAAAGTCGGTAAGAAAGCCAGGCGATTGAATTAGATTTACCAGACCCAGCCGAATGTTGGATGAGGTAATTCTTACCAGCTCCATGTTCTTTAGCATGGTTGGTCAATTTTCGTACTACCTGCATCTGGTGTAAGCGAGGGAAAATCAATGATTCCTTGGTCTTCTTAATTCCACCAATTTCATATTCCTCAACGCTAAGGTGCATGAATCTTCCAATGATGTCCATGAAGCTATCCTTTGCCCATGCGTATTCCCATAAGTACGAAGTACGGTATCCTTCTTTATTTGGAGGATTTCCAGCTCCATTATTATAACCTAGATTGAAAGGCAAATAACGGGTGTTCTTGCCCGCCAATTTTGTGGTCATAAAACATTCATCAGTATCCACCGCAAAATGGACCAGAGCACGTTTCTTGAATTGGAATATTGGTTCAGTTGGTTCACGGTCAAAAACGTATTGCTTTTGAGCATTGGAAACGTTTTGACCAGAGAATTGATTCTTGAGTTCAATGGTAGCGACTGGAATTCCATTTAATGCCAGAACCATATCCAATGAATTCTTACCATTACGCTCGTAATATACTTGTCTGGTGACACTCAAATGGTTCTTTTGATACAACACCTCTGATTCTGGATTCAAAGTGCTCTCAGGTCTGAAAAACGCCATTTTGAATTTCACTCCATAATCGGTGAACCCATTTCTCAGTACATCCAAGGAACCACGAGAATCAATCTCTTTTACCAATCGTTGAAGAACTTTGGTCTCCACATCTGATTTATGAATGTTCTCAATCTTGGACCATAAAGCTGGTTGAGATTCTTTGAGAAAATCGAAAATGTATGTAGGGAACAAACCTAAGTTTGCATCAAAGTGGGATGAACTTCCCTTTTTATAACCTCCATTCTCCAGAAGGCTGGATTCGATTGCTTCTTCGAAGGTTAATTCTGTATGTATTCCGTTAGCCATTATTTTAAGTCGTATTTTAATTCTCTTTGTTTAAAAGCATCATTTCCACCTTCAAGTATTTCACATACATGTTCTTTAATCCCTTGAGAATATAAAATGATTTTTTCTTTAGGGTGTTTTAATTGAGAATTTTCCAAACTTCCTGCTTTATATTGAAATTTCACACTTTTTTCGTTCGGAGTATCCTTACCATGTTGATTAGCTACTATCACAAGTTCTGAATCTGCACCCACAACGATATTGGGATTGTGAGTAACTAAAATGATTTGTCTTTCTTTTTTCTTATCAATCAAGTATTTTACAAGACCTTTATAAATTGCCCTGTTGTCAAGGTCATCCTCAGGTTGGTCAATAAGAATTGGGCAATCCTTCTTATTAAAATCTAACAACAACATTAACACAACAAAAGCTTTTTTACCTTCTGACATCTGTCCGAAATCATCTTTTTCATAAACGATATTATATGCGATATCAAAAAAATTTGTCGCTAATAATTCTTGGCACAAAGGCTGAGGTTTATTTCCACCTTTCAGAGTTAATTCTCCAGTTAGTAGTTCATTGAAGATTTCTTCAATCAATTTAAACAAGTCGTCATTCGACTTTAGTTCTCTAGAAACTAGACCTTGATTCTTATATCCTTGTTGATTTAAACTTCGTTCAAGTATTGATTTAAATCCATGGAAGTTTGTTTTGGCGATAGCTTTTATTTTAAGTTTGTCCTTTTCCTCAGTTAAATTTGATTTGAAGTCTTCAATCTGTTCAAGGTATTTTTTATTTAGCTCCAACACATTCTTTTTTAAGTTTTCGAATTGAGTTTGTTGCTCGCTAATTTCCTTTTTAATGTGTTCTATTTCTAAGAGTTTATTTCTTTGAATCTTAAGTTTGTTCTCAAGTTCCAAGAATTGAGTATTGTTTTTGAGGGCTTCAACTCCCTTTATATAAGCTTCATCTTTTTCAATCTTTGAAATTTCTTCAAGTTTTTGAGATTTTAGTTTTTCGTTACCTTCAACAACATCTTGAATTTTAGTGCTCCATTTGCCTTGATATTCGTGTCTTAACTCATCAAACAATTTAATTATGTCAGTTCGATTACTATCTGAAAGTGCTGTTAATTCATATTCTATTTCATTATTAATGAATGACTTGTTTTTTAATGTGTTAATTCGGATTAGTTCTTTTGTAATAAATTCAATCTCTTTATTAAGAGATTCAACTGTAGCTTTCAGCTTGTTGTAAGCTTCGAGTTCTGGTTCTGTTATAACAATTTTAGATTTTATGCCACCCAATTCACTTTCAATCTTTGTAACTTCATCCTTTATTCCACCTTCATCACCTCTTTCTTTTAAAGATGATATGTTTTTTTCAAGTCGTTCTAGTAACTGAAATAATCTATTTATTTTATCTGTTATTTCGGTATTGTTTGAGCTCGAAAACGCCTTGTAATCTTCTATGATTTGATTTTTTACGGAATCTTGTCTGACAATTTTTTCAATTAGAGTATCTAGCTTTTTTGAATTTTTAGCTAATGAATACATATGACTTTGGGGGAAATATTCTATCTCTCGATTGTCATCTTCTTTACCATCTTTCCAAATAATCTTTAAGGAATTAGCAACTTCATTTACAAATTCTTCATATTCTGGATTATCCTTTACATCAGTATGGCGGTCTAATCGTTTGGCAATTGCCCCAAGAAGAAGAGATTTCCCTGTTGAGCGACCCCCAATTATTGAATTTAAATTTTCATTTAAGTTCAAAGTTTGTGGATGAAATTCTTTATGAGAAATCGATACAGAATCAATAACTTGATATCCTGCCTTATCTTGGGGAATTGAAGGAGAAATACTTACCCTTTCAATTGGTTCATAATAGATTTGTTTTAATCCATTAAAGGTAGGGTCAGCTTTAATCCAAGTTTGACAATGATAATTTCTAGGGTCTTTTATTCCACTTTGTCCATCATCTTCAAAAGTATCTAACGTATCAAAATCATGAATATCCAAAGAATGAATAAGCCTTTTTTTACCTATTTTCTCTTGTAGCTCATCTAGCCAACCTTGACTTTTTTCTATACCTAAAGCATTGCTATTAAGAAATGCATGAACTTGACGGTAAAGTTTTTCTTTTAATGTCTTGACTTGCTGATTCTTCTGTAGGTTCGACCATTCTTTGTATCCAAGAAACAAGAATGTCTTATCAACCCAGCTTGCATCTTTAATTATCTTGAAGACTTCGTCTGTGTTGGGAATAATTGACGAAAAACCTTCTTGAAGAGTACCTCCTGCTTCAGCTAGATTATCCCTAGTTAGTGTTTTTGTTTGGTGGTCTTTTGAAAGCTTTATACATCCTATGAAATCATTTTTAACCTTTTGAATTTCATTTGCAAGGTTTTCCTCATCTAAATCAAAAAGTACATGAAGATTAATCTTTTGAAGATTATTTTCATTGCCACTGCCGAAGGTATCTATTCGAAATTCAAGAATTGGGAAAATTTTCTCTATGTTTTGAAGTCGTCCTTCTGATTTTGCCCTCATTACCCTTTCATACCCATCTATGAAATAATAATCAGTAATCCCTATGACTTTTACTTCTTTAGGTAGGTGCTCTAAAGCCGATATAAATTTTTCCCAACCTTCGTCAGTATTTCCATAGTTTTGATTTATGGAATAAGGGGTGTGAATATGTAAATCCCATATTCTCCATTCAGAACCTCGATTTATGATTGGGGTCGTACTCATATTTTCAAATTTTCATTTCTCACATCAACTTTTCCAGTCACCACCTCACTGATTAATGCTGTTTTGTATTCTTTCAAAAGCTCAATTTCTTGCTTTGTGTTTAATATAATTGTTTCTATCTCTTTCGTTTTTACATCCAAATAATTAGCAATTTTATGAATTTCAGTTTTGGTCATTGGCAATGAAATAGTTAGATTTTTAAAAGCATTTGAACCAAGTGCGTATCGAGTTATACCTCTGGCTAATGTTGAAAAATATTGGGAACACATTTTTGACTTTAAAAACCAAAATAAAAACCTCCCAAACCCATTGTCATCAAAAGCTCTAAATAATGTCAAATGGTAACCGCAAACAACCCCATTCATGTCATCCAAAACTAAAGCTGGAACACCTATATCATTTGGGTCTTCGCTATCTTTAGTTGCGATAACATCATACTTTTTAAGTGTCAATTTTTCAATTTGGGCATCTGAAGCTGTTGCTTTCATAAATTCCATATTTGGTGTGATAAAATCATTTTTATACACATCAACATAATTGCATAATATCACTTCTTCTTCTTCCTCTTTTGATTTTTTATCAATTCCACTTGGAATAATATCGGCTAAAAATCTCAACTTTTTCACCTCCCAATGCTCTGGCACTTCCCCCAACCACTCAATCCCAGAATTTTTCATCGGAACATTTGGGTCCAAGCCTTTTGTTACCGCTTGGTTAATAATGGCAGTACGTTCTTCTTCCAGCAGTTGAATCAAACGCTCTTTTTTGGCAATTAAATCATCTATTTGAGCGGTTTTGTGGTCGAGGTAGTTGGCGATGGTGATTTGTTCAGAGATTGGGGGCGTTGAAATTAAAAGCTGGTTGTATTTATCAGCACCAATATTCTGTATAGTTGCTTGTTGAAAAATGCTCTGTTTCCAATTTTCATAGAAATTAGAGAATGTATAGTAATTAATAAACCTACTATCAACTTCATTTTTTGAAAAACGACATCGAATTAAATAACCCGCAAAACACGCTTTTCCTTGATAATTTTGAAATAAAAAAGTTTTTCCAACTGTTGCTCCACTCCGAGCAAATAGAATATCACCTTCTTCTAGTAGATATTCATTCGCAAATTCCTCAGAAAGTGATTTGAAGGTATCATCTCTCAAAACACCATTTTGACCAAAATCTGTAATTCTTATATATCTCGGTTGACTAGGGTCATCAGATTCTGCTGCCTCATTAGCTCCATATTTTAAAGGTGATTCCACAAGATGCTTTAATCGTTTACAATCCCAATGACTTGGAATTTCCCCAATCCAATCTACACCAGAATCTTTATAGCTATCGTATTTTTTTAATTCCATAGTGCTTCGTTTTGCCAATCCATCAACTCAGTGCTGTTGCCTCCTTTGCTTGGTATGCCCATAAACTGGATGGGGATTGTTGGGTGTTTTTTGAAAAGGTTTTCCAATTTTTCTTTCAAGCTGTTTCCCGGGTTTGCACGGTGCAAGAGGTAATTCAATACACACAAGAAATAAAATGTACGTTTGTTGTTTTGGAAAGGTTTAGAAATCCATTTTCCTCGTGGTTTTAATAAAATATCGGGCTCAATGGCTAAATCTTTATTCCACAAACGTGCATGATGCGCACAGATGTTACGCACGTAGGTAATGCTGTGCAACCACGATGTAAATACGGTATGATGCACTCCAAAAAAATCAGCAATTTGTTTTTTATCCGCGTTGTTTCTCAACCCTCGATAGATGTGCGACAATTCACCGATGGTTAACAACTCAAAACACATCCATGCGGGCGGATTCGCAGGATTGTTGTAGTTGTCAATGTAATGTTTGACAAACACTTCAGGCGTTCGAGCGGTTTTTGCTTTCGATATCAATGCTTGAAAATCGGAATAAGGATCAACAACATTTCCAATCTTATTATAGTAAGGTGTTATGAAATGAGATTGATTATCTTGCCAGTGAGAATCGTTATATTTTGTAGACATGATATAAACCAATTGAGTGCGGATAGCCACTTCAATGCGTTCGATGCAATCAAAAACCAATAGACGTAATTCTCTGTCAAAGGAATACGTATCAATGATTTGTTTGAAGGTAATTCCAGTATTGAATTGGTCTTTTTTCATTTGATAAGGCAAGAAATACGCACTCAAACGGTAGTAGCTTATGGCGTTTAAATATTCCTCAGCTTTCGTCCTGTTTTCAATGGTTAAATTTCTGCTTTCGAGTAAGTTCAACTGATCAGCAATAAAAAGTGGCGCTTTATTGTACGATTTTTTACTCATGGTTAGAAAAAGAAAAAACCCCCCAAGTGTGCTTCTGCGAGAGGCATGGGAGGTGTATTATTTTAGAATAAGAAAAATCTACTTTACAAGTTTTAACGAACAATAATACAAAATGTTTCATTAAAGTGGGTGCAAATGTACGCATAAAATCAAGAATAAAATGTTAATAAATAACTTCATTAATCAATCCATCCGTTTCTTGTTCAAGAGCCATAATGTCCGCTCGTATTTCTTCCAAGGACCTTAATGGTTTATATTGATAGAAATACTTGGTGAAATTGATTTCATAGCCTACATTGGTCTTACTTTCATCCACCCATGCATCTGGAACATGAGGGAGTACCTCTCGTTTCATGTATTCTGTAATATCTTCTTTCAGCGGAATGTTTTCTGTATCTCGCAAACTTGGATCTGGTTTTGGCCCTTTTTTGTCTTTAATGATTTCGCCTTTTTCATTTCGTAGCGGTCTTTCAACGGTCACTTTGGAATAACCGAAATCGGAATTGTCGAAGATTTTGGAGTATTGATTCTCTTCGAAAGATCCATATAGCTTGGTTATTTCTGCAATGTGCTCATCGGAAAGTTCATTTCGTTTGTCCCCCAAAGATTTACTCATCTTCTTGAAGAATTCAACGGCATTAATCAATTGAACTTTCCCTTTTCTGTTCTTCGGTTTATGGTTGGATATTACCCAAATGTAGGTGCTAATACCAGTGTTGTAAAATAATTGGTTTGGTAGTGAAATTACAGCTTCTAACAAGTCGTTCTCAATTATCCATTGTCTGATACTACTTTCATTCTTTTTTGAACTTGGAGAACCAGAGAATAAAGGGGAACCATTGAAAACAATAGCCAAACGTGATCCGCCTTTATCGGCGGATTTCATTTTACTCATCAAGTGCATCAGGAACAAGAATGAACCATCCGATACAGAGGGTAATCCAGCTCCGAACCGTCCACCATGTCCCAAAGATTCATGTTCATCCCTTACAACCTTTGCATATTTCTCCCATTTCACACCAAAAGGTGGGTTTGTAATGAGGTAATCGAATTTCTCATTCGGGAGTTTGTCTTCTGAAATACTGTTTCCTTTCTTAATGTTAGTCGGGTTTTGTCCCTTAATCAACATATCCGACTTACAGATTGCATAAGATTCAGGATTCAATTCCTGTCCGAACACCTCAAGACGAGCATCAGGATTCAGTTCGTGTAAATACTCTTCAGCAACTGACAACATACCACCAGTTCCAGCACAACAATCGTAAATGGTCTTTACAATTCCTTTCTGAGTCAGTGCTTCACGGTCATCCATAAACAGGATGTTCACCATCAATTTGATAACCTCTCTAGGAGTAAAGTGCTCCCCAGCCGTTTCATTCGATATTTCAGCAAATTTTCTGATAAGCTCTTCGAACATGTAACCCATATCCATGGATGAAATGGTCTTCGGGTGAAGGTCCACTTCTTGGAACCGCTTCATCACCATGAACAACAAATTGTTGTCGTCCATTTTGGTAATCTGATTATCAAACTCAAACTGGTCAATGATTTCACGAGCATCTTCAGAAAATCCATTGATATAGTTTCGAAGGTTTGCAGCGATATTGTTTGGGTCGGCAATTAGTTTGTTAAAGTCAAATTGGCTTCTGTTATGAAATTTCAATCCAGCCTCTCTGTTCAATATTGGGTCAAAATTCTGAACTGGAGAAGTCTTAATCTGTTCATATTTCTTGAGCACTTTTTCTTTAGACTCCTCAAGCACACAATCTAACCTTCTAAGCACTGTTAATGGAAGTATAACCTTTCCATAATCACTTTGTTTGTAGTCCCCTCTGAGCTGGTCGGCAATGGACCAGATAAAATTTGCTGCTTCTTTAACGTTTTTCATTCTTTTTCGCTTCTATATTGTCAACCAAAAGGTCTTTTACATTCACATTCAAAATCTTTGCAATACGGTATAAATCTTCCAAGCTCGGTTGTCGTTTATTGGTCGTATAGGTTATCATTGTTGGATAACTCTTGCCAAGTTGTTCACTCAACCACTTGATTTTTATTCCCTTTTGTGCTAAAACTTCCCTAATTCGGTTCATGCTCCGATTTTTATAGTTGGTTAAGATAATAAAAACTATCGTTTTTTTATAGTTTTTGTTTACTTCCAAAAAAAATTTTTAATTTTTTTTAAATTTTTTCAAACGTATAATCATCGCATTTTCAGCTGTTTACAAACTCTAAATATAATACTGTTTTATATATCTTAAAATCAATGGTTTACGGTTTTAACAACTTGCAAAAACCATCTTTTTGACGTATCTTTGTATTGTTCGGTCGGACAAAAAAAATGCTGTTCATGAAAGCATTTTTTCAGCAATAAACAAATTAACCAGTAATGTAAGGTTGGAGGTTTTCGATTCAAGCTCCTCTGTCTGCTTGTATCTGAAATTTTCCCAAAACAAATCGAGTAAAGTACTCGTGGGCTTTCTTTTGGCTTATGCCAGACAAGGGGAAGGAAGCTCTATGTTTAATTTAAAGTTTAATAATGAGTCTAAAAGTTAATGCAGCGATTAATAAGTGTAAATGGTTAAAACTGTCTGAAAGGAGGATTCTAATTGGATTGTGGTCCTTCTGGACGAAAAATCATGTGATTTATGCTTCTTACCAGTATTTTGCGGACAATTGGGGAGTTAGTCAATCAACTGTAAAAAGAGGAATTAAAATATTAGAGAGCAAAGGAATTTTGATTTCCATCAAACGAGCTGGAAATACAAGTCTAATTGAATTTCAACATTCAGAAAAAAAGTTGATTGAGCTATTAGGTGCGAATGACCCCACCCAATTTCAGAATGACCGAACTGTAATTCAGAATGACCTTGGGATGGATGAAAAAGACCCACTTGATGTTCAAAATGAACTGGGTAGTGAGGTCAAATTGACCTACGATACAGAAGAACATACTGATACTTATACAGAAAGGAATATAGAAATAAATAAAGAAGCTTATATAGATTACCACAATGACAATTTAGATTCTTCTTTAAATCATTTTGATAACCAAGCGGAGCTTATTCCAAGGTATGAAGATTTGAAGTTTTCAAATGAAATCTCCAATGAAATGAAACATTTCCAAGGCTTGTATGAGAAATTCAAGGTCTCCAACCCAATGGAAGCATTTCGAATTTTCCAACATGATTCTGGGAAGAGGATTGCGCTTTTTAACTCCGAAAATGGGGAACATTATTTCACAATTTACGGAGACGGCTCGACCACAAGGACCACCCAAACTAGATTCGAAAGGTCAAAGTTTATGGTTCTGGGTACTGTCACTTTTCGTGAAATTACCTCCTAATATAGTTCGTAAAATGTACCTTTTTGTACCTATGTTTTGCACGTGGCCGCTGGGAAGGTCGCTTATGAAAAACTGCGGTTTTGAGCTGGAAACGGGGTATACACATCAACCCCTCCCTTCACTCCCTTTAAAATTTCAATGAAAATTGTAAACTCTAATACTAAGGGGTTTAAAACCGATTAAAATTTGACCAATTGAAGTGGTCTGAAAAAATTTCCCAGAAAAAATTGGGTTAAAAATTAGAATAACGAAAAATGTAAAAATATGAGAGAATTAAAACGTAATATCCTGAATGCATTCACTAAAAACAGTGAAGAATACCTCAGAGAAATAAGAAGAATTTTCGATGAGAATGAATATTCAATGAACGAAAACACAAAGGTTGAAATAAGAGGATTTATTGATTGGGAGGAGGTAAGACCTTACATTCAATTCAACATTAAAACGGGTGAAGTGGAGCATGCCACGGAATTTTACAGAAATGATTTCAGTAGAGCTAACCAGATTAAACGAGACGAGCTTGAAGTTCTGAAAAATAATGAAGTAGTTGTTCATGCCCTTACTCTTTATCAGAATGACTTAACAAACAATTAGTAGCTTTCCAACTGTTTGATTTTCAACTTAATTGTTTCTATCTCTCTTTTCAGTCTAAGAACGGAAATTTTCTTCTGAATTGCAGCTTGAGAAGAGCTGTCCTTAGATACTGAAAGCTCAGTTTGAAGCACCTTGATTTTATCATCTATGTCTTGAATGGTCATATAGATAAATATCACTTCAGCTTCAAAAATTTCGACCGATGTTGGTGAAAGCTTTCTGTCGGTCGACTATGTATGTTTATTTTAAAAACGAAAGGAAGAACCCTGTGGACGGGATGTCATGGGGCGATTCGACTGATGAAGCAATTCGATTGATTCTTCAGAAGCTTGAGCTTGTTCTTGAAGAGAACAAACAAATTAGGGATGAACTGGCAAATATGAATTGTTTGCGGTCATTAATGACCAAAAAAGAAGTTGCTGCTTACTTGAAGGTAACAACAAAGACAGTAGAAAACTTGGTGAATAGAAAAGAACTTTTCCCAATAATGGTCGGAAGTTGTCCAAGATTTAAACTGGATGAAATTGAAAGGTATTTATCCGAGCAAGCACTTTAAGGATTGCATAAGGACCTAAAGGTTGTTCCCCTAATTGTTCCCCTCATGAATTCGAAAGGGAGTAGATTAAATGAAAAAAGCCACGTATTACGTGGCTTTTTCTTACTTTCGCTTTTAACGTTTCTAGCGGTCTGGACGGGACTCGAACCCGCGACCCCCTGCGTGACAGGCAGGTATTCTAACCAACTGAACTACCAAACCAATTTTCTTGCTCTTTCGAACTTAAGCAACAGCTTAATTAAGAAATTGTGTAATACTTTTCGTTAAAAGCGTGTGCAAAGATATATCCTTTTTCCTTTCTTGCAATACTTTTCATTATTTTTTTTCACTTTTTTTCTTGTAGTCTAATTCTCAATATAGTTTTCTGGTATTTGTTATTTCGATTTTCTTTTGTGTTAATCTCTGTTAAAAAAATTATTTACCATGGTAGATATTTAAAAATAATGTATATTTGCAACATAAAACATTGAAATCATGAAAACAAGACTAATTAAAGAAGAAACTAGAGGGCATGCAAATCATGGTTGGTTAAACGCAAAGCATAGTTTTAGTTTTGCATCTTGGTACAATCCTGAGAAAATTCATTTTGGAGTGCTACGCGTGTTGAATGATGATATTATTGCAGCAAAAATGGGCTTTTCAACGCATCCACATGATAATATGGAGATCATTACAATTCCACTTACTGGTGCGCTGGCACATAAAGACTCAATGGGGAATAGTTCGACCATTCAAGCAGGAGAAATTCAAGTGATGAGTGCTGGTTCAGGAGTAGAGCATTCAGAGTTTAATCCATTAAAAGATCAAGAAACAAATTTATTTCAGATTTGGCTCTTCCCAAACAAAAGAAATGTTGAGCCTCGGTATGATCAACAAAAAATCGAAGTTGCAGACCATCCAAATGAATTGGTGCAAATATTATCTCCAAATCAAAACGAAGCGGGCGTGTGGATACATCAAGATGCTTGGTTTCACATGGGGGAATTTTTGAATGATACTACACTCACATATTCCTTAAAAAAACCGGATAATGGTTTGTACATCATGCAGATTGAAGGTGTTTCTGAAATTGAAGGCAATACACTGAATAGACGAGACGCGTTGGAAGTTGAAAATGCAAATGAAATTACAATAAACATGAAAGCAAATTCTTCTATTCTAGTTATGGAAGTACCAATGAAGTAAAATAAAAAGTTAACAATTAAATACAAACAATTATGAGTACTACAAACACATGGGTAATAGACCCTACACACAGTGAAATCGGATTTTCAGTTTCTCACATGATGTTTTCAAAAGTAAGAGGAACTTTTGAAACGTATGAAGCCAAAATAGCTTCAGACGAACAGTTGAAAAATTCAGCTATATCGGTAGAGATTGCAACAAATTCTGTGAATACAAGAAATGAGCAACGCGATGGTCATTTGAAAGGTGAGGATTTCTTTGATGCTGAAAATTTTCCTAAAATTATCTTTCAATCAGAAACTGCAGATTTAAAATCAGGAACAATAAATGGTGAAATTGATATCAAAGGAGTAAGAAAACAAATTCCTGTAAAGATTGATTTTCATGGTGAAGGAAAAGATCCGTGGGGAAACACAAGAATTGCCTTTGCTTTTAATGCTGAATTGAGCAGAAAGGATTTTGGTTTAACTTGGAATACTGCGTTGGAAACAGGAGGAGTATTAGTTGGAGACAAGGTTGATTTACAAGGTGAAATTCAATTAGTTAAAGCATAAATTATTTTCTTTAATGCAAAAGGTTGGTATAGATTTGCCAACCTTTTGTTCTTTCAACAACAAAATGTGAATCATTCTTTTTAATTCAGGGATGTATTTTGTGTGATAATTTATATATTTGTCCATACTTTAAAAACAAAACATCTATAAAACTGATTAGTTATGGGACATTCAAAACCATTTGTTGAGCCAAAAAATTTATTTGAAAGACAATGCTTGGCTTATGAGCATTCAACTTTTGGAGCTTTAGCTGCTCTAGTTACAATTCAAAGTTGTTGGGCTGCTATTGCTGCTTTATTGTGTTTATATACCGGAATGGATTATTTGATTGGTGTAGCTGCATTTTTGAGTATGGGAGCAAACGCTGCATTTCTTGCTCAAGCTCCAGCTAAAATCGCAATTGGTTCTTCTTGGGCTACTTTTGTGATTTGCTTAGTCATTATGATTATTAATATTGTATTATTGGTTTGATTCAATAATGTTTAGATTGTTGATATGAAAAATCTAGGCAGAAACGAATTTCTCAATTATTATTTTGAAGCCCATAATGTGGGCTTTTCTTTTTGCCAAAAAATTAGAATTGGAATTCGGAAAGGAGTAGAGTTGGAGCGTATCAAATCATTTGCTGATTGGTTTTATGCAAATGAATTGCTACCGCACATGATATTGGAAGAAGAATTAATGGATAAGGTGCTAGGCAAAACAAATGATTTTGTAAAAAAATCGATGACAAAACACCGAAGAATAAAAAGACTTTTCACTCAACCAAATGAACTTCTGAAACAATTGAATTTTATTGAAGAAGAGTTGGAGTGTTCTATTCGTTTTGAAAACAAACAGTTTATTCAAGAATTAGAAAAGTGTGGAACAGTGCTCGATGATTTTATTCAAAAAATACCGTTCAAAAAATTACCCTCTTTTCAGCTCAATTGGAAAGATGAATTTTGGAATTAATGTACAACAGATACCAAAAAAAAGGACCATCAGTTGACAGTCCTTTTTAATTTCTGGTGAAATTTCTTATTTCGCTCCGTCGTTTTGACGCATGAATTCTAATATATCACGAGCTTCAGTATCAGCTAAGTTTTGGTTTGGCATACGCACTAAACACAATTCCAATTGTTCTTGAAGTTTTGGATCTTTATCAATCATCGCATCCGGGTTTGTGATAAAGTTCATAATCCAATGTGGTTGATGACGAGAAGTAACCCCTTTCCATCCTGGACCTACTAGTTTTTCGTCAGTTAATTTGTGGCAAGACATACACTTTGTTTCAGCTGCAGCTTTTCCTTTTGTTGCCATAGCAGCATCAAATTTGTCAACTACTACATTTGTCTCATCAAATTTACCTTCACCACGCTTAGGGTCATACTTTTCAGCATCACTTCCTCCAGCACCTTCAGCACCATCAGCCTCAGTTTTTGCAAAAGTTGAATTCATATCTGTTTGGCCCTCATCAGAGCTACCAGAACATGCAACAAAAAAGAATGGTGTTGCAAGTAATAAGGCGATAATTGTTTTCTTTTTCATAATGAATGAATAATAATTTTATACAAAAATATCTTTTTTTTCAAATTACAAGTATGATTTTTATCATATTTTTTCTAGATGATTTCGTGTAATTTTGTATTTATATTTAGATTAATTATTAATAACAAGTCAAAAACTTTATTATCATGGAATTCAAACAATATTCAGATTTATTTCAAGAGATTCTTCACTCAAACTCTCCAGACGCTCCATACAACGACGCTGAATACTTCAATTACACAAAACTAAACTGGTCACGCTTAAGTCGCTGGACAAAAACTGGTAAGGTTTACGATGAGTTTGCATCTAAAATTCAAAAAATATCGAAAAAACAAAATTGGATAGTAATTGCAGAGCCTTGGTGTGGTGACGCCGCTCACATTGTTCCAATGATTAAACTAATGGCAGAATTAAACCCAAATATCACCTTAAAATTTGAATTAAGAGATTCTGAACCTTTTCGTATCAATTCATACCTAACAAATGGTTCTAAGTCAATCCCTGTTTTAATTATTCAAGATGAAGAAGGCACTGATTTAGCAGTATGGAGTTCTCGCCCGAGAAAATGCCAACTGTTTTTTGATGAAATGAAAGCAAAAGGCATGGAAATGACTGAAATGAAGTCAGAATTGCAAAATTGGTATAATACCGATAAAGGGTACGAAATCCAAAAAGAGATTACAGATTTACTTCGCTAATATTACGACAAAGTGTTTAAATGATAATCCAAGGTAAGGTTCTTATAGGATTCTGTATAATTTCCATTTTCATCACGAATCGTTAGTTCACCTATTTGTGGGCAAGAAGTTTTTGCTTTGGACACTTCCAGAATAATTCGTATCGGCTTTTCTTTTTTACCATTAATTTGGATAGAGCTGTGTATATATAGTTGATACTTAGAGCAAAGCCTGGTTATACGCTCCTTCGATTCGAAAGGAAAAATAAACCAGGCACTACCTTTTTTTGTAAGAAATGAGGAAGTTTTTGCAAGCAATGTGTCAAACGGCAATTCAAGCGTATGCCGTGCTATAGATTTCCCAATTTCAGGATTGACTAAACTGTTCTCAAAGTAGGGAGGATTGCAAATGATCGCATCGAATTGTTCTTCCCATACACTATTTTCAACATCTTCATTTATTAATTCTATCGAGCTTTTGAAAGGAGAATTTGCAATGTTTATCAGCGCATCTTTGCATGCCATCTCATTAATTTCAAGGGCAATTATTTTTTCAAATTGAAAGCGTTGAGCACACATTAAGGCAAGAACTGCAGTGCCGGTGCCTATATCTAACAATTGTTTAGGGTTTTTCCAAGTTGCTAATGCTCCTAATATCATAGAATCTGTACCAACTTTTTGTGAAGCATATTTTTGAACAAGGTCAAAGTGTTTAAATTTGAAAACACTCATAATTGTAAATACATTTCAATCAATCCGGTTGGTGCATGAATAAAAAGTGTTTTCTTTTTTCGATCGACCTTTTCTATTAAATCTTTTACAAAAGGAATCAAAATTTCTTTGTCTTCAATTTTCAACTGCAGTAGAGGATTGGTAGCATTGTCAATTACTTGTTCTACAATTCCAGCTTTTCCATAACTTGCATCAATTACATGAAATCCAATGATTTCATGATCGTAAAAATGTTTATCGTCTAATTCCGGAAGTATAGATAGAGGTAAGAAACATTTTTTCCGCAAGATTATTTTCGCATCATTTTCAGTATCCACACCTTCTAATTTTAAAGCTGCAAATCCTTTATTTTTTAACTGAAAGCGTTCAACAAAAAAAGGAGTAAGTTGATTGTTTATTTCGATGAATAAGGCATCCAACGTTTTGTAATCTTCTGGATTGCTAACGTCTAAAAACAACGAAACTTCACCTTTAAATCCGTGAAGTTTCGCAATATATCCAAGTTGAAAGCAATCTGAATGTTGCATATCAACGTATTTTTTAAGCTTCTGCCTCTCCTTCTTCAGCAGCTGGTGCTTCAGCTTCTGGAGTTGCTTCTTCTGTTGTTTCTTCAGCAACAGGTGCTTCAGTTGCAGCTTCAACTTCTGTTTCCACTGTTTCTTCTACTGCTGGAGCTTCTTCAACAGGCGTGTTTTTAGCTTCAATTGCTTTTGCTTTTGCATCGTTTGCATCAGCTTCTGCTTTCATACGAGCAACTTTATCCGCTGCAGCATTTTTAGATAACCCGTCAATTTTACCTTGAACTTTATTCATTTTTTCTGATTCCCAAGCTGCAAATTTGCTTTCTACTTGTTCAGCAGTTAAAGCTCCTTTAGCAATACCATTGATCAAATGGTTTTTGAATAATACACCTTTGTATGAAAGAATTGCACGTGCGGTATCAGTCATTTCTGCACCGGTTTGAACCCATTTCAATGTGGAATCAAAATTAATGTCAATTGTTGCAGGATTGGTGTTTGGATTGTACGTTCCTAATTTTTCAATGAACTTACCATCTCTCTTTGCACGAGAATCTGCTACTACTACATGGAAAAATGCTTTTCCTTTTTTACCGAATCGTTGTAAACGAATGCGTGTTGCCATTTTTGTTAATTTTTTGAGGTGCGAAACCTCGGTTATACATGTTATTAACTATTGCTTAACGAATAAGCGGGCACAAAGATACGGTTTTCTTTTTTATCCACAAGCATTTTAGCTAAATTTCCTTGCATTCAGTCCAATTTCTTAGTATGAATGAAATTCTTACGTAATTTTACTGTATGTATGCAAGTGAATTAGTAGTCAAAGTTAGTGAAATAGTAGAAAAGCAATTTAAAGAAAATAGCGCCGATCATGATTGGTTTCATATTCAACGTGTTTTCAATTTGGCTACTTTCATCCAAAAGAATGAAGGTGGAGATCTAGAAATCATTCAAATTTCTGCTCTTTTGCATGATGTTTCGGATCATAAATTGAATGGAGGCGTACGCAATGATAACGGCCGTGTTGCTAAACTGTTACTTGATTCATTGGATGCGCCTGAATTCATTGTTTCTCAAGTTGTTTCTCTTGTTGATGCTGTTTCGTTTAAAGGTGCAAATGTAGAAGATGAAAGTGGAAGTTTGGAATTGGATATCGTGCGCGATGCAGACCGTCTTGACGCAATAGGAGCCATTGGAATTGCTCGTACTTTTCATTATGGTGGTTCAAAAAACAGGGACTTTTACATTCCTTCTGTTGCTCCTAAATTGCATGATAGTTTTGAACAGTATGCCTCAGATAAATCACATACAATCAATCATTTTTATGAGAAACTCTTTTTGTTGAAGGATCGATTAATGACCAATACGGCAAAGGAAATCGGAGAAAAAAGACACAGCTTGATGAAACTCTTTGTAGATGAGTTTTTGAACGAATGGAATTGTAAACTGAATTGTTGATTATTATTCAATCTATTGCTTAGGTATTCTAAAAAATAATTGCAATTTTGCTTGCATGATTGAACATGTTGCATTAGGCGTTGATATTGGTGGCACAACTACTGCTTTTGGTGTTGTTAACCGCAAAGGAGAAGTGCTGTTTGAAAGAGTATTAAACACAAGAGATTATTCGGATCCTAAAGATTTGGTACTTGAAATCCATAAAACGATAGATAAAAATGGTTTTTTAGATAAATTACTTGGAATAGGAATTGGCGCACCAAATGGCAATGTGTTTACAGGAAATATTGAATTTGCTCCTAATTTACTATGGAAAGGTGTAGTGCCAATTTCTGACATGTTTGAACAAACTTTTCATAGGCCTGCATTGGTAGAGAATGACGCAAACGCTGCTGCAATTGGTGAACATTTGTTTGGAAACGCCCAAGACCTGTCAGATTTTGTGCTTATAACTTTAGGTACTGGTTTAGGCTCTGGAATTTTTATTGATGACAAACTAGTGATTGGTTCTCAAGGATTTGCAGGAGAATACGGACATATAGTTGTGGTTCCTCAAGGCAGATTG
Organism: Fluviicola sp.; assembly: GCA_039810825.1. Lineage (GTDB taxonomy): Bacteria > Bacteroidota > Bacteroidia > Flavobacteriales_D > Crocinitomicaceae > Fluviicola. Next base: position 23,440 of record JBDHXR010000027.1, read on the forward strand.
TGTGGTTGTGGAAGAAAAGGTTGTCTAGAAACATATGCTTCAAGCACTGGTGTGGTGAGAAGTGCAAATGAAATCAATTCTCCAAATAAATCCTCATCTTCAATTTGGAACGAAAAAGAACTTTCGGCTAAAAACATATTTAAAGAAGCAATTAAGGGAGATGCCTTTGCAAATGAAATAGTTTCATACACAGCTACTATTTTAGGAGAAGCACTGGCAAATTTTGCAGCCTTCTCAAACCCAAAAGCCTATGTGTTATTTGGTGGTATCGCCCAAAGCAATGATTTCTTTACAGAAAAGGTTAAAATTGCAATGGAAGCGTCAGCCTTAAAAATTTATCAAAATCACATAGAAATAAGAACATCTGCTCTTCATGATAGAAATGCTGCTGTGCTTGGTACTGCTGCGTCGCTTTTTTGGAAAGCAATTAAAAAATAACTTTTATGAAACGACGTACGCTTGTATTGAGTGGTGTTTTTTTTCTCACTTCTCTTATTTTGTTTTCACAAGTTCCTCAATTGCAACAAGCTTCAGACAAAGCTGAAAGGAAATTGAATCTTCATGCTGAAACAAAGAAAATTGACAACAATATTTTGAGTTATGTAAACCCATTTATTGGTACAGGTGGTCATGGTCATACTTTTCCTGGTCCGATTGTTCCTTTTGGCATGGTGCAAGTAGGTCCAGATACAAGATACGAAGGTTGGGACGGATGCGGTGGATATCATTACTCAGATTCAATCATTTACGGATTTAGCCATACGCATTTGAGCGGAACTGGTGTTCCTGATTATGCAGACATTTTGTTGGTACCACAACAAGGAAAATTAAACTTGGTTCCGGGTTACAAGCAAAAAAACGGATTTGGGTCTACGTTTAAACATGCAAATGAAAAAGCCAGTCCCGGATATTACAGTGTTGAATTAGACAATGGAATAAAGGTTGAGTTA
>JBDHXR010000028.1:0-24226 GCA_039810825.1 Fluviicola sp.
AAGCAATCTCAAGCTACTCTTAAAATCTGACCAATCTTGTAGAGGAAACGGTAAAGAAGTAAACAATAAATTCACCACCAAATTATCATCGTTATTTTGTAGACCGATGGCTCTAAATATTGTGTTCATATCGCTTAAACAGCTCGCTAAGTTGCCCGAATCCGTATCCGACTTGATTAAGTTCGTTTCTAAATCAGGTGTTACTGAAGTTGAAATCGATCAAAAAGATTTCAAAATCACGATAAAGGCCGAAAACAAAAAATCTGAAGCTCCAATTGTGGTTCAAGCAGCTATGCCAACACAAATTGCAGCACCTGTAATGGCTGCTCCAGCTCCTGTTGCTACACCAGTAGCACAACCTGCTGCAGCACCTGCACCAGCGTCTGCACCAGCAAGTGATGATTCCAAGTATATTACGATAAAATCACCAATGATTGGTACGTTCTATCGTTCTGCAGGACCAGATAAAGATGCGTTTGTTAGCGTTGGTCAATCTGTGAATAAAGGAGATACTTTGTGTATTATTGAAGCGATGAAATTGTTCAACGAGATTGAATCTGAAATTTCTGGTAAAATTGTGAAAGTATTGGTTGATGACTCAACTCCTGTTGAATATGATCAACCATTATTCTTAGTTGATCCTGCTTAATAATTAGTTAGCTAGAAAGCTGAATTAGTTAATCATTAATCACGGAACTATGTTTAAGAAAATATTAATTGCCAATCGTGGCGAAATAGCATTGCGAGTAATACGTACTTGCAAGGAAATGGGAATCAAAACAGTAGCTGTCTATTCTACTGCAGATAAAGACAGTTTGCCTGTTCGCTTTGCTGATGAGGCTGTATGTATTGGTCCTGCAGTTAGTAGTAAGTCGTATTTGTCGATTCCAAATATTATTGCTGCAGCTGAAATAACAAATGCAGATGCTATTCACCCAGGATATGGATTCCTATCTGAAAATGAAAAGTTTTCTCATGTTTGTCAAGAACACGGAATCAAGTTTATCGGAGCCTTGCCAGAACAAATTGCAGGAATGGGTGATAAATCAAATGCAAAAGCAACCATGATTGCAGCAGGAGTGCCATGTATTCCAGGCTCAGATGGTTTGTTGAAAGACTTGAATGATGCCCGCAAAACAGCTGCTAAAATTAAATATCCTGTCATCATTAAAGCAACTGCCGGCGGTGGTGGAAAAGGTATGCGTATAGTTTGGAAAGAAGAAGATTTAGAAATGAATTGGGACTCTGCCAGACAAGAAGCCGGTGCAGCTTTTGGCAATGATGGTGTTTACATGGAGAAATACATTGAAGAACCAAGACATATTGAAATTCAAATTGCAGGTGATCAATTTGGCAATGCGTGTCATTTATCTGAACGTGATTGTTCCATTCAACGAAGACATCAAAAGTTAGTTGAAGAAACTCCTTCTCCATTTATGACGGATGAATTGCGTGAGAAAATGGGCCAGGCTGCTATTAAAGCTGCTAAAGCGGTAAACTATGAAGGTGTAGGTACAGTTGAGTTCTTGGTTGATAAAAACCGTGACTTTTACTTCATGGAAATGAATACGCGTATTCAGGTAGAACATACAATCACTGAAGAAGTAATAAATTTTGATTTGATCAAAGAACAAATTAAAATTGCTGCCGGGCATAAAATTTCCGGAAAGAATTACTACCCTCAATTGCACTCTATTCAGTGTAGAATTAACGCCGAAGATCCGTTTAATGATTTTAGACCTTCTCCGGGTAAAATCACAAGCTACCACTCTCCAGGCGGACATGGCGTAAGAATTGACACGCATGCGTATGCGGGGTACACAATTCCACCAAATTATGACTCAATGATTGGTAAGTTAATCGTGGTTGCTCAGTCTAGAGAAGAGGCGATTTTAAAAATGAAAAGAGCTTTGGATGAATACATCATCGAAGGAATAAAAACTACAATTCCGTTTCACCAAAAACTGATGAATGACCCTCAATTTAATGAAGGGAATTTTACAACTAAGTTTATGGAAACGTTTGAGTATTAAGCTTATTTTCAAGCATAAAAAAAGGTGTTTTACAATTGTAAAACACCTTTTTTGGGTTTATAAGAATCGATTTTAGTTTACAATTTCATCATATTTTGCTTTGAAATCTGCATTTTTCTCAAACCAATGAGCTGCTTTACCCATTACATCTTTCGCTTTTGTAACTTGCTTCGCACTCACATAGCAATCTGCTGTTTGCATGATGCCCATCATCAGTAAATCTTTCTCTGCTTTACACCAATCGTCAATATTTGAAATTTCTTTCAACATAGTTTCAGCTTCTTTCCACAAGGTATTTGCTCCTCCTTTATCAGCATTTCTATACTTACATACTCCATCTAAGTATTTAGCACCGATACTTTTTAAGTTGATTTTGTAATACTTTAAAATCCAAGGTGATGCTTTTTTATAGTTTTCTGTCTCCAATTCATTTTTGATGATTTCAACCAAACTATTCTTAAACTCATCAAAGAATTCAGTATATTCTCTCTGAATCTCTCCAGATACATCGTACTTTATGCTTTTTCCTAAAGCACCAATTGCATCTTTGTAAGCATTTTTATAATTCTCATCTGTTGTACCGCTCATTGACACTTTATACAAACCACGAGCCATCCACATATGCGGAAGTGGATCTTTTTTAGTTTTATCGTTCAATGTATATTTTTCTGATGCGCGCACTAATTTTTCATAGCTTCCGTCAGCATAAAGAATTCGTAAATCATCGTAATTAGGACCTTGAGCAACCAGTAGCTTTGTGGTAAGTAATGCTCCGATTAATAATATCTTTCTCATAGTTTTTTATTTTTTGGTATTGTTATTCAATAACTGTGCCGCTTCTAAATACGGTACTTGAAATATAAAGTTACATATTATTCTATACTTTGTATAAGTAGCTCTACAATGTTCTGAGCTGACTTTGAGATTTTAGTTCCTGGACCAAAGATTCCAAATACTCCTGCATTGTATAAATAGTCATAATCTTGTTGTGGAATTACCCCACCAGCTACAACCATGATATCTGGGCGACCTAGGTTTTTAAGTTCTTCAATCACTTGCGGTACAAGCGTTTTATGCCCTGCTGCCAATGATGACACTCCCAGCACATGCACATCGTTTTCAACGGCTTGTTTGGCTGCTTCTTTAGGTGTTTGAAATAAAGGTCCTATATCTACATCAAATCCAATATCGGCAAATGAGGTTGCAATTACTTTTGCTCCACGGTCATGTCCATCTTGCCCCATTTTTGCAATCATAATCCGTGGTCGTCTGCCTTCTAATTGCGCAAACTTTTCTACCAATTGTTTGGCTTTTTCAAAATCTGAATCACTCATACTTTCTGCTGAATATACTCCACTTATTGACCGAATTGTTGCTTGAAAGCGTCCATATACATTTTCCAATGCAGTTGAAATTTCTCCCAACGATGCTCGCTCTCTGGCACAAACAATAGCTAATTCAAGTAAGTTTCCATTTCCACTACGAGCAGCGTCTTCCAAATTAGTTAAAGATTGTTTTACTTTTTGCTCATTTCGCTCACTTTTTAGCTTCTTTAATCTATTAATTTGAGCCTCACGAACTTTGGTATTGTCAACTTCTAAAATATCTATCAATTCTTCTTTTTCAAGTTGATACATGTTTACACCAACAATAGTATCTTTTCCTGTATCAATTCTGGCTTGCTTTCTTGCTGCAGCTTCTTCGATTCGCATTTTAGGAATACCGGTTTCTATTGCTTTAGCCATTCCTCCAAGTTCTTCTACTTCTTGAATGAGTTTCCAAGCTTCCTCAACCAGTTCTTGTGTTAATTTTTCTACATAATAACTTCCACCCCAAGGGTCAATAATGTCGGTAATACCAGTTTCTAATTGCAAATAGAGCTGTGTATTTCTGGCTATCCGAGCAGAAAAATCACTAGGCAAAGCAATGGCTTCATCCAATGCATTTGTATGCAAAGATTGCGTGCCTCCAAAACTTGCAGCCAATGCTTCAATACACGTTCTAGCAACATTGTTGAATGGGTCTTGTTCAGTTAAACTCCAACCGGAAGTTTGGCAATGTGTTCTTAAAGCAAGAGACTTTTCTGATTTCGGGTTGAATTGCGAAACCAATTTTGCCCAAAGTAATCTTCCTGCACGCATTTTAGCTATTTCCATGAAATGATTCATGCCAATTGCCCAAAAGAAACTCAATCGCGGTGCAAAAGTATCCACATTCATACCGGCTTTGATTCCGGCGCGTAAATATTCCAATCCATCTGCCAAGGTGTATGCCAATTCGATACTTGCAGTTGCGCCTGCTTCTTGCATGTGGTAACCGGAAATGGAAATGGAATTAAAGCGAGGCATATTCTTGGATGTATATTCAAAAATATCAGCAATAATTCGCATAGATGGAGTAGGTGGATAGATGTACGTGTTACGCACCATAAATTCTTTTAAGATGTCATTTTGAATGGTGCCTGAAAGTTCTTCTTGTTTTACTCCTTGTTCTTCAGCGGCTACTATATAAAAGGCTAAGATTGGTATAACAGCTCCGTTCATAGTCATTGAAACGGACATTTCGTTTAGTGGAATCTGATCGAAAAGAATTTTCATATCCAATATTGAATCTATGGCAACGCCGGCTTTCCCTACATCTCCAACTACGCGTTCATGATCAGAATCGTAACCCCGATGTGTAGCTAAATCAAAGGCTACTGAGAGTCCCTTCTGACCTGCCGCCAGATTTCGTCTGTAAAATGCATTTGATTCTTCAGCAGTAGAAAAACCTGCGTATTGGCGCACAGTCCATGGACGAATTGCGTACATAGAACCATATGGTCCACGTAGAAACGGCGCTTTACCACTAACATACCCCAAATGTTGAATATTCTGATTTTCACGTTCGTTGTAGTAATTTGAAAGCGAAATTTTTTCAGCAGTTGTAAAAATGGATTCGAAAACGTCTCCCTTCTTACAATCGGTGCTAATATTGTGCCCTTGAAATGATTTTCTTTTACTCATAGATTTTGTTCAATAATTAAGGGATTTAAGTTATTCCAACAAGTTGGGCTGCTTTCCCATGTATTGTCGCTTTTTTCCGGATTTGGAAAGATGTTAATCCCGATTAATTTTTCCTTATTCGATCTATATTCTATTAACCTAGCTTCTGCTTTAGAAGTGATGTTTGCTTTCAGCTGCTTGATTGTTGATTCATTTGTTATGCCACCCTGATTTTCTATTTCTAGAAACAATTCCCAAGCTTTTTTGACAATCTCTAAGGTAATATAGTCAAGAGCATATGATCCACCTGCTACATCTATTACTTTATTGAGATACGACTCTTCTTTTAGCAGCAAAGAAATGTTTGTAGCCATCCTTCTGCTGAAGGTGTAGTTCTTTATTTTTGCATGCCAGTCAAATGGACGAATGTTGATAGAACTAACGCCACCTAATACTGCAGACATGGCTTCGGTAGTTTGCCTTAATAAATTGGTGTACGAATCTTTCAGGCTTATGTTAACGAAGGTAGATTTTGCGCAAACATGTGTTTTGTATGCAAGCTCTGTTTTAGGATTGTATTTCTGAACAACTTCTGACCAGCAAGTTCTAAAAGCACGAAATTTAGCTAATTCAAAATAGAACTTATTGCCAATACCTATGGAAAAATGAATGGATGAAGCTGCAGTATCAATATCGATTCCTAAATCCAATTGACGTACTAAAAGCTCATGTCCTTCCGCAATTGAAATCGCAATTTCTTGCCAACTAGTACTTCCGGCTTGCTGTACGGATGAACCATCTACATGAAACAATTTTCGGGACGGATGATTGAATTTAATTAATTCTTCAATGTGAGCAAGTTGATTGTCAAGTACTACATGAACTGGGTTTGATCCTGTGTATTGAAGAAATTGGTTTACTTGTCCAATTGTTTTTGCATGAAATGTTGTAAGGATATGCGGCAAACCAATGTCTTTAAGTAAGATTGAAAAATCTATTGCTTGGCTGTTTTGAGCTTCTAAAATAACATGAGTTGTTCCAGACATTAAGCTTGATAACACTTCTTTGTTTGTAGCTTTCTCCTCCTCAATGCAAAAATTACTTGCGATATACCACTCATTGTTTTTATTGGAATAACCGCGCGTAAATGGGAAAAAGTTAGGGTCAGAAAAATGTTCTTCCTTATCGTCTTGATGGAAATAACTCGGAAACGTAATTTCTTCAATGTGATTTGTTTTCGAAAGTTTATCTAAAGACTCACCTTTTAACTCTTTTTCAAGCAAAGCAATCCACTCTTCTTTTGAACTTTTAGGAAATATTGAATAGAAATCTTTCATGTATTTTGTTGTTGTCTTAATTTATTTTGTTGAAGTTTGATGAATACTCCTGTTGCTATCATAGTTATTAAGACAGGAGAGATAATTACACCAAGGTATGGTATTTTAAAAATAAGTGAGAATAAAGTTCCAGTAACCAATACATAAGAAAGTTTTGTGAAACCAAAGTTCCAACTTCTAAAAAAGCCTAATTGATAACGCTCTAAGCTGTAATCATAAAAGGAAAAACCCAGAAAAAATGCAGAGATAAAAAAGAACAATGTTTCTCCAATAAAATCTGGCAATACCCAGCTTAAGAACCACCAAATTACTAAAAATAAATACTCCAAAAACAAGGCCGCAGCAACAAGAAAAATCATTCGAATAAAGTCGTTTACTAACCTTAGAAAGCTAAAAGAGAATGCTTTTCCGGTAAGGTGTGTATCGTATTTTTCAGAAAGAATATTGTTGACAGGTGATAAAATAACTAGGATGAAAAATTTATAAAATTCAAATACCAAGATGTCTAATATGCCAAATGCTTGACTTGTAATCCAAGAAAAAGCTGAACCAATCCATGATTGATCTTCAGTAGAGTTGGAACGTTCTAATAACTCGTGTATTTGAAAATAAAAGACTAAGTATATAGCACCAATTACTAAGCCGGGTAAAAAATACAGTAAAAATTTACCTGTCTTCAACGTGGTGAACACTTGAATACTTGACTCCCAATGATATTTTAATGCTTGTATCAACAGTTTTTTACTTATCAAATATACAAATATCTTGATGAAACCTTTTTGTTTTCCAATATTTGTGATTTATGGTATGTTTTTTGTTTTTATCGGACATTATCTTTAGATAAAAAATTGTAATTTCGAGATTAACTAAAAAATTGAACCATGAAAAACGTAGCATTATTAATTGGCTTATTTGTTTGTTCTTTATCATTTGGGCAAACTGAAACAAAAAACAGCCCAAAACCAGAAATTCAGCCTATAAAAGCAGAACCTATGGGTACTGCTCCTGCTAAAAAAGCTGAACCGAAAACATCTACCAACAAAGTAGATTTGCAGAAAAAAATTGAAACGCACGAACTGGAAAAAAAAGCTGCAAAGCAACCAGAATTAAAACGAGAAGTTGAATAATCAACACCAGTCAATTAGAAGCCTTTTGCACTCCAACAAAAGGCTTTTTTTATACCAATTCAAATTGAGTGAAATGGTGTGTAAAATGTTTTTTGTTCAATAAATTCCACTGCTCGTGGTTCAACATTCCATAATACGGATGCAAGGTCTTTTTACCTGGATTTGATTCAAAAAACTCTTCAAAGGTTAAATACGTTTCGATAAACTCATCCACTGCTAGTTCAAGTTCTTCGTTTCTAAGTGGTGCATTAGGAATCACAAATGGGACTTCTATATTTTGCGCCATTGGCTTATCTGTGAGAAGAAAGGCTTGCATTTTTTCCACTTTGTCATCTGAAATAATTTGTTCTATTCGGTTTATTTCAACGGCAATATTTAATACATCGGTTAAATGTTCAACCATGTGTTGCGCAGTCATGTTTCCCCATTTTGGTTTTGTATCGGCTTGAAGCTTATTTAAGTGGGATAATATTGATTCTAAATCGGTATTTACGAACATATATATGTGTTTCTATTGTTTAATCAAAGGTAGGTAATCTTTTCCGCAAAGTACATACAGACTAGAAGGTACAACTTCAATGTTGATTTCTTTTTGCACTTCAAATGGTTCGCCATCGTAATGCGCTAAAGGAGTTTCAATATAGATTCTAACTTTTTCAAAAGAAAGAATTTTAATAAATCTGGACCCTTCTATGCGCTTCATGAAAAAACGACCCACAACACCCATTGTTCTCCACCATGCAAATCGACGCAACATCACCAACTCCATTTTACCATCAACCACAGTTGATTTAGGAGAGATGCAAAACCCATTTCCAAACTCAGAAGAATTAGCGATGGAGCAGAGTAAAAAATTGCCTTTTATTGTTTCAGCTTCTGTTTTGACAATAATTTTTGGCGGATTGTATGAAAAGTACTCTTCGTAAACCAATTGGGTGTACCCCCAAAATCCACGAATGTGGTATTCATCAAACCGTTTTGCTATAAAAGCATCAAAGCCAAAGCCGCCTACGCCTAAAAACGGGCGATCATTTGCCAATCCTGTATCCATACGTATGCTATTCAATTCATTAATGTTTTGAATAGCCAGTGGAGTTTTCAATGGAATTTTTAAATGCCTTGCCAATCCATTTCCAGATCCAGTAGGAATGATGGCTAAATGACATTTTGAGCCGATTAAAGCAGTACCAACTTCATGAACCGACCCATCTCCGCCTACTGCACACACAATGTCTATTCCTTCTTTTGCAGATTCAGCAGCAATATGCTTTGCGTGCCTTTTATATTGTGTAATAGCGATGTCATAATCAAACAAATCATGGTTTAAGTGTTGCTCAATCATTTGAGGTACTTTGGCTTTTTTTACTCCACCAGAAATGGGATTTATGATAAACCGAATACGTTTTTTCATGGCGCAACGGTTTTATTGTGAATCAAATCGTGGTTGTAACGCTGTATGATTGCCTTCAAGCGTTTTTCCATGGATTGTGCAGCAGTTTTATTTGCAGAAAGGATATTTTTCTCTTTCCCTTTTTGTGTAAAATCGTACAAACCGCGCACCTTATTTGCTGAAAACACCAATAGTTTATTCTTGTAGAAATAGTAGTATGCACCTTCTATGTACGTTACCGCTTCTCGGGGTTGGCTTGAAAAATAACTATTTCCGATGCTGTAGTATGTTGTTTCGATGTTTAACAAGTCCAATACTGTTGGCATAATATCGGCTTGCTGAAAAATAATTTTTTCTCTTTTAGGTGTCAACTTTCCACTCGGATCAAAAAATGCAATTGGAATTTGATACATTTGAGTGCGTTGGTTGTAGTATTTGTTGTTTGTAGAAGGCGTATGGTCTGCTACCAGTACAAACAAGGTTCTTTTGTACCAAGGTTCTTTTTTTGCTTGTTCAAAGAATTTTCGAAGGCTAATATCACCGTAGTAAATGCTTTTACAAATAGGGTGCGGACCATTTTTTACTTTTGATCTCCATTTTTCGGGCACAAAATAAGGGTGGTGAGAAGACAAGGTGAATAAGTTGGCCATAAAAGGCTCTTTCAATTTCGTAAGTTCTTTAGCTGTCCACGGATTGAAATATTCGTCTAAGATACCCCAAGTTTTATCAGAGTGTGCATCGTTGTTGTATTCAGTTCTTCCAAAGTAGCGTTCATAGCCCAATTGCAGAGCAAAGCTGTTAAAACGCATAGAACCGTTGGTTGCACCATGGTAAAAACCGGTGCTGTATCCCTTGTCTTTCAACAAGTTAGGCAAGCTCTGTATGTTGTTTCCATTGTACGCAGATGAAATATACGGATTGTCCATCAACGTAGGCATAGAAGCAGAAATGGTAGGTACAGCCTCGATTGATTTTTTACCATTTGAAATTCCATATTCAAAATACCAACTTTTATCCAGCAAGGAATCAAGAAAAGGAGTATAAGAAACGTTGTGATTAAATTTTCCTACCCATTCATTTCCAAAACTTTCCAACATGATAATCATCACATTAGTTTTGTTTGGAAAAATGTGTTGCGGATTGGTTTTACGAATGGGGTTAAACAATTTTTTTGCAGTTTCTTCAGAGAAATACTTTTGCTCAACCAAGTCGTCTTTCCCTATTGATTTAAGCAATGTAAAGGTAGAATTTAAAACCAGTGCGGCATTTTCAGGTTTTGCATAGAGCGTGGCATCAATTGGAGAAAGTGGACGCAATCCAAATCCACCTCTACCTATCAAAACAAAAAGGGGGATGAATAAAAAGAAAAAAATCAATTGTTTGCGTGTTGAATCAGCATGCGTTTTTATTTCGGTTTTCTTATATGCATAAACGATTGAGATAGAAAAAAGTATAAAAAGGAGAATGAGAAACCAATAATCAGCAATAAAACTTGTTAGCAATTGTGAAACATCATTTCCAGCCGATACGATAGCAAAAAGATCAGCTGTTGACCGTTTCTGAGTAAAGTCAAAATAAGCACTATCCATTAGGTTAAGCCCAATGGCAAGAAAGAGAGGAATGAAAAAAAAGAAAGCTTTAGCAAATCTAACTGGCATATTTTGCTGCCATTTAGCGGGGATTAATGACAAAACGATAAACACAAAGAAAATCAAACTTGTGGTAACTAAATCAAACCATACACCATAAATCCAATCAACAAATGAGCTACTTTGAAAAGAGTCGGAATTTTGTACATAGAATACCAAGCGTGTGAAAGTAAGCACAAGCAGTACAATGATAATGCGCAAAATCAAAATCTGCACTGTTTTAGGAAGAAAGTCAATTATTTTCTTCATACTACACAAAAATAAGCAACCAAATTGAAATCAATCTCAGCTTACAAGGATTTTCTCAATTAATTTCTGAATTCAACATGTAGCAATTAGAACCAGAGGCTATTGGCTGTTTCAAATCGAACTTCAAGTTATAACAATACTCATCCTGATAGCGTATAGGAATAAATAAGCTTATATTTGGTTTAGACGGCACTACCCAAATTGCATATATTTATCCTGTTTAAGTTGTATTTGCTCTATAGAATGAGGTTGAGTAGCGTGAATAGGGAGGGGAGGTAGGGGGCAATGTAAAACGACATATTAAACAAACGACTAAAAAAATGAAAAGAACATTAGCAATACTTACGGGAATAATTACGACAATGGGGATACTCGTTGTTTTTGCTCTTGCCACTGAATTATTATTTACATTGCCCAAAATGATTGATGGTGTAGAGCCATCGGAAATTTGGAAAAACATTCCAATAGCAACTTTAATTTTAAGATTGCTTTCGGCTACTGTTAGTGTATTTATAGGCACAATATTATCAGCCAAGATTGACAGAAAAAACATCAAAATCAATTTTATCATCATTTCATCTGTATTTACCTTGTTTGCAACAATTAATTTTTTAGGAATTAAAGAACCGATTTGGTTTTGGATAATTATGATTATGACTTTTTATCCCGTAACTTTTATTGCATATAAGTTTTTACAAAGAAAATTGTTAAACACCTCACAGACATATAAACCAATAAACGAGTAAACAAAAAGAAATGGGAATTATCAACAAGCTCCTAATATTCTGAAATCATTTGTAGAAAGTGAAAATCTAACATTTAGACAGTTTTTATTTTATGGGACATAAAACATGAAACAAAGGAGCAATAGCCGTAGTAACAGAAATTAAATTGTAACATAACCGAATAGAAAACAAAGAACCACTAACATATAAGAGCTAAACCATAGTGTAGCTTAGCGAAATTTCGGTTTTAGTTTCTGTTGACAAATGCGTAGTTGATCTTTTCCAAGAATCTTGATTCTGAAAGACAATTTATCTTTAATACAAAAGAGAAATCTAGCCTTTCCTCTCTCGGTTTATTAGAAAGTGTTATTTTTAGCATTTTGATAAGTATTAATCTTTTACACTGATTACAGATGAAATGGATTTTGATTGCGCTGTTTCCTACGGTGCTTGTTTTTGGACAAAAATTGGAAGCGTATAAAATTTACAATTCAAAAGGGAAAGTTATATCCTTTGAAAAAATGATGAAAACGCTTGATCAAAAAGAATTGATTTTGTTCGGCGAATACCACGATAACCCTATTGCACATTGGTTGGAGTTTGAAGTGTTGCTGAATTTGAATAAAACCAATAATCCGGCTAAGATTGGAGTAGGCTTTGAAATGTTTGAGATGCACCAGGTAGCAAACTTGGCTGCTTATACTCAAGATTTGAATTATACTAAATTGAAAGATTCTACCAATTTATGGTCAAACTTTAAAACGGATTATAAACCACTGCTAGATACAGCAATTAGATTTGGCAACAAACCATTTGCGGCAAATATTACTCGTAAATATGCTCGACTGGTGTTTAAAAAAGGATTGGTAGCTTTGGATACACTTCCTGATGCTGAAAAACGAACAATTGCTCCTTTGCCTTTTCCTTTTGATTCCACGTTAAGTCAATATGCTGAACTGATTACTATGGGGAAAGAAATGCACCAGTCGGGAGTGAATTTTGCTCTTTCTCAAGCCATTAAAGATGCTACAATGGCGCATCATATTGTTCAACAATTCAACGTTTGCTCAAAAGTGTTGTTTTTAAACGGATCATTCCATTCAGATTTTCACCAAGGAATATTTTGGTACGTCCACCAATACAGACCCAAAACTACCATTGGTACAATTTCTACAACTTCCCAAGCAGACGTAAGTAAATTGGATAAAGCAAATTTTAATAGAGCAGATTTTATTGTGGTTGTAAACCAAAATATGACTTCAACTCATTAAGCAACTTTACAAGTTAAGAGGAAGCAACCCAATGCCGCGGTAATAATTTACAGAAAGGATTCTGTAATTCATCATTTCAAAAGCTTTTGGTAAGGTGAGCTCTTCTGTTAATGGGAAAATTGATTCAGCAGTTTCGTCCTTAAATTTGTCTTTATCATTAAAAAAGTTTTGTTGACCAACTAAAAGTGCATAGATAAACATATCATAGGTGTGTTTGCTTTGTTTCAAACGAAAATATTGATCTGAATTGGTGAGTTCGTAACTTTCTAAGTAATTACGGTCTTCTTCAGAAATGCTTTCGAAATTTGTGCCCAATAGGGTAGTCTCTAAAAAAATAATATTGCTGGTTGTTCCATCTAATGATACCCCTAAAAAACAATGATTTGGCGTAGTCATTAAATACGTAGATAATCCCATTTTTTGTAAAATAGATGCCATCAGCACACTTCCTTCAACACAATTTGCTTGCTTTGTAGCAACGATATCTGAAAAGGTACGCACGAATTGAGCAGCAAACATGGGTACACCTTCATCGAGTTTATAGTTGCTTGTTAGGTTACTGTAATAAAAATCATTTTTCTTGAAGTAATTCCATACGGCATACACTTGTTTGTAAACGGCATCATAGTTTTCAGCTATGGTGTCAATTCCTTGATATCCATTTACACGATTGATAATTCCATCTTGAAAAATTTCAGGGATAATTTTGTCCACAATAAGCGGGTGATTTTCATTTACATAGCTTAAATACAGGTAATTAAGATCGCACACGATGCCAAATTCTGAAGCGATAAAGAAAGGACAATCGTTGATGCTACGAACAATAATGCGTTTAGAGAGTGTGCCATAACTCTTTCCATTAATTGTTAATTGGATTTTTAAATTTATAGGCTTTGGTTGTCTCCATTGTTCGATGGTTGTCCACTTGTACAAAATTTGAGGATAAGCATAAAATATCGCATCGTGATTGCGCAACATTTCGAAAGCCAAAACACTTTCTTCCATGATTTCATTTTCGAAGATCTTTACTTCGATTTTTTGACCTTTTTTTACTTCTGAAAGGGTGATACCGAGTTGTCCGGCTTGATCGCCATAGAAATTCCCTGTTTCGTTTACGCTTTCTTCTCCTAAGTTAGATACCGCCCAACTGTATGAAGGAAAAATTTGATCTGCTATAAATGTATGGATAGACCAAGTTAACTCTTTTGCAAAGGATAAATTCGCCAACAATACATATCCACATAATAGTGCAACTTTGTTCATCATTGATTCAATTTTAGTGCAATAATAAAAGCTTAACTTGTTCAATAAAATAAGGCAGACAGCTTATTTTTACTGCCTGCCATTGGTGTTCCATTATTTTATTGCATCAGCTTTAGCTTGAGCCTTGTTCATCAAGTCATCTGCTTTTGCATTTGCTTCACTTTCTAGTTTGCTTGCTTTATTGTCAGCAGTTTTCTTTCCTTCTTTACATGTGATTTCAGCTGCTTTTTTCTTTAGGATATTTGATCCCGCTTGATTCATCAACTCAGTACACTGTTTGTCTGCTTCACTTCTGATTTGATCAGCTGCTTTTTTACCTTCCGCTTTCAATTTGTCAGCCTCTTTTTTGGCGTCATCCATTATTTTTTGCTTTTTCTCATTCAAATCTTCGCGTACTTCATTCACTTTGTTTGTTACAACAGTTTTTACAGAATCTTTTGCTTTATTGATGAGTTCTTTGCCTTGTTCCTTCAAATTATCTTTTAGGTTACCTGTAGCTTTTAGCAACGATTCTTTTAAGTTGTTTTTGATAACAGGTTTCATAACTGTACCTCCAACTAATGCAGTTACCGGTATTTTTTCCGGGATAGATCCTAAATTTAATTTCGGAACCAATCCATTTACTTTATCCAAGCCTTGTTCAATGGATTTGATTATTTGTTGAGGAATCATAGACTTTGGAACCATCATTCCTAAATTGTAATCGATGTCTTGCGTAAATGAGGTCGATCCTGAAACCTCCGTTTCTATGCCAGCTAAACTAACTTTGAAAGGTTTTTTAGTGGTCACTTTTCCATCTTTGAATTGGAAAAACGCCTTCACATCTTTGAATGTTTGGTTGCTAAATTTATCCGTTAAATTAAATGACTCGCCCAATTTTTTCATGGGTTCAAAGCCGCTAACAGTAATCAAATTTGTAAAGAAATCACCATCACCAGTCAAGGTATTCATTACCGGTTCTAGTCCTTTGGTTAAATCCGTTTTTAAATTCAACGTTGTGCTAAATTTTCCTTTAGCATATTTTGCTATTGGTGCTAATTTTTCAATGGTCAAGAAATTTGAAGTGATTTGTTCAATGTCAATATTTTGCAGGTTATACCCCAAGTCTACCTTTGGTTTGTTATGATCTTTCGAGTCATAATTACCTCGTAAACCAACTGTGCCTCCCATGGCATTCATTGTTAGCCCGTTTAATGAAGCTACTTCTTCTTTTAGGTTTACATTTCCTTTGATGTTTTTTACTTCAATGCCGTTGTATTTAAGATTTGCAATTGAGGTGTTTAGGTCAAAATCTACGTTTGCTGGAATCAAAATAGGCTCAGCTTCGGAAGTAGTTGGTTCGGCTTTGCTTGCTTCCGTTGTTGTAGAAGTACTCGTTGAAACCCCCATCAATTCATCTAAATCTAAATTGTTGCTGTTAAAATTAAATTTACCTTTCAACAATTCATCTCTAAACACATAGCCCAAATAATTGTCAATTGTTCCATTCATTGCAAAATCTGATTTGCCCATGGTAGCGTTTAATTTTTCCAAATTCAAATTTTGTGGACTAAATCTGAAGGTAAGGTCTTTAACGGTAACGTCTTGGTTTAGATCTGGAGATTTATAGATAAAGTCGAACAATTCTAACACACCGTTGGCTTCAAATTTTTCGTATTGTTCTTTTTCTATGTAGCTCATTCTTCCTTTCATGGCAATATCGGCGTTCAATTTTCCATTGTAAGATTCGCCTTTTGCCAAAGGAATAACTTGACCAAGAGTGGCTAAATTTACTTTAGCTATAAGTTTAGAATCAATTAAAGGGTCTGAAATCGGATTGCGCACACTTAACCTAGCATCAATCAAATTGCCAACAAATGCTGAGTGGAATTTTGTAACATCAATGGTCATTTTATCCAAATTCGACCCACCTGCAAATTTAGAACCTGCATCAATGTTTATGTTGCTTATTGAACCGGGCAAGTCTGGGTATTTAACACTTGCATTTTTAACAAGTAAGCCAAAATCCCAACCTGGTAAATTTTTGTCGTCTAAGCGACCTTTCACTTCACCATTTAACTTTAAATCTCCTTTTGCTATCATTTTTTCGTAGCCGCTTTGGTAAAAAGTTGGCACCAATGAAAGCAAATCTTTGAATGAAATTTGATTTGTATTCATCTTCAAATCCATTTCAGAATGGTCTTTCAATAGCTGGTAAAATCCATCTAAAGACAATTTTAGATTATTCAAAGCGATGCTATTTTCTTGCAACGTAAATTTTGAATCGTCGTCGTTAAATTCCATTTTTAAATTGACATCAGCATTTGTTTTAACTTTTGAAAGGTAGCTTAAGCCATCCATCTCAAAAGTAAGTTCATCCATGGTTGTTTGAGTAACAAAATCAACGATGTCTTCTGTTAAATCGCCTTTCCCGGAGTGATTTAGATTTTTAATGTTTGCATACATTTTACCGGCTTGGTCATCATAAACAACATGGATGTTTTTTAGCTCATATTCGTTTAGTGACAAAGCAAATTTAGATGGTTCTTGATCTTCTTTTGGTCTTTCTTCTGTTGGAATAACAATGTCGTAATTTGCTTTTCCAGCAGGGTCCACACGTACATCAAAATTGGCATCTTCAATATATATTTTACGAATTTCGATTTCATCACCACCTATTACATCCCATAAACCGACGTTTGCTTGAATTTTTCCAATTTTCGCCAACTCTACGCCCTTGAATTCCGTTCTACCTGTTATCTTGGTTTCGAATAGTTGAATGCTAACGCTCGGAAAAGTGGATAGAAAGGTTAAATCAAAGTCTTTTAAGGTCACATCTGCTTTCAGCGATTTGCTCACTTCTTTCAATACCATGTCTTTGATTTGATTTTTAAATAATATCGGTATTAAAATGATGATAATGATTAAAAGGAATAAACTAATTCCACTCCATTTAATAAATCTGCGCAAGAAACTTTTTTTCTTTTTTGATGGTTTTTCAATTTTTGACATTTTATTTCGTTTAGTTAAATGCAATTGTCTATTTTTAGTGAAAAAAATAGAATACTCTCACGAAAATACATATTTCATGAAATATATTTCAATTTTTATATTCTTAATTCTCTCAAACACTGTTTCTTTCGGACAAATTTCTTCTGGGAAACAAGGTGAACCCAAAAAGATAACGAAGAAGAAGACTGAAAAAAAAGACAAAGTCCCTCTTGAAAAATATGTTCCAAACGGAGGAGTAGGAGATTTTTCTGTATTTCTTGGTATGTCGGTCAATTTTAATAGTCATAAACTAGCTCAAAACTCTACCATTTTTGGTAAACCCATTGGCATACGTGCAGATGAGAAGGTGTTAAATACCTTCAGTTACGGTCTTGGAGTTAGAAATAGGTTGACGAAGTATTTTTCATTTGAGTTAGGAGTAAGTTTTGATAGTTATCAAGTGTCATACTCCGGGCCTATTCCTGATAAAGGTGTAGATGGAGATTATCTGCGAAAAATCAACACACTTTCATTTCCTATTTTGGGGTATTACACTTATGGTGAAAAACGAATTCAATTGCTTGCTGGGGCAGGAATCGCTCCTTTTCTTCCGCTTCAGAAAACTGTAGAAACTACGTTGAACTATCCATCGGCTCCTTTTTTTCAGCGTGAAGAAAACTTAGCGGGATTAAACAGTTTTGGATTTGGAATCATCTTTTCCGGAGGCATTCAGTATCGTTTTTGGCGTTATGGCTCTTTGTATTTAATGCCTGCCTATACCATGAATTTAACCAATTTTTATGGAAAACAAGAACCCCACAAAGAATGGTACAACGCCTTTAATCTACGCTTTGGAGTAATGGTAAATTTTCCTTCAAAATCTAAATAACTGTATTATTCAATAGATTGTGAATTGGGAGCAAGGTGCTCAATTTCTCCATCGTAATACACCAAGATGTGAGCAACATCACGTAAAAAGTCGATTTTGCCAATTTCTATTTTCTTGATTTTCAGTCCTGTTCTTTTTTCTAAATCCAGTTTAAGTTCGCTCGACTTTTCTGGTGTTATTAAGTCTATCCGGTCATAGATAATCAATTTTCTAGCTTCGTGTTTTAAAAGCCAAAAGTGCTCTAAACCGGCTGTAATAACCAGTAAAACGAGGTTTATTAACCCCATTTCAAGCAGAGAAATTTGCTCAGTGGCTAGTGCATTTATTGCGGAAAGTCCAATTACCAAGAACAGATAGGTCATTTCTTTAATCTCAATGCCTTCTGTTCGGTATCTTAAAATTCCAAAGATGGCAAATAAGCCAAGCCCCATTCCCATATCAATTTCTAGTTTTTTCAAACCAAAACACAGAAAAAATGTGACCATTCCAAAAAGGAAGTAAGTGAATAAGTAATCTTTTCTTCTAGATTTTGTGTAATACAGAAAACGAATTAAGATAACAAGAACTAGAATATTTAGCGTGAGCCTAAATAATAAGTTTAAAACATCATTCGTGTATAGTGGAATTCCGAATAGTTTAATATCCATAAAGCAGCATAAATAGTAGTGTTACAGTTATTGTAGCACCTTGTGTAATTGCATCAAACGAGGTTTAAATCTGTTTGATTTGAGGGCTAAATTATCATATAATTCGAATATGCCAAAACAAAATTTTGAAATCCTCAACGGACGAATATGTTTTGCCTTCATTGTCTGAAACAAGATTGAACTTCTATCTGCTCTTTCTTGTTTGATTTCCACAATTACAAGTTGAGCTAATTTATTTTTTTCAACAAGTAGGTCAACCGACTTGCTTCGAATATCAAAATCAAACGTAACACGCTCAGTTTTAGTTTTGTGGATAAGTGTTATTCGTTTGTAATCATTATATAAAACTGCTTGTAAGTCAGCATTGTTTCCAAGTTGATTTTGAATGAAAGTCTTATTTTCATCTGAAAGGTCGGTTGTAAAATCTGCAATTTTAATGCGCTTTTTTATTGTGCGTTCTTTTGTTTTCTTCTTTACTTCCAAATATGTTTCTCCTGTGTCACAATATTTTCGAATTCTAACTTTGTTTCTGTTGCTTCTTCCATTATGGTGATCAAGGTAGAATCTATAATCTTTGCAATCAAAATACAAACTAGAATACTGAAACACGTTCAACCCATTTATTTGCAATACATGGTATTCGTTTTGTAATGCAGTTAATAGTTCATCTAGTTTTGAAAGCGGAATTACAAATTTTTCATCCACACGATTCATCAATGCACTCTTTTCGATCTCTTTTAGAGTAGTACTTGAAAATTTTGAAAGGAGTGATTGGATGTGATCAAGCATTTTATTGATCTATTCTCGGTAAATTGATTTGTTCTTTGATAATCATACACGTTGGAAATTGTGCGCTGATTTCACTTTTTATTTTTTCAGCTTCTAGGTGAGATCTAAAATCACCTACTTTTAAGAAATAGTATGGTGCGCTAAAAGATACGTATGTATCTATTTTCGGATATTGAGCTATGAAACGGGATCGAGCATTGTCTAAATCTGATCTGCTAGATTCAAAAGTTAACTGCAATCGATATCCTGGAATTTCTAATGATGTAGCCGGTGGAATAATTTCACTTTGCTTTTTTATCAATTCGTCAATCCGTCCATCTTTTACAACAGTAATTTGAGAAAATCCATTTAGTGTGAAAGTCAGGATAAAAGCAAAAAGTAAATTAATTTTTTTCATAGTGCAATAATAAGGAAGAAAATTCATATTTCAATTTAAGACTTTTTTATCTTAAAAAATTGTGCCAAACATTGAATTTAGGATTAATTATTTGAAACAAAGCGAAGTGCTAACTTTTTAGGATTCATATTTATTTAGAATGATTTTAAATTGACAATATCCACTAAGAAATTGTCATCAAAGTGTCAGCTGATATATGAATTCTTCTAAATTTGCCAACGTCAAATAGCATGTCAGCATGTTATTTAAGAAGCTTAATAAAAACAAAAATATCTAAGAATCAGATGTTTAGAGGTATAAAACAATTGTATTTCGGAGTGTTAACAGCATTGTTTGTTGCAACTTCGTTAAATGGTTTTGCTCAAGACGGAGGAGCATTATTCAAAGCCAAATGTGCTACGTGTCACCAACCACACAAGGATGGTACAGGACCAAAACTTTTTGAAGTCCGCAAAAAGTGGGAAGAAGGAGGTGCTAAACCAGGATCTTTACACGCATGGGTTGTAAACTCAGCTGCTTGTGCTGCGTCTGATCCGTATGCAAAACAAGTTGCAGATTCTAGACCAATCGCCATGCCGGCTTTCCCTGAGTTTGCTGGAAAAGACAAAGACGTTGAAGCAATTTTTGATTGGGTAGATGCTCAACCAGATCCGGCAGCAGCAAAAGCAGCAGATGCAGGTGCGGCAGGCGGAACAACAGAATCAGCTGAGGTTGAAGAAGATTCTTTCCCAATGGGATGGTTTGTATTTGGAGTAATATTCTTCGTTGTTGCCTTAGCAGTTGGTGGCTTTAGAAGAGAACTTCAAAATACAATCAACGAAAGAGAAGGTAGAGGAGCAGAAGATAATTTGTCTTATGCACAAGAGTTTAGATCTTGGGCATGGAAAAACAAACGTTATGTTGGTTTCTTATCTTTGATCATTGTAATTACTTTGTTTACTTATTTGTTCTTGTCGTTATACACAATTGGTGTTGTTGAGGATTATCACCCATCTCAGCCAATTGAGTTTCCACATGATATACATGCGGGTAAAAACGGAATTGACTGCCGTTATTGTCACAACTCAGCAATAGATGGAAAAACGTCTGGTATTCCTACGGTAAACGTATGTATGAATTGTCACAAACAAATCAATGGTACTACACCAGAACAACAGGCTAAAATTGCTACAATTTACGAAGCTGCTGGTTATGACCATGAAAAACAAACGTATTCTGGGAAAACAAAACCTATTATGTGGAATAAAGTCCATGTTTTACCGGATCACGTTTACTTTAGTCACCAACAACACGTAGTTGCAGGAGGCGTTGACTGTAAGCAATGTCACGGTGATATGACAAAACAAAAAGAAACTGCACGCGTAGTTCCAGTTGAAGAGTTGAATAAAATTGAAGGCAATATTCCTTTACACAATGCAACCTTAACAATGGGTTGGTGTATTGAGTGTCACGCTGAGAAAGAAATTTCTAACGGCAACTTAGATGCAAAAGGAAATAATTACTATACGGAACTACATAACCGTTTGTTGAAAGACAAAAAATTGTATAAACAGCTAATGGCTGATAAGAAAATAACAGTTAAAGAATTGGGTGGTTGGGAATGTGCTAAATGCCATTATTAATCGCTAAGTTGTCAAATAAAGATTCAGAATATGTCAAAAAAATATTGGAAAGGACTTGATGAATTACACGAAACACCTGCTTTCGTTGAATCAAAAAATAGTGAGTTTTTCCCTCAGTCTTCAGTTGATGAATTTTTGGGAGACGATAAGCTTGCTGAAACATCAACAGCTCGTCGTGATTTCTTGAAATTTTTAGGTTTTAGTGTAGCAGCTGCTACAGTTGCTGCTTGTGAAGCACCTGTTACAAAAGCTATACCTTATGTAATTAAACCAGAAAATGTTAACCCTGGGGTTGCAACATGGTATGCTTCTACGTATTACGATGGTAATTCGTATGCAAATATCGTGGTGAAAACACGTGAAGGTAGACCAATTTACATAAAAGGAAATCGTGATTTCGGTTTCACTCAAGGTGGAGTAAATGCACAAGTTGTTGCTTCTGTTCTTTCTTTATATGATAGTGCTCGTTTGAGAACTGCTAAAAAAGGAACTGAAGACATCTCTTGGGCTGATTTAGATAAAGAAGTACAAGATGAATTAAAGAGTATTGCTGCAAGCGGTGGAAAAATTACCGTAGTAGCAAATTCGATTATTTCGCCTTCTATGAAACAAGCGATTGCTGATTTATCAACAAGTCTTTATGGAGCGACTGAATTGGCAGCAAATGTTGAGGGTGCTACTCCTAACTTCAATTTGATTCAGTATGATGCAATTTCTTACAATGGAATGAGAGAAGCAAATTTGGCGTCTTTTGGAGTACGTGCTATTCCAGATTACAATTTTGCTGAGGCTCAAACAATTGTTAGTATTGGTGCAGATTTCTTGGATTCTTGGTTGCTTGGAAGTGTCTATTCAATTGATTATGCTAAACGTAGAAATCCGGATGCAGATTGGATGAGCAAGCATTTTCAGTTTGAATCTGTGATGTCTATTACTGGTTCTAATGCCGATTACAGAGAAATGATTAAACCAAGTGAACAAGCAAATGTTTTAGCATATATTCTTGAGAAATTTGGTGTTAAATCTGGTGTTTCTTCATCTCTAGGAAAGGATGTAGCTGCTATTGCAGATGAGGCTGTAAAGTCGTTGAAAGCTTCTAAAGGAAATTCTTTAGTGGTAGTTGGTTCCAACAATAAAAGTGTTCAAATTCTTGCTAACAAGTTGAATACTGTATTAGGAGCATACGGCAAAACAATTTTGATGGATCAAGCTTTGAACATGTTCCAATCTGAAGACAAGAAAATGAATGATTTTGTTACAGATTGTATCAGTGGTAGAGCTCCTCAAGCGGTTTTGTTCTTAGGTACAAATCCAGTTTACCATTTGCCAAACGGTAAAATGTTTGGAGAAGCTTTGGTAAATGTTAAGCTTTCTGTTTCTTTCTCTTTATATGCAGATGAAACTGCTACAAAATGTAAATATATTGCTCCAGACTTACATGGATTAGAAAGTTGGATGGATTACAGTCCAAAAGCCGGACAATATGCGATGGCTCAGCCAACTATTCGTCCATTGTTTGATACAGCTTCTGCTCTTGAATCTTTATTGGTTTGGGCAGGTAGTGCAAAACGTGAAGGTAAAGATTCACGTGTTGCTTATGATTATATTTCTAAAAATTGGGAAGCAAATTTATTTCCTCTTCAAACAAAATATACTGATTTCAATACGTTCTTCCAAATGGCTGTACACAACAGCTGTGCGGATGCAATTGCTGTAACACCTTTTACGTTGATGTTTAATGAAACAGCAATGAGTGGGGTTTCTTCTTCTTTACCTAAAGGTGGAGATTTGGAAGTTGTCTTGTATCAAAAGACTGGTATTGGAAATGGAAATATGTCTGGAAACCCTTGGTTACAAGAATTACCAGATCCGATCTCTAAAGTTACTTGGGATAACTATATAACTATGGCTCCTGAAACAATGAGTAAAGAAGGGTATGCTGTAACTTTTGACCAAGAAAATGGATTGAACATGGCTACAATTTCTTGTGGAAATGAGAAGTTTACGTTGCCTGTTTACCCATCACCTGGACAAGCTTATGGTACTATCGGTATCGCATTGGGTTATGGCCGTGGTGAAGGAAATGAGGAAATTGGAAATGCTGCTTATGTAACAAAACAATATGGAGGCTTTGCAACCGATGAAAAAGGAAATAGAATTCCAGTCGGAAAGAATGCATTCCGTTTTGTAAGTTTTGAGAATGATTCATATAACTATGATGTAATTTCAAACGGTAAGTTAGCGAAAGAATCAGGAATGTATTTAATCGCTTCTACGCAAATTCATCACACTGTAATGGCTCGTAACTCAATTGTTAGAGACACTACATTAAGTGTATATCAAAACGAAGAGCCAGAAGCATATAACCACAAACATGTTATCGAAACGCATCATGGTGCAGTGCCTGTGTCTGAGTTTGATTTATGGGATGCTCACCCGGTTGAAAATGTAGGTCACCGTTGGGGAATGACTATCGACTTGAATAAATGTTTTGGTTGTGGTGCTTGTTTAATTGCATGCCAATCTGAAAACAACGTTCCTGTAGTTGGTAAAGATGAAGTTAGACGTGGTCGTGAAATGCATTGGTTAAGAATTGACCGTTATTTTGCATCAAGTGAAGAAGCTACAGTTGGTACGCGCAAAAATCCTAAATTAGGAGAATTGGATTACCACGCTGCAGAAGTACCGGTTGCTAATCCAATGGTAGTTCACATGCCAATGATGTGTCAGCAGTGTAACCATGCTCCTTGTGAGTCAGTTTGCCCGGTTGCGGCTACTACACATTCCAACGAAGGATTGAACCAAATGGCATATAACCGTTGTATTGGTACAAGATATTGTGCAAACAACTGTCCATACACAGTAAGACGCTTCAACTGGTTTA
>JBDHXR010000029.1:0-23993 GCA_039810825.1 Fluviicola sp.
AAATTCGGTTAGACCCTCTATTAAGGCCAACACAATAGCTTCAAACCAATTCATGTATTATTTTTCGGAATTTGCTTTATGGTCAGATTTCATAATTCCATAAATCATGATCACGAAACCGGCAACGATTAAAATTGGAGAAATGGTAATTCTTGTAGTTGAAAACAATTCATCCTTCAAAAATACATTCGGATCGTCTGAGCCACCACCAATCATTAATAAATAGCCAAGAATGTTTATTGCAAGCCCAATTAAAATGATTTTAAGGTTTGCTTTTTTGATGGAAAATTCAAATTTATTTTTCATGGTGCTAATTTAATATAAATCATCCAATTTGGTTCTCAAATATTTATTTAAAGCAAACCATGTGGAAAGCATCGTTAACAAACAGCCGATACTGATTAAAGCAGTAAAGAGGATGATTATCTCTGAAAATGTAATGTTAATTTCAACAACATCTATTACATTATTCAATGCAAAAAACAAAGTCATAAGCAACGACATGCCTATAATGCCTGATATTACACCTAAATAAATAGCTTGTCTCAAAAAAGGAAGGCGGATAAAAATACTGGTTGCTCCAACCAATTGCATAGTTTTTATGGTAAAACGCTTGGCATAGAGTGCTAAACGAATGGTGTTGTTAATCATAGCAACAGCTATAACAATTAACAACGATGCAACAAATAATATTAGAAATGCAAATTGTTTGAATCCTAGGTTTACTTCAGAAAGAGCTACTTTGTCGTAATTTATTTCAGCGATCATGTTGCCAAACTTTTCTGTAATCCTTTTTTCAATTTCTTTCATGCCTTCTTTTGTGGCAAAATTACTTTTAGGATGAAAGTTGATGGTAGGCGGAAGTGGATTTTCACCATCAAAAATTGCCAATATTTCTTTACTGTTTTGATTCGAACCTTTAAATTCTTCTATTGCACGCTCAGGTGAAATAAATTCTACTTCTTTGAAACAATCCCAAGACTTTAATGTCTGTTCTACTTGTTTTATATCTGCTGAATTGTATTCAGATTTGAAAAATAAATCACCGTGTAGATTTTCTTTTGCCTGCTTTTGAATTGAATCCAATCCAATTACACCGGCTAATACGATTCCTATCATAAACAAAACCAACGAAATCCCAATTATTGTTGAGACATAGTTTGTTTTAATTCCTCTTTTTTCAACTTTTATACTCATTGATACGAAAGTACACTTTTTTATGTTTCTCTCCGTCATTATCTAAACGCTATTTTTTAACGAAGTAGTTAACAAATCTTAAAAAGATACCATGGTAAATAAAAACTGTATATTTGTGAAAAATTAAATCAAAAATATGAAAAGAACATTGATGTTTACATTTTCACTAGCAGCATTAACATTGTTGAGTGCTTGTGGTGGCGCGGTTGAAAACCAAGAAACAACTTATAAATTAGATGAAGTTTCAACGCTGAATTGGAAAGGTATTTATGCTGATGATTCACACAATCACTTTGGAACTGTGGAAGTGAAAGAAGGAAGTGTTGTTTATCAAGGTGATGCATTCAAGTCTGGGACTTTTACTGTTGATTTAGGAACAATAGTTTCTGAGTTAACGCCAGAAACAGGAAAGGACAAGCTGCTTTCACACTTAAATTCTCCTCGTTTTTTTAATTCAGAAGCTTATCCTTCTGTTAAAGTAGAAATTCTTTCAATAAAAGATAAGAATGCGGAGTTGGTAATTCATGTTAATAAAAAAGAGGTAAAAGCAACAGTGCCAGTTACTGTACATAAATCGGATAAAGAATTGCATATAAAAGGTGATTTCACAGTTGATTTTTCATCAATGGACGCTTCAGGCTTTAAACCAGATCCTGAAGAGGAGAAAATTAAACCAAATCAATACGTGAAACCAGGAGTTGAGTTTGGGTTGGACATTACGTTAAAAGCAGAAGCTTTAAAGAAGTAAGATTTTGAACAAATGATTGAAAAGACCTCTTAGAGGTCTTTTTTTTGTTTTTTTGTTTTGGATAGTAGTTTTGAATTTACATTTGTGGAATAATTTTCGAAAATGAAGGTTTTTAAATTTGGTGGTGCTTCGGTTAAAGACGCAAATGCAGTAGAAAACGCCCGTAAAATTGTTTCTCTATATCCACAAGACAAGATTGTTGTGGTTGTTTCTGCAATGGGGAAAACAACCAATCAGTTGGAAGAGGTAGCATACGCGCTGTGGAATAAAGATGAAAAGACTTTTTATGTTAACTTGGAGCAAATTCAAAACTTTCATTTATCAATTGTAGACCAATTATTTGGAGATTTAAAGCAAGAGATTGTTAACGTTCTTGATGATCAATTCACCTTTTTGAAGCAGCACTTTGAAAAATTAGAGTTGAAAAATTTTGATTTTGTTTACGACCAAATAGTTTCATGTGGAGAAGTGTTATCTACCTTAATTGTTGAGCGCTATTTTCGATTGAAAGGCTGTGAATCTAGTTGGCTTGATTGCAGAAAGATTATTTTGACAACACCAAACTTTAGAGAAGGTAAAGTGCTTTGGAATGAAACACAAAATCTTGTTCAGTCAACACTGCTTCCGCTTTTTCAAAAACATGCTGTTGTTGTAACTCAAGGGTTTATTGGAAACACTTCTGATGGAGATACTACTACGTTGGGGCGTGAGGGTTCAGATTATACTGCGGCAATTTTAGCTTTTTGCATCAATGCTGAATCCGTTACCATTTGGAAAGATGTTGATGGCATGCTGAATGCAGACCCACGATTGTTTGCTGATACGATTAAACTGGATAAGATTTCATACAAAGAAGCTATAGAATTGGCTTATTACGGAGCTTCAGTGATACATCCAAAAACTGTGAAACCGCTGCAAAATAAAAATATTCCCTTGTTTGTAAAATCGTTTATTCATCCTGAAAAAGACGGAACAATTATTCAAGAAGACACAGCATTTGACGCTTTTGTTCCTTCTTTTATCATCAAGAAAGATCAGGTGCTCATGTCTTTTTTGCCAATAGATTTTTCGTTTATTGATGAGGAGAATTTTGTTGATATTTTTCAAAAACTCACTGATTTAGGGGTAAAAGTAAACTTGATGCAAAATACGGCATTGAGTTTCTCAATTGTTTTCGATCGTGCAAAATCTGACCCTGTATCAATTGCACATGCTTTGAAAGAGAATTATAAAGTGAAGTATAATGAATCGTTAACGTTGGCTACTATTCGGCATTACAACGCTGAAACTATTGCAAAAATTACAGGATTAAAAGAAGTTTTTGTTGAACAGCGTACTCGACAAACAGTACGAATAGTCATGAAATGATAGTTTAGCTTTGTACTTCCTTTTCTTCCAGTGACTTCACAGATTTTATTGATTTTGTCATTAAATCAATAATTATTTTCTCGAATCCTTCATCACGGCTTCTGAAAACATAAGTGATGTCATTGATTACCTTTTGCCCGTATACATGAAATGTTTTGTGCTCAACACCAACAGATTTTGACGCTTTTTTACTGCCACTAACTTTCAATTCACGTTCATATACAATCAATTCAGGGCTTTCAACCAAATAGTTGATTTTATAAAATTCTAAACTCTCTAAGCGCTTTTTTTCAGTAGAAATCATTTCTCTGTCTGATCCCCAATCATCGATTACCATATTGAAGTTTGGACCAACATTGATTTCCCATCTAAAACCTCCTTCCTCGTGAATTACCTCGGGTTGAGTAGAAGCTCCAATATTTGCTGTTTCATCCGGCAGCATAATCATGACAGGAATATCAAATGGCTTCAATGAAAAACCTTGAAATTCATACAACTCTTCATCTGTTTGAGTTGTATCACTAGGAGAATCTGAACATGAATTAATGCTAAAGAATCCTGCTAAAAATAGAATTAATACCCAAGAATTTTTCATAGTAACGAACAAAATAATAGTTGATGTTCAATAAGTTTTACTACAAAGATAAATTTTTTTTCAAAATTGCTTTATTTTTTTTAAAAAACTTGACGATGAAATAGATACATTATTCGATGAATTCATGTTGATTAGAGACATTCTTACTTTATTCTATTATTTTAGTAGCAAGATTTTGCGGCATGAGTGAAAAGGTAATTTTGGTTGACGAAACTGATCATGTTATCGGTATAATGGATAAGCTTGATGCTCACCAAAAAGGGGTGCTACATCGTGCTTTTTCAATTATTTTGTACAAGGACACTCGTGTTTTATTACAGCAGCGCAGTATGGTCAAATACCATTCAGCAGGTTTATGGACAAACACTTGTTGTTCGCATCCACGTGAGAATGAATCTGTTTTAGATGCTGCAAATAGAAGATTAATGGAAGAGATGGGCGTTCAGTGTGCATTAAGGCATTCGTTTTCTTTTATTTATAAAGGAGAACTTGAAAACGGATTAATTGAACACGAATTGGATTATGTATTATTTGGAGAATTTTCCGGAAATCCATTAATTAATACAGATGAAGTAAGTGCTTTTGAATGGGTTGAATGGAAGGAATTGCTGACCATGGTTGACAAAGATCCTGCTAAATTTACCTTGTGGTTTAAGATATTGTTGAAAGAGTATAGAACAAAAATTGAAAACGAGCTAAAACATGAAAATTTATAGAGAAGAACACTTTAATGCTGCACACCGTTTGTTTAATCCAAAATGGGATGACAAGAAAAATCAAGCAGTTTTTGGGAAATGCAACAACCCAAATTTCCATGGTCATAATTATAGGTTGATTGTTGAATTGGAAGGGAAGATTGACTCTGATACTGGATTTGTAATGGATATGAAAGAACTCTCTGATCTGATAAAACATGATATTGTTGATCGTTTTGATCATAAAAACTTGAATTTAGATTGCTCAGAGTTTGAGCAACTTATTCCAACAGCAGAAAATATTTCAATCGTTGTTTGGAATATTCTAAGAGCAAAAATACCAGCACACTTAAAGTTAAAAGTAGTAATTTGGGAGACTCCAAGAAATGGAGTAGAATACGCTGGAGAATAATCGGTTTAGGTTTGTAAATAATTTATATTTTTGCTTTTATGAGAGTACTTTCAGCTATAGGATTTGTAATAAGTTTTTGCGGACTTTTATTGGTTCTTTATTCTCAATTTGCTATTGTTCCTTTTTTAGAAACCCTGAATAGCAACAATGACATACGCGTAGATGAATATACAATTGCCTTGAGTCAGCGTTTTGAAAATCAATTGTTTACATTAAGTACACTAAGCATTGTAATTGGCGTGTTTTCAGTTTTCTTCTGTTCGTTCTTGTATTTAAGAAAAAGAACACGAATGACATTAATTGGAACGTTAATAGGAGTTTTTGTAGCCGTTATGGGAATTATCCATTCTTGGTATTGAAATTATTTCCTTTTCAATTCTCCCTTTCGCCATTTTTGAATGAATGATGCCCAAGCAAATGGGTTCAGTAAATTGTTCACTGGTGATTGTCCCATTGTGTACAGTCGAGTGTTTTGCTGATTCATTGTGTTTCCGAAAGACAAAGATCCATCACTGGAAACCAAAGATGCTAAGTTTGATAGGGATTGGCCAGAAAGTTGTTTTTGAGCACGTAATAAGGCGTCTTCATACGGGTTCATTTCTACAAATGCGCGTGCAAACGCTTCTTTTGAAGGCCAAGGATATACAACCACTTCATGAAGTTGAATGGTATCTGGATCCATCATGTGAATTATCGAATAACGTTCATCTTTCAGCGTATCTGGAACAATATACGATGAGGGTTTGTAAGCAAAATATTTGAACATAATGGTATCACCTGGTTGGGCAACAATCGAGAAAAATCCGTAAATATCAGCAATTAACCCATGTCTCTTTGTTTTGTTATACACTGCAGCATAAGGCATTTCGTATAAACTGTCAGACGAAACTACAACACCTGAAAGTTGAATCAAGTTCTTTGAGTTTTGCTGCGTTTGGGCAAACGAAAGAGTTGCCATACACGATAGCAACAATATAAACGTTATTTTGATTTTCATAAAACAAAGATTACAAAATAATTATTATTAACTACTGAAAAGAAAAAGTCTTTAACATATTTTGGAAAGCGTTAAGAAATAAATTATCGTAAAAACGTGTTGTTTTTTTTGAATATTTTTAAAATTACCGTAAATTTGCGGGAATTTATTTGTAAATATAGGTTCACACATGGCACTGCCCAATCTCAATTCCGCAAGGGAAGGTCTCACATTTGATGACGTACTTTTAGTTCCCGCTTTTTCTAAAATTTTACCTCGTGATGTTCGCTTAAAAAGCAAAGTTTCTCGAAATATCGAAGTGAATACTCCAATTGTTTCATCTGCAATGGACACAGTTACAGAAGCAGATATGGCAATTGCTCTAGCACAACAAGGCGGTATAGGTGTAATTCATAAAAACATGTCTATAGAAGCACAAGCTTTGGAAGTTCGTAAAGTTAAACGTTCTGAAAGTGGGATGATTTTAGACCCGGTAACTTTGCCAGAAAATGCTTTGGTGGCAGATGCTCTGAAACTGATGAAAGAGTTTAGAATTGGTGGAATCCCTGTTGTTGATGAAAATAAAAAGTTGAAAGGGATTATCACCAACAGAGATATGCGTTTTGAAAAAAACAACAACAGACCTGTTCGTGAAATTATGACCAAAGAAAACTTGGTTACAGCAACAGATGGAACTAGTTTGCACGCTGCAGAAGAAATTTTGCAAGAAAATAAAATTGAAAAATTACCAGTTGTTGACTCAAATTACAAACTCA
Organism: Fluviicola sp.; assembly: GCA_039810825.1. GTDB lineage: Bacteria > Bacteroidota > Bacteroidia > Flavobacteriales_D > Crocinitomicaceae > Fluviicola. Next base: position 6,768 of record JBDHXR010000029.1, read on the forward strand.
TAGGGTTGATAACTTACCGTGATATTATCAAGGTTAAAACTCACCCAAACTCCTGTAAAGATCAGTATGGTCGTTTGCGTGTAGCTGCAGCTGTTGGCGTTACAGAAGATGCGCTTCAGCGTGTTGATGCATTGGTTGATGCAGGTGTTGACGCAATTGTAATTGATACTGCACATGGACATACCGAGGGAGTAGTAAATAAACTAAAAGAAGTAAAGGCTAAACATGCTAAACTTGACGTAATTGTAGGGAATGTTGCTACGGCACAAGCTGCAAAATTTTTAGCAGAAGCTGGTGCTGATGCTGTAAAAGTTGGTATTGGACCAGGGTCAATTTGTACAACTCGAGTTATTGCTGGTGTTGGCGTACCTCAATTAACTGCGATTAACGATGTTGCGTTAGCTTTGGAAGGTACAGGCGTTCCTGTTATTGCAGACGGCGGAATACGCTATACAGGAGATATTGTAAAGGCAATTGCAGCAGGAGCAGATGTAGTAATGTTAGGTTCTATGTTTGCTGGCGTGGATGAATCACCAGGTGAAACAATCATTTACGAAGGAAGAAAGTTTAAATCATACCGTGGAATGGGGTCTTTGGAAGCAATGCAAAAAGGCTCAAAAGATCGATATTTCCAAGATGCAGAAGATGACATAAAGAAGTTGGTGCCTGAAGGAATTTCTGGACGTGTACCATACAAAGGATATTTGTTTGAAGTTGTTTACCAAATTATTGGAGGATTGAGAGCAGGAATGGGATATTGCGGAGCGGCTACAATTGCAGATCTGAAAGGTGCTGAATTTGTTCGCATCACTTCATCAGGTATTCGCGAATCACACCCTCATGATGTGACAATTACACGTGAAGCTCCAAATTATAGCTTGAAATAATAATTCTGAGTTTAAAACGTTAACCTGAATTCATGTGAGTTCAGGTTTTTTTCAGTTAATATTCTTTAAAAATTACTTAATTCCATCTGAAATCACTGATATTGAAAAACATTGTATTATTTTTGACATTCGACTTATTAAAGTTATTTTAAAACTATGAAAAAACGATTATTTCTTACTCTAATTTTGTCTCTTACAGGTCATGCCTTTTCTCAAAGTACTCCCAAAGAAGCTGTAGTAATGACTATTGATGGTAAACCAGTTTATAAAGCCGAATTTTTACAGATTTACTTAAAAAACAACAACGACCCAAAATTTGATGCTAAAACGCTGAACGATTACATGGAATTGTATAAAAAGTTCAAGCTAAAAGTGGCAGAAGCTGAATCTCTTGGATACGATACAATTCCAAGATTGAAACGCGAATTGGAAGGATATCGCAAACAATTGGCTCAACCCTACATGGTTGATTCAACTCAAAATGAAGCCATTGTAAAAGAAGCTTATAACCGAATGAAAAATGAAGTTCATGCAGCACACATTCTTATCAAAGTTGCTCCAAATGCTTCACCTGAAGACACATTAAAAGCGTACAATCGCATAATGGCATTGAAAAAGAGAATAGACGGCGGAGAGGATTTTATTGCAGTTGCTAAAGGTCCTGGTGGTTCAGAAGACCCTTCAGTAGCTAAAAATGACGGAGATTTAGGCTTTTTCACTGCTTTCCAAATGGTGTATCCTTTTGAACAAGCTGCATACACTACTCCAATTGGAAAAGTATCAAACCCTATACGCACACGTTTTGGATACCATTTGGTAAAAGTGATTGAAACAAGACCTGCTCGTGGTACAATGAAAGCAGCACACATTATGATTGCAACCGGTAAAGATGCGTCGGATGAAGACGTGGCGTCTGCAAAAAAGATGATTGATGAAATTTATGCTAAATTAAAGGCGGGAGAAGCTTTTGAGAAATTGGCCTCAGAGTTTTCAGATGATTCGCAAACAGCAAGTAGAGGAGGTGAATTGCCACTTTTCGGAACAGGAACTTCTACACGCATGATTCCTGAATTTGAAGAAGCTGCATATGCATTGAAGGCAAATGGCGATATTTCTGAACCCATTAAAACGGCTTACGGCTTTCATATAATTAAGCGTTTGGATTTGACACCATTAAAGCCATTTAGTGAATTGGAAAGAGAAATTCAAACAAAAGTAAACAAGGACGAACGCTCAAATGTTACTCAATCTTCTTTTATAGTTAAATTGAAAAAAGAATATGGAGTTAAAGAGAATTACAAAAAAGCTTCAAAATGGTTTGTGCAAAACATGGACACAAGTTACTTTGCAGGAAGATGGAATGCTGACAAATTGAAAACGAATGTTGAAATGTTTAAATTGAGCAACACAGCATATACTCAAAAACAATTTGCTACATACTTGGTTAAAAACTTCAGAAATTTCCCAGAGATGGATGTAAAATCTTTGGTGTCAAAACAATACAAAGCATGGCAAAATCAAGAAGTTTTGGCGTATGAAGATGCTCGTTTGGAACAAAAATACCCAGAATTTAAAGCACTGATGCAAGAATATCATGATGGAATTTTACTTTATGAAATCATGTCTGATAAAGTGTGGAATAAAGCAATAAGAGATACAAACGGGTTAAAAGATTATTTCACCAGCAACAACCAATCTTACAAATGGGGCAAGCGATATGATTGTTATGTGTATGAATGCGCAAATGAAAATATTGCAAAGAAAGTTGCAACAATGCTAAAAAGTGATACAATCAGCTCAAAAACAGTTATCAATGTAATCAACAAAGACTCTGAGTTAAATTTACGTGTAAAAACTGGAAAATTAGAAGCTGACAATACAACTTACTTGAAAGATCGTGTGTTAAACAAAGGGGTGAATCCAGCTTATTTATTTGATGGGAAATACTACATTGTTAAAGTGGATAAGGTATTGGAGCCAGATCTTAAAGTATTGTCTGAGGCACGTGGCTTAGCAACTTCTGATTATCAAAATTATTTGGAGAAAGTTTGGCTAGATGAATTGGCTAAAAAACACCCTATTACAATAAATGAAGAAGTACTTTTGAACATCAATAAGTAAGAATACTTGAAAACCTCAATAGTGAGGTTTTCATTTTTTAAGCTTGTTAAAGCAAAAATTTATGCAGAAAAAAAACATCGGAATACTGACTTTATGCTTTGTATTGTTTCAATCTTTTGGATTCTCTCAAGCCAAATTGATAGATAAAGTTGTTGCTCAAGTTGGGGATAATATCGTGTTGTATTCAGAAATTCAAGGGCAAAAACAATTGGCTATTCAAAATGGCACTCCAGAAGATCAAATCAATGAATGCGAAATGCTTGAACAAATGCTGTATAGTTTTTTGTTGGTGAATCAGGCAGAATTGGATTCTGTGGTAATTAGTGATGGACAGGTAGATGCTGAAATGGAAAATCGTTTGCGTGTTATCGAAAATCAAATGAAAAATGCGAAAGACGAAAATGGGAAACCAATCACTATTGAATCGTTCTACGGAAAAACAAAACTGCAAATAAAAGAAGAGTTTAGGAAAACGATAAAGCAACGCATGCAAGGGCAAGAAATAGAACGAGGAATAACTTCAAAAATTGATGTTTCTCCGCTGGAAGTTGAAAAGTTCTTCAACCAAATTCCAACGGATAGCTTGCCTTACATAAATTCACAATTGACATTTCAACAAATCACGGTTTTCCCTGTAATTACAAAGGCAGACAAGCAGTTGGCACTTAATAAATTAACTGATATACGTAAACAAATTGTTGTGTATAAAAAAGACTTTCAAAGCATGGCACGGATTCATTCCATGGATCCTGGAAGTGCAAAATTAGGAGGTCGAATTGAAGCAACACGCGGTATGATGGTAAAACCCTTTGAAGCAACCGCTTATAGTTTAAAACCGGGTGAGATAAGTGAGGTGTTTGAAACGGAATATGGCTATCACATTATGCAACTGCTAGAAAGAAAAGGCGATGACTATGTGGCAAATCATATATTGATAATTCCAGAATTTAGTTTGGATAGTTTAGATGCAGCGCATAAACGAATTGAAAAATGCTATCAGGAATTGAAGCAAAACAAAATTACTTGGGAAGAAGCAGTGAAAATCTACTCAAATGACCCAAATACAAAAGAAAATAAAGGATATATCACCAACCCAATTAATGGAGAAATTAAATGGAGCATTGAGCAAGTCAATGAAGTTGACCCAATGATGTTTCAATTAACAAATGGTACGGAGGAGAAAGAGATTACCATGCCTTCAATGTATTATGATTTCAATGAGCGTAAAGAAGGGATTCGCATTGTACGAGTGGCTGAAAGAACAAAGCCACATGTTGGAAATTTGAAAGATGATTATTCCCTTTTCCGCAACGTGGCTTTGGAAGATAAAAAACAAAAGGCGATTGCAGCATGGACGAAATCAAAGATTTCCTCTGCGTACATTCGAATTGATGATATGTATAAATCCTGCAAGTTTTCCTATCAATGGGAACCTGAATTAACTAATTTCTCAAAATAATTTGTATGTCTGACGTTGCAGCTATCGAACAATTGGTTTTGGATTACAAAAGCTTAAAAAGTGAAATTCATCAAGTAATTGTTGGTCAAGATGAGGTTGTAGACCAAGTATTGATTTCGATTTTTTCTCGTGGTCACTGCCTGCTTGTTGGTGTGCCGGGTTTGGCAAAAACATTGCTTGTAAATACCATTTCACAAACACTTGGATTATCTTTCAACCGCATTCAGTTTACGCCAGATTTGATGCCATCAGACATTGTTGGGGCAGAAATTTTGGATGAATCACGCCAGTTTAAATTTATAAAAGGACCTTTGTTTAGTAACATTATTTTGGCTGACGAAATCAATAGAACTCCTCCAAAAACACAAGCAGCTTTGTTAGAAGCAATGCAAGAAAGACATGTTACGGCTTCTGGTACAACGTATGAATTACCTCATCCTTTTTTTGTGCTTGCTACTCAAAACCCAATAGAACAAGAAGGGACGTATCCATTGCCAGAGGCTCAACTCGATCGTTTTATGTTTAATATTTGGGTTGATTACCCAAGTTTTAATGAAGAACTTGCAATTGTAAAGAGCACAACAACAGATGTCAAAATTGCATTGAATCATATATTAAATAGCCAAAAAATTAATGAGTATCAAGAGCTAATCAGGAGAATTCCTGTACCGGATAATGTGTTGGAATATGCTGTTCGATTGGTTTCTAAAACACGAAAGGACAATGAACTTGCTCCGCAATTAACAAAAGATTTTATTTCTTGGGGTGCAGGGCCGAGAGCTTCTCAATTCTTAATCGTTGGTGCAAAATGCAATGCCGCTCTAAATGGCAGATTTTCTCCTGATATTGCAGATGTGCAGGCTGTAGCTTTACCAATATTGAGACATAGAATTGTACGAAATTACCGTGCAGAAGCCGAAGGATATTCAACGGATAAATTGATTCAAGCATTGATGCAAGATGCTTTGAAATAAATAGAAAAGATGTCTGAAAATAAACTTACTAACCTTGATTCATTAGGTGAATTTGGAACAATTGACTTCTTAACAAAGAATTTTGTAAGTAAATCTGCATCAACTGTTGTAGGAATTGGAGATGATTGTGCCGTATTGGAAAGAAATGAAGAGCAATTTACGCTTCTTTCTACCGATATGTTATTAGAAGGCATTCATTTTAATCTGATGTATGTTCCCTTAAAACATCTTGGATACAAAGCAGTAGCAGTGAATGTGTCTGATGTAGCAGCTATGAATGGTGTTGCAGAACAAATTACCGTTTCTATTGCAGTTTCAAGTCGTTTTCCGTTAGAAGCGTTGGAAGAACTTTACGAAGGAATACGTTTGGCTTGTGAGCATTTTCAAGTTGATTTGGTTGGAGGGGATACAACATCCTCGCTATCAGGATTGATGATTTCCGTTTCTGTAGTAGGAGTTGTTGACAAAACACGCGTAGTGTATCGCTCTGGAGCAAAACCAAATGATTTGCTTGTTACGACAGGAGATTTAGGGGCTGCCTATATGGGATTACAAGTGTTAGAACGCGAAAAAAGTGTGTTTGAAGCAAATCCTGCTATTCAACCCGATTTAGATGGAAAAGATTACATTATTCAACGACAACTAAAACCGGAAGCAAGGATAGATGTAGTTAGGTTCTTACGTGAGTTGAATGTGATTCCAACTTCAATGATTGATATTTCAGACGGCTTAGCTTCTGAAGTTTTTCATCTTTGCAAATCGAGTAATACTGGTGCTATGGTGTATAACTCAAAGTTGCCTATCGATAGCTTAACTTCTACCACGGCAATTGATTTTAATTTGGATCCATCTACATGTGCATTAAATGGCGGTGAAGACTATGAGTTGCTTTTTACAATAGCGCAAGAAGATTACGACAAGATAAAAGGAAATCCGCACATGACAGTTGTGGGCTATATGACTGAACCTGCAGCGGGTATTTATTTAGTTGATACCAATGAATCGTTGATTCCACTAAAAGCGCAAGGATGGAATCACTTTAATAAAAATCAATAATTTCCAATCGAAAGCATTACTAAAGTACAAGCTACTTCTGCGATTATATTGCTATTTTGTAATAGCTCAATAAATTCAGGATTCTCTGTTCCAGGGTTAAAGATTACACGCTTAGGCTTTAGTTCAAGTATTGGAGTGTAATATTCTTTTTGACGCGCTGCATTGATGTACAGAGTAATTGTGTCAACTTCCCAATTCGGATTCCAGTGAGTTTCAATTTCTACTCCAGATACATTCCCTTCACGAGTTCCATAAGCAAACACCTTGTGTTTATGCAGTAGCAATGACTGAATTGCTTTGTATGCATAGCGATCTTCTTTTGTTGTTGCTCCGATTACCAATGTTGCTTTCATGATGCTATTCTTAAATGAATTCCATTCAAATTTACGACTATTGATTTTAGAAAACAATTTCTTCAGCAACATTCTTAGAGCATGAAAAACCACTGTTTTCCGATAATAGACTCACTTGTAAACATTTTATTTTTGATACTTTGAAAAAATACATTTGATTTAAAACCTGACATCCAACTATCTTTGCTTTATGAATGAACAAAACTCGCTTCAGGCATTGATTTCATTGGTGGACGACCCAGATGAGCAAATATATGCACATGTGCGTTCACGTTTAATGGAGTACGGAATGGAAGCAGTGAAATTGCTCGAAAAATCTTGGGAGGACAACAATTTTGGCTTGTTATTCCAAGAGCGGATAGAAGCGATCATTCATGATATACAATTTGGAGATTGTAAAAATCAATTACAAGCCTGGTATAAAGGGAGAACCAAAGACTTGCTAACTGGAAGTTTGATAATAGCTAAATATCAATATCCGGGACTAGATGAAAAGTTGGTTATCGATTTTATTGAAAAAGTAAAACGCGATTGTTGGTTAGAGCTAAACCATAACATGACTGCTTTTGAAACGGTTGGTGTATTGAATAAAATTATTTTTGGGCAGTATGGGTTTTCAGGAAATTCAAGCAACTACCATGCTTCTGTGAACTCTTACCTCAACAACGTTATTGAAACCAAGAAAGGCAATCCACTGAGTTTAAGCATTATATATAGCGTAATTGCACAGAAATTGAATTTACCTATTTATGGGGTAAATCTACCCAATCATTTTGTGTTGGCTTACATGGATAGCAATGGTGCCAATCAATACATTACAAATGGAAATGAATATGGTGTTTTGTTCTACATCAATGCTTTTTCTAAAGGAAATATATTGCAAAAAGAAGACATTTCAGAGTTTCTAAAAAGCATTCAAGTTGCACCAGATTCAATGCATTATCAGCCATGTTCCAATTCAGATATTATTCGAAGAATGATAACGAATTTAATAGCTTCTTTCCAACAAGTTGGAAATGGGGAAAAGGTGAATGAGTTGTGCGAATTACGAGCCTTACTTGATGATTAATCCTTCGGTTTATCAAACGATATTCCCAGTTTCATTTTTACAAATTCATCCAACAAGTTAGATGTAGGAGTTATTCTTAAACGCTTGGATGGTAGAGAAACGGAAATGTTATCTAATTCATCACTCACAATAAAGCGCACCAAGCAATTTCCAGACTCACTGGCAGAGAAAAGTTCGTCCATTTTATTTAGAACCAGCTGATCCAATGACTTGAGTGAAATGTTGATGTTCATAGTGGCGGATCTGGTTTGAAGCATCTCACCAAGTTGTTCTATTTTGCTGATTGTAAACTCAATTTTCTTTTGTTTGGTTATTTTATCTGGGTATTTGCTTTCTTGAAATTTCCCTCTGATTGCAACAAATAAATCTTTAGTGAGCATGTGCTTGTTTTTCAAATACGCATCCCCAAACACAAATATTTTCTGGTTAGAGGTGTAATCTTCTAATTGCAACACACCATACTGATTCCCTGTTTTTGAAATTAAATGTTGCGCATCGGTAATTATTGCCGGAATTGTTACTTCTTTTCCTTTATGTTCATCAGGATCAGCAAGAACTTCAAGTGTTGCATTGCAAAAAGTGCTTATCTCAACTTTGTAATCATCAAGAGGGTGTGCTGAAATGAAAATCCCTACAACCTCCTTCTCTCGATTTAACTTGTAAAACAAACTCCAATCTTCAGATTCAGGAACTTGAGGTTCAGGCATTTTAACGCCAGTACTTTCCCCAAACATATTTACTTGTGCAGAATCCTCGCTTTCTTGAAAACTATTGCCAAATTTCAATGCATTTTCGATGAAGGTTTTACCGCTAGCATCCAAAGTAAAATATTGAGCTCTGTTTACGCCTTTAAACGAGTCAAAACATCCTGCATAAACCATACTTTCCATACTTTTTTTATTAACAAGCCTTAAGTTTAAGCGCTTTGTCATTTCAAAAATTGAATGAAAAATACCATTTTCACGTTCTGCAATAATGTTTTCCACGGGGCCACTACCTAATCCTTTTATTCCGCCCAGTCCAAATCGAATTGCGCCGGTGCTATTCACAGTAAATTCAAATGCAGACTCGTTTACATCCGGACCAAGTACTTCAATTCCCATTCGTCTACATTCTTCCATAAAGAATGTTACTTGCGTAATATCGTTTGAGTTGTTTGAGAGTACAGCAGCCATGTATTCAGCCGGATAATTTGCTTTTAGGTAAGCGGTTTGATACGCAACCCAAGCATAGCAGGTTGAATGAGATTTATTAAAAGCATACGAAGCAAATGCTTCCCAATCTTTCCAAATTTTTTCTAATATTTCAGGATTATGCCCTTTTTCATTGCCTTGACTAATGAATTTGGGTTTCATTTCATCAAGAATACTTCTGTTTTTTTTACCCATGGCTTTACGCAGTGAATCTGCTTCACCTTTAGTAAATCCGGCTAGTTTTTGTGAAAGCAACATTACTTGCTCTTGATACACTGTAATTCCGTATGTTTCTTTTAAAAACTCCTCACAGGCGTCTAAATCGTAGGTGATTGCTTGTTCGCCGTTTTTTCTTTTCACAAAGTCAGGAATGTATTCCATGGGACCCGGTCTGAACAAGGCATTCATGGCAATCAAGTCTCCAAAAACAGTTGGAATAAGCTCACGTAAATACTTTTGCATACCCGGGCTTTCATATTGAAACACTCCTACAGTTTCACCTCGTTGAAAAAGCTCGTATGTTTTTATGTCATCAATCGGAAACGTATCCGGATCAAGTTTGATGTTGTGTCTTTTCTCAATATTTTTTACCGCATCTTTTATTAATGTCAAGGTCTTTAAACCCAAGAAATCCATCTTTAGGAGCCCGGCATCTTCAACCACATAGTTGTCGAATTGAGTGCACCACATTTTAGAGTCCTTGGCAAGAGCTACGGGTACAATGTGCGTGATATCTTCAGGAGTAATGATGACTCCACATGCATGAATTCCAGTGTTTCGAATGCTTCCTTCTAGATGCAAAGCTTGATTCAATACTTTTGAACGCATGTCATTTCCTTTGGCGATAGCTCTCAGTTCATTTGCGCATTGTAAATCTTGCGTATTGCCATCAAGTTTTTCTACCAACTCATCTTCTTTCAGTGTAAGTAGATCATTTAAACTTATGCTGCTTGGAACCAATTTGGCCATTGCATTGGTTTCTAGCAAAGGTAAATTCATTACTCTGCCTGCATCTCTTATTGAAGATTTTGCAGCCATGGTTCCATACGTAATAATTTGTGCTACTTGGTTAGCTCCATATTTATTAATAACCCAGTCAATTACTTTTCCTCTTCCTTCATCATCAAAGTCAATATCAATATCTGGAAGTGAAACGCGGTCAGGATTTAAGAAACGCTCAAAAAGTAAATCGTATTTTATTGGGTCTACATTGGTTATTCCTATGCAATAGGCTACAGCTGATCCTGCGGCAGAACCACGACCAGGACCAACAGAAACACCCATTTCTCGAGCGGCTCTACAAAAATCTTGAACTATTAAGAAGTAACCAGGATAACCGGTTCTCTCTATTGTTTGTAACTCAAATTCTAAGCGACTTTGAATCTCAGGTGTAATCTCAGAATATCTTTTTTTAGCACCTTCGAACGTTAAATGTGCTAAATAAGCATTTTCACCTCGTTTTCCGTTGTCTATTTTATCTTGTTCGTTTTTGAATTCTTCTGGAGTATCAAACTCTGGAAGTAGCACATCTCTTGTTAAGCGGTAAGGTTCAATTTTATGAATAACTTCAGCAATGTTTTCGATTGCTTCGGGTACATCCAGAAACAGTTCCTTCATTTCATCTGAAGATTTAAAATAGTACTGATTGTTCTCTAGTCCGAACCTAAAATTCCTACCTCTACCTATGGGAGTTGAAACTTGCTCACTGTCTCTTACACAGAGTAAAACATCATGTGTTTCAGCCTCTTCTTTACTGCTGTAATGCGTATTATTTGCCGCAATTAATTTTACTTGATGTTTGTTTGCCAAACGAATGAGTGTTTCGTTAACTCTATTTTCGTCTTCTTGGCCATGTCTTATTATTTCAAGGTAAAAATCTTCGCCTAACAAGTCTTTCCACCAAATAATAGCTTCTTCGGCTTGCTTTTCGCCAACATTTAAGATGAGGTTAGATACTTCTCCATATAAACTCCCTGACAAAACAATGAGATCTTGATGGTATTTTTCGACAACCGATTTATCTATGCGAGGAACGTAATATTTCCCTTCTGTTTGTGCAATTGAAGCAAGTTTAATTAGGTTTTGATACCCGTTTTTATTCTTTGCAAGAAAGACAATTTGGTAACCGTTATCTTTTGTTGTTTTATCTAAATGATTTTTACAAACATTGAGCTCACAGCCTATAATCGGTATGATATTTCTTTCGGTAAATAGTTCCCCTTTTTCTTCTGCTTCCTTTCTTGCAATATCTATTTCTTTATTGACAGATGTTACAGCTTTTTCAAATTGAAAAGCTCCCATCATGTTTCCAACGTCTGTAAGAGCTACAGCAGGCATTTTATTTTTTCGAGCTAGTTTTACTAATGTTTTTACACTCATAGTAGATTGCAAAATAGTAAATTGGGAGTAGTTATGTAAGTGGGCAAAAGCTACATCTTTCAGCCTTTCTTTTGCGTGTGAAGTATCTATTGTTTCAAAAGAAGATGATTGCTCTGTTTTTAATAGGTTGCTAGCTTCTTTTAAATTGATGTGTTGTATCCCGTAAGCTTGAATTATTTCAGGATTAGCTTCTTTAAATTTAGTAAAGAAGCTTTTTTCCACTTCTAATTCTTCTGCAGTAAATACCTCTCTACGGATTAACTCAAAGAAGCATCGAGATGTGGACTCAACATCGGCAGTAGCGTTATGCGCTTCTTCGAAATTTGTTCCAAAAAGATGCAAATGTAGTTCGGTAAGTGTTGGTAGTTTGAATCGTCCACCTTTACCACCTGGTATTTTACAGAGGTTTGCAGTGGTTTCGGTACAGGTGTCTAGAACTGGAAATGGTTCTAAAATGTTCTGGCGTTTTGAACGCAGAAACTCAGCACCCATAATGTTTAAATCGAACTTCAAGTTTTGCCCTACGACAAATTTGGTTCTAGTTAGAACCATTTCAAAGGCGTTTAATACTTCATCTAATGAAGTGCCATTATCACTTGCAAGTTGAGTTGAAATTCCATGAATTCGCTCAGCATCAAAAGGGATGTCAAAACCCTCTGGCTGAATTAAAAAATCTTTTGCTTCTACTAAATTCCCTAGTTCGTCATGTAGTTGCCATGCAATTTGCACAGCTCTTGGCCAATTTTCCAAGTCACTAAGTGGAGCATTCCAATCACGAGGTAAACCAGTGGTTTCGGTATCAAAAATCAAAAACATTTGCTACAAAAAATCGAATTGTAAATATAGCGAAAGGCGATGATGTTTTTATGACAACTGACAATGGTTTATTAACAAAATGAATTTGTATTTATTGTTCGTCTTTTGGGATTACAAATACTTTGAAACGCAAAGTTTCTTGTCCTTTTTTTGTGTTTGTAAATAGTAGTATATTCCTGTCTTGTTGATAATATTTCCCGTTCGTATCAAAACTTAGTTTGATTGTATCTGTGGCTCCGACAGCAATGCTTTTAGGGTATGTTATTTTAGTGCATGCACAGGCCACTTTATAGTTAGAGATAACAAGCGGAGCAGTTCCTGTATTTTTCACAATAAATGCGTGAAGCACTGGTGTTCCTTCTACCACCTTTTCAGATTTATATAAAGGAGTTTCAATTGAAAATTCCGCTAATTGACTGTTGCAAATAGCGGAATTTATTAGGATAAATGCGAATACTAGAAAACGCATGTTGAGTTATTAATTTGGATTTGTAGGTGCACCACCCTCTGAAATTGGGCTTGTTCCTTCAGGTTGTGGAGCTACAGTACCTTTGATACGCAAAACTTTCGTTGGTTCATTTGTAGCATTGGATGTAATGGTAACACTCTTGTTTATGATACCAGAACGTTTAGTATCGTATTTTACCGTGATTACACCTTTAGCGCCTGGAGCAATCGGTTCTTTTGGCCATTCAGGAACTGTGCAACCGCAAGATCCTTTGGCACTTGATATGATAAGAGGTGCATTTCCTGTATTTTTAAAATCAAAGGTACAAGTTCCATTACCTCCGTATTTTACGTTTCCGTAATCATGTGTTTCTTTTGCAAATTCAATTTGTGCCCCTGTTTGTACTTCTTGAGCAAATGAATTGTTGAAGCTCAAAGCTGTAAAACCTAAAAGTGCTGTAAATAAAATCTTTTTCATGTCTTTTCAATTAGATGTACTGTAAATATAAAAAAATAAAAAGGTTAAACTTATTTCTTTAACACAACCTTAACAGAAGTTGTGCCAAAAATACAAATCTACTCTTTTCTTTGTTTCAAAATGTATTTTTCAAAAGGTAAATCGATAAATTTTAGACGGTTTTCGATGGATTCTCGTTTGCTTTGGTCTAAAATCTTTGATTCCATCAATAACATTTCATAATAATGCTTTACCTTTTCTTTGTTTCTTGGTACGATAAAAATATCGTAGGAACTTGCTAGGCTTTCTAACACCATTGCTCTTTTTTCATACATTGGATACATCAGAATAATAGAGTCTGCTATAATTACAGAGCGCTGATACAAGCCAACAGATGATAAAACGATGTGTGCCTTATTCATCATTTGAGGAGCCTCCTTCGTTTTAGGGTATTGATGAGCAATGTCAAGGCATTTATCAGCATATTCAACTGCTTTTTCTTTAGACATTACTGTTTCTCTTTTTAAGCTTTGCTCATATTTTTTTAATTCGATCAGTGAATGCTTGATGTCACTTTTTTGTTCTGTGTTTTTTGTATTGTTTTGGCTAGAACAAGAGTAACTAAGCAAAGCAGATAGAACAATGTTGAACCAAAGCTTCATAATTTATTTTTTTTAAATACCGGGAATTTCATTTTGTAGGCAACTGAAATTAACCCTTGTGAAATATTTTGTAAACGTTTGGTTAACATTCTTTTCTTCAATACTGAAAGATGGTCTGTAAATAATACACCTTCTATGTGGTCATATTCATGTTGAATAATTCTAGCTTGATACCCTTCATACCACTCATCGTGTAACTGCCAATTTTCATCGTAATAAGTGATGTGTATTTTGGGCTTTCTAAACACTTCTTCACGAATTTTTGGAATACTCAAACAGCCTTCTTGAAAGCCCCATTTGTTTCCGGTTTCTTCTTCAATTATTGGATTGATGAATACGCGCTTAAATCCATCACATCCTGCAGCAAGAGGGTCATCTTCTTCGTCTTCTTCATCTTTTTCGGCAAAGGGTGTAGCATCAACTACAAAAAGACGAATGGAAAGGTTTATTTGAGGAGCTGCTAAGCCAACACCAGAAGCCTCATACATGGTTTCATACATGTTTGCAATGAGTTCTTTTAAATTTGGATACTCTTGGTCAATTTCTTGCGCTTCTTTTTTTAATATAGGATCTCCGTATGCTACTATGGGAAGAATCATGAGTTTTTCTTACAAAGTTAGAAATTTTATGAGACTAATATAGCCTTTCTTTGGAATGCAAATAGTCTTGCAGAATTATTGTTGCACTTACTTGGTCTATTAATCCTTTTTTTTCTCTCTTTTTTTTTGTTAAACCAGCAGCATGTATTGTTGCACTTGCCATTTTAGAAGTCAGGCGTTCATCAAATAATTTTATAGCTAGTTGTTGAAATTGTTTTTTTAATTCCAGCTGTAAAAGGTGTACGTTTTGGGTGATGTGTGAATCTTCTAAATTCATTCTTTTGGGCTCACCAATTACAATTTCAGTGATTTTTTCTTTCAAAAGAAGTGCATTTATTTCTGAGATCAGGTTTTTACTTTCAATTGTTTTCAAACCAAATGCAAATGTTTGGGTATCATCTGAGATTGCTAAACCGCATCTTTTTAGGCCGAAATCAATAGCAAGAATTTTTGACATGCTTGATGTTTTCAACAAAGGTAAATGTTTTCACTATCTGCTGTACAATGATTTATTTCTATTTTTGGAAAAAAATAGTGCAATGAAAGAATTGATTGAGGCAGCTTGGGAAAACCGTTCACTTTTAGAAAGTAAAGACACCATTTTGGCGATAGAAAATGTTATTGAATCTATAGACAAAGGTGTGTTGCGCGTTGCAGAGCCTTTACTAGATGGCTCTTGGCAAGTAAATGAATGGGTAAAAAAAGCCGTTGTAATGTATTTTCCAATTCGCAAAATGGAAACCATTGAAGTTGGTCCCTTTGAATTTCATGATAAAATGGCATTAAAAAAAGAGTACGCTAAGTTGGGTGTACGAGTAGTGCCTCATGCGATTGCACGTTATGGAGCATTTGTTGCTTCGGGTGTAATTATGATGCCTTCGTATATAAATATTGGTGCGTATGTAGATAGTGGAACAATGGTTGACACTTGGGCAACGGTTGGTTCATGCGCTCAGATTGGTAAAAATGTGCATTTGAGTGGTGGAGTAGGTATTGGAGGAGTATTGGAGCCTTTGCAAGCTGCGCCGGTTATAGTGGAAGATGGTGCATTTATTGGTTCACGATGCATAGTGGTTGAAGGAGTGAGAATAGGAAAAGAGGCAGTGTTAGGCGCCAATGTTTGCATCACCAAGTCAACTAAGATTATTGATGTTACAGGAGAAAAACCTTTTGAAATGCACGGCTTTGTCCCAGAACGTTCAGTTGTGATACCAGGAACATATACTAAAAAATTTCCTGCAGGTGAGTACCAGGTGCCATGTGCTTTAATTATTGGTCAACGAAAAGCATCTACGGACTTAAAAACAAGTTTAAACGATGCGCTTAGAGAGCACAATGTGGCCGTTTAATAAGTGTAAAGATTTAATAACGATTAATTGTTGGTGCGTACACCTTTGTTGTCTCGTTGGTCTCTTTTGTGAAGTGGATCAGTAATTCCACCGTTGCCCAAAGAGTCTGGGGTTGAGGCTGTCCCTGTAACAGTGGTGCCATTGGGATCATTTGAAGAAACAGCATTCGGATTTGGAGGAGTGTCACCACTATTATCAATAACCAAAGACGTTTCTTGATTTTGCAACAACGGATTTGTAGCAGGTTGATTTGGAGTAATCACCTCTTTTTGACAAGCTGCCAAAAATACGATTGCAAATACAAATGTGCTTAACTTTTTCACGTTGAGTGTTTTATACAAAATCAAATATAGATCAATCATTTGGATTTTCCAAATTTTCATAAGGAATTTTGATTAAAACACGCGTTCCTTTGATTGAACGGTCGGAATTCATCATTTGAAAAGGTCCAATTAACTCATAATCCTGCTTCCAAATTTTGCGTATTAAGTCGATTCTTTTTGAAGTGATTTCCATGCCTTGTGATTTATGGTCGCCAACAAATTGTTGTTTTTTGATTAAGCTCTGTTCAATGCCAATTCCATTGTCATCAATACAAATTTCTAGCTGACCACTAATAACTTTCATTGAAATCACGATTTCTCCATATTTATCTTGATTCGGTAAAATACCATGAATGATACTATTTTCAACAAAGGGCTGAAGCAACATTGCAGGGACGAGTACTTGATCGGTTTCTACGTCATTAATTTCAAATCGGTATTCAAATTTTCCTTTGAACCGCATTGATTCTAATGACAAATACAACTCTAAACGTTCTATTTCTTCTTGCAAAGATACCATGTTGTCGCTCTCACTTGCGTTGTCAAGATTTTGTCGAATAAGTTTTGCGAAGTTGGTAAGGTATCTGTTGGCAGAAAGTTTGTCTTGTGTATTGATAAAATATTGAATTGAGTTGAGTGCGTTAAAAATGAAGTGTCGATTCATACTCGCATTCAATGTTTGCTGTTCTAGAGTTAATAATCGTGTTTTATCTTCTAAATTCTCTTTGTAATTTCTCTCTCGCTCAGCTTTTAATTGAAGTTTGAAATAATAGCGTAGTCCTGCACCAATCAATAGAAAACAGAAAATATAGAACCACCATGTTCTCCAAAATGGAGGTTTTATTGAAAGAGGCAGTGTGAGGATGTTTGAGTATTTGTTTGTTCCCGATATTGCCCGAATTTGAAGTGTATAATTTCCATCGTTGATGTTTGAAAGTACCAGTGTGGATAGTGAAGTTGGGGGAGACCATTTATCGTTTTCTCCAATAATTCTGTATTGATACAAGATGGATTCAGGATCTTGCATATCTATACCGTCTAATTCGATGGTTAAGTTGTTATTGGTGTGGGCTAATTTTAGT
>JBDHXR010000030.1:0-23899 GCA_039810825.1 Fluviicola sp.
AAAACACTGGGTTTGGGCAATCATAGCAACTTAAATCTTTTTGTGGCAACCACTCATAAGCTGGTTTGCTGAGTGTTGTATTGCCACCACTTGCACCCAACTGCACGGTATTGCCCATGCATACCGTAGTGTCTTCTGTAAGCAAAGAAGTAGTAAAAGTATCACAGGGGGTGGTGTAAGTGAGGAAAAATCCATTATAAATATTATACAAACCATTTGAACTTTGGTGAGACCAATTTAATTTCCAATTAAGTGAATCTCCATATAAATATTGCGAAGCTTCTATCAGTCCGTCTGAACCACCAACGATGTTATCAGGAGTGTCATCATCCAAACCGAATAGGGTATTATTTTGGTAGTAAAAATGACCTTTCACACCTGCGCCAGTCCAAAAGCTATTTACATTGTCACTACCACCTATCACACCTGCGTTTATCCAACTAACAGGTACAGAATAAAAATATAAAATACTCTGGTCAAGCTGGGATGCAGTACCAACTCTATCACTGTATAAAGCAAAAGATAAGGGTGCTCCGACAGTTTTAGGATTCATATTTCTTGAAAAATAATTTACGCTAAATTCCTCATCTTTATTATTAAGTAGCACTATTGTAGATATATTTTGAGTAATTAATGGATTCTCATAAACGACATATAAATAAATGCAATTATAAGAACATCCCACACAATTATTTTGTAAAGGTATGTTTACATTATAAATTGTGACTGATGGACTAACCCAATTTGTAACATCAACTGCATGTATGTTAATATTATTTGCAT
This sequence comes from Fluviicola sp., assembly GCA_039810825.1. Taxonomy (GTDB): domain Bacteria; phylum Bacteroidota; class Bacteroidia; order Flavobacteriales_D; family Crocinitomicaceae; genus Fluviicola. Next base: position 784 of record JBDHXR010000030.1, read on the forward strand.
AAAAATTACCAAAGCTTTTAAAAAATGTAGTTTTTGAGTTGTCTGAAAAATAAAATGGAGTGGAATTAATTGTGATTACTGTATCATCTGCATCACCAAACTGAACAGCAAATAAGTATGCCTTTTTTATAGTGCTCCCTGGTTCAATATATACTGTGAAGTTACCTGTTCCGCTTCCTTGCCCTGTAGAGAAACCTGCACCTGTTGCTCCACATTTACAAACTTCTTGATAGAAGGGAATTTGAGATAGTATTCTTTCACAGAATAGAAGCGCGATTAATGTGAAACCAAATATGCGAATTTTCATAATGAACAATAAGCAAATATAACAAAAAATATTGGTTTTTAGAACTTAAATTACCATTATTTTGTCTTGGTGATGATTTCTTTAAGAAAAGCAATTTCATTTTCCATACCTTTTATCCTCAACTCATACTGCTCAATAATTTTTTCAGGAAATTGATTGATAAAACTCTCAAATTTACCAGATTGCGTACAATTATGAAAAATCAAGTTGTCATCAAAGGCAACCATATCCATTGGGCTTACTTCTAAAATTTCAGCAATTTTAGTTATTCTTTCCCAATCTATTTTTGTCTGATTTGTTTCTATTTTACTATAGGAACGCTGAGAAATTTTGAGTTTGTTAGCAATGTATTCTTGTGAATACCCCTTTAATTCTCTTATTTGTCTAATTTTTAATCCTAGTTCTTTTTTCATAAGTATTATTTTAGAACCAAAAATACATAAATTAGAATTAATATAATTGTGTAAGTATGAAAAATATTCTCATATTGTTAGCAATAATAAATTATTGATTATGAAAACAATTACAACCTTACTATTAATGCTATTATGTTTAGAGAATGTAAAATCGCAAACTCAAAATCCTGTTTGGAGCTTACCGCCTAATTTAATAGTTAATAACGGTGTCTCCCCACTCCCCATCAACAGCAATCCTGCCCAAAACGACATGCAATCACCTTGGGATTATTACGATGGAGTAGCTTCACACGGTAGCTCAAATGCCATGGCAGATGTGAATGGGAATCTGTATTTTTCTATACAAGACGGATTGATATACGACAACACCGGCAAATATATTGATTTTGTTTGTATGAATTACAATGGTGCTACCAATGGCAGTTATGGCACAAACACTACACCTTTTTCAAACAACATTTCGATGTATCAGCAATCTGTTTGGCACGGTCAAGAAACGGTTATCGTTCCACACCCTACTCATTGCAATCAATACTATATTTTTGGCACATTGCATCAACTGAACTACTTAATGAAACCCTCAATGAATCAAGGAGATTCTTTAATTCTCACGGTAGAGCAATTGAAAGAAATCACACCAACACCACCTGCAAATCCAGATCCGGGAACACCTGAGCCTGATTCTACTTGGATACCTTTTTCTTCTTCATTTCCTTACTATTGTTTATATGATGCTGAATTGAAGCAAGTGATTTCTCGTGGACCATGGTTTGACAACTTGACTGGCACACCCGGTCAAACAATTCAATATTATGGTTCTTATTTTTTTCTTGGAGCAACAAGTACTCCTATTTTTACTGATATAAGCACTTCAAATCCTTCTACAACAAACGGCGATACCCAAACTACGTTGACAAGCTGGCAACAGCAAACCACACTCAATGGCGGTAGTAGCTTGGCGGCAACCACCAAACAAGCAGACGGGTCTTATTATGTACTTTGTCATCTTCACAGTAAAATTGTAATTATCCGCATTAAACCAGATGGAAGTTTGAGTTATTGGAAAACTCTTGATAATACATTGATTAATGGAACACCAAGTGAAATTACGGTAAAACAATCAGAAATGGAAATTGTTTTTGATGCAGCAGATGATGTGTTTAGAATGGCGACAGGCATAGGAACAAGAGGCGACTATTTATACACATGTGAATTAACGCCTGATTTATTAACGATTGTCAATCAAAACAGTCATTTTTTAGGCGTGTCTGCACCGACTTCTTATTTTTATAGTAACTCATCATTGCACGGCTTGGAATTTTCTCCTTCAACCAAAACGTTGTATTACACAACAGGGGCACTTTATGTTCCTAATTCTTTGGCAATTGACCACCTCAGATATACTGATTTTAATACTTCACCTCCAACTTATCACAACATAAATAATACGAGTCACTTGCAAAATGGTTTTATTGAGCTGGCACAAGATAATAAAATGTATATTGCTTCCTATAATGGATTGTATTCAATTTCCAACCCTGATAATCCTGCATCGCTAGGACTTAGTGCATCTGTGGTAATTCCAATGCCAATTGTTGCTAATTATTGTGGCGGGTTTTTAGTTCAAAGTCCTATACAAAAAAATTATACCTTACCCGACCAAATAGATGGGATGAATTATGTTTCACACTTTACTGACAACCTTGCTTGCTGTAAAATGTATACATCCTACTCAGCAGATTCATACACTTTTAGTTCTTCGGGTAGCTACTCCAACACAACCGTAAATCCGATTACAAACAATGTTGCCTCTACCTTAACCATTCGCGATGAGCTTAGAATAGCTAAAGGGACAGTAGTTACGTTGAAAGATTTGAACATTTATTTTGCACCTGATGCTAAATTGGTAATAGAAGAAGGCGATGGCACCTTGCAAGGTGGACGATTGGTGCTGGATAATTGTCATTTGACTGTGGATACCCGCTGCTCGAACGATATGCTTTGGACCGGTATTGAGGTTTGGGGAAAACAAAATGAAAATCAAGGTTTTCTTTATGGTATTAGCCAACAGGGAAGACTTGTGATGAAGAACAATTCTGTGATTGAGCATGCTTTGCGTGGCGTGTTACTTGGTGCATACACCAATCAGTACAATTTATCAAAATCCGGAGGTATATTGTTGGCAGAAAATTGTACGTTTCGAAATAACCAACGAGACATTATTGCACACGATTACATTGCTCCAAACGCATTCAACAATCAAACACGTATAGTTAAATGTAATTTTACAGTAGATTCTCCTTTGAAATCTGGTGTTTTACCAATAAACCACATCCAATTGCGTGGAGTAAAAGGTATTGCTATTTTAGGAAATACATTTAACCATTCTTATGCGCCATTGAAGCAGGTTGGTGTAGGCGTATTTTCTGTGAACAGTTCTTTTTTAGCCAACGCATTTTGCTCTTCACAAACGGCCCCATGCCTTTCATACTTGCCTAATAAATTTGAAAATTTACGCTATGGTATTTACGTCTCAAATTCCAACTCACTGATGACTTTCAGTGCAGATAGAAATACGTTTGTGAACAATTATTACGGCATTTGGGCAAACGGTACCAGTCTTGCAAATATTACCCGTAATACTTTCCAAGTATTTGAAAGCCCAAGTACATTTGCACAAACTACCGGAATTCGGATGATAGGTTGTACCAAATATAAAATTCAAGAAAATTCTTTGTATTCATTAAACGCTGTTCCCGGTTCAAAAACTTATGGCATTGTCATTGAAAATTCAGGACCTGAAAGTAATTTGGTTTACCGCAATGATTTTCGGAATTTATACATTGGTGGTCAATCACAACGCATAAATTCAGATATTCAGAACAACAACAAAACCGGTTTGTTTTGGCAGTGTAATAATTTTAAAGCACCTATTCAGTCGAATGACTTAACAGTTATACAAGGAAGTATTGCTTACCATCAAGGTTATACAGATTTCTACAATTACGTTTCTGCTCAGCAAAAAGCAGCAAACAATCTGTTTTCATCAGGTGGTGAGGGCATGGTTTTAGAACATGATTTTGCATTAAGCAATGCAACACCCATAAACTATGTTTATACTTCGTCAAACACTGTCCCGGATTCCTACACAGCTTCACTCATGACAACGCAACAATCATTTTTTTCTGCACCTCCACTACCTTTTGTTATCCCTGTAGTTTACAACCCAAACATTGGTTGTCCAACCAAAATTCCAACAAGTAAGTGGGGCATTCAAATCAACATAAACCAATTGAATACGGTGCTTATTCCCAAACAACAACAATTGGCAAATGGCAATTCAGATGAATTGAAAGCAACGGTATTGAATGCAAGTTTTGGTTCTAAGAAAAATGCATTGCTTGCAGCATCACCTTATGTAAGTGATGAAGTATTGTTACTGTATTTGGGAACCAACCCACCTGCAGGTCACATCATGCAGGTAATGATGGCAAACTCAAAATTGTCTTCCACTGTACTAAATGCTCTTGCTAATCACCCTTTGCCAAATGGAATACGAAACATGATACTTATGGCGCAGTTGGCAGGATTTAGCCCACGTGAAAATCTGGAGAATGATGTAGCCTATTTGAGTAGTGAATTATACGAAAATATCAATGACTTGATACGCATGTCGGTGTTAGACACATCAGAAACAGCTGATTTTACTGAAGTGATCAACATTTTGTCATCACGCCCAGAGAAAACATATAAAGAAATGTTGTTGAATGTTCGCATATTGCAACAAAATGCACAAGAAGCAACAAATTTATTAGATACTGTGGGCGTATATGGTAGAACCAATGAATTAAATCAAATTCAAATAAGTACAATTGGTGTAAATAACGTAGACAGTTTGCTTTTATCAAACACAACTTCAATTGCAACCATTCACGATATTGCCACGGACACAACTCATTGCATTTGTGCTTCTCGGGCAAATAGCATGCTTTGTTCATTGTATGGTTATCCGTTTACAGATGATATTTTTGAACTTAGCAATCTTTCTGCACGTGGAATAAATAACTCTACAACTGCTGGAAATACCATCACACCAGTTTATTCAATGGACAGTAGAAATATTGAAATATACCCAAATCCAACAACTGGTAAATTGGTAGTATCCAACCACAACATTGAAGGTCAAATAACGGTATATTCAATGCAGGGTAAAGCAATAACATCGTTTATCGCTTCTGCTGATAAAACAACAGAGATTAATATAGATGAACTTGCAGAGGGTATTTATTTCATTGAACTAAAGGATAACACAGGTGCTGTTGTATTGACAGAACGCGTATTGAAAAAGTAAACTCAATTCACTCAATTACTGCCTTGTCTAATCAGATAAGGCAGTTTTTTTTAAATTTAACAATTAAACAATATTATTTAATTGTTTGCTAAATTTCTCAGTGTTTAAGGCGTATTCAGGATGAAATTACAAAAGCCACTTTGTATTCATTCTAAATTAGAGTCTATGACAGTTTTATGACATTTAAAAATCTTTCAATTGCCAATTTTGTGTACCATTAAGAATTGAAGTGATAAAAAACTTACATACACTTACTTTTACACATCACCATTTTGATGTTGCAGATATTGGCAAATTGCATATCCCAACCGATCAGTTGCAGTTGCGCTTAGCAAGGGTGAAAGAGAACATGAGAATAGATGAAATCATGCTGCTTTCCACCTGTAACCGAGTAGAGTTTTATTTGGTGCAAAATCAAGCATTATGTTCCGATTTTATTGAAGATTTTTTGAGCGCAGTATATCCTCAATTTTCATCGCATGAACTCGGTTTTTATACTTCTCGTGTACTTTGTTTTTCAAAATCTGAAGTGGCACGCCATGCAATGCGTTTAGCATCTTCAATAGATTCTTTAATAATTGGTGAAAGAGAAATCATTACTCAGGTAAGAGAAGCACATGAGTTGTCTCGCAAAATCGGATTATCGGGTGATACTTTGCGTTTATTATTTCGCCACACAATTGAAACTGCTAAAGCTGTATATACACAAACAAAAATTTCTCAAAAACCTGTTTCTGTCGTTTCAATCGCATATCAACAACTGTCTAAACTTGAAATACCGAAAAATGCACGAGTACTAGCTATAGGTGCAGGAGTGACAAATACTGCCATGTTGCGTTTTCTGAAAAAACATGGTCTAAGCAATTTCTCTATCTTTAATAGAACTCTTGCTAATGCTGAAAAATTAGCCACAGAGCTATCAGGAAAGGCCTATCAGTTGAATCAGCTAAAGTCATTCACAAATGGTTTTGATATTTTGGTCACTTGTACTGGCTCAAATACTTCTATTGTTGATTTGAATTTGTACACTCAATTGCTTCAAGGCGATACCTCATCAAAAATCATTATAGATTTAGCATTACCCGGTGATGTTGACTCCAGAATTATTCAAATACAAAATACACACCTAATTTCTATTGAGGTTTTACAAAAAATTTCAGACAATAATCTCTCTGAACGTTCACACGAAATTATGCATGTTGAACAAATCATTGAAACAGCGCTTGAAGAATACCGCAACCTTGCCAAAATGCGAGCTATTGAGGTGGCAATGCGGCCAGTACCAGAAATGGTGAAAAATATTCGTGACACCGCATTTAATGAGGTTTTTAAAGCCGATATTCACCAATTAGATGCAGCGTCTGTTGCAATACTTGAAAAAGTGGTTGGGTATATGGAAAAAAAATACATGAGTATGCCTATGATAATGGCAAAAGAAATTATGTTTAAATCGTAAATTTGCTACATGAAAAATATTCGTATTGGTTCACGAGGAAGCGAACTGGCTTTGTGGCAAGCAAATCATGTAAAAGCTCAGCTAGAAAAACTGGGCGCATGCGTTGAAATCATTGTAATCAAAACACAAGGTGACCAAATTCAAGACTTAAGTTTTGATAAAATGGAAGGTAAAGGTTTTTTCACAAAGGAAATTGAAACTGCTTTATTGAAAAGTGAAATTGATTTGGCTGTTCACTCACACAAAGATTTAGAAACAACTCAACCAGACGAACTCATGATTGCTGCTGTTTCTGATCGAGAAAATCCTGCTGATGTACTATTGATACATCCCAATGCGGTTGATACTTCAAACTTGTGGAATCTAAAAGAGAATGCAATAGTAGGCACTTCTTCAGCTCGTAGAAAAGCACAGCTTATTGGGTTTAGAGAAGATGTTCAAATCAAAGATTTACGCGGGAATGTTCCAACGCGTTTGAAAAAACTCATTCAAGGTGAATACGACGCTATTTTATTAGCAAAAGCCGGTATCGATCGGTTGAAATTAGATTTGGAAGGAATGATTGAAGTTGTTTTGGATCCAACAACCTTTATTCCTGCCCCGGCACAAGGTGTACTCGCACTACAAATACGTAAAAACGACCAGGACTTGTTTGACTTTTTACAAGCATTAAACAATGTAGATGTGCAATCACAAATTGCTCTTGAACGTTTGATTCTAAATCGCCTGCAAGGAGGCTGTCAACTTCCTTTAGGTGCATACTGCCCAGAAGATGGACATGTATATGTAGCTTTTGCTCAAGATTGGACAAATGGCGCGCAATGGTATGAATTTGAAGGTCCGCACGATATCGATATGGTTGATGTGGTCTTGGAGGCACTTTTGACTGAAGAAGAGGATGAAAATCACGAGCCTGTTCATTAGTTCTGAAAGTAAAAATTCAGAAATACTCGTTGAATTTTGCGATAAAAACAATATTCGCTTACTTCGTAAATCATTGATTTCATTTCAAGAAGTTCCTTTTGAATTGTCAAAACCATTTGATGTTGTATTTTTTACATCCCCACGTTCTTTTGATTTTTTCTCAAAAAACTTCATGCTAAAGAAAGACGTTCCAATAGCTTGTATTGGATATGGTACAAAAAAACACATCGAAGAATACGGTTACACTGTTTTATTTCAAGGAGAAGAAGCAGGAAAACCAGATAAAGTAGCTCATGAATTTAGTCAGTGGTTAGCTGCGCGCATTGTTCTTATTCCTCAATCAACTATTTCAAACAAAAGTATCGAGAAAGCTCTGAATGCTAAACAAATCATTCCATTAGTCGTCTACAACACCAATATTTTACCTCTTGTAATTGAAAGTTGTTCAGTCTATATTTTCACAAGTCCATCCAACGCAATTTCATACTTCGAAAAAAACAAACTTCCTGAAAAAGCAATTATAATAGCTTGGGGACAAACCACTGCAGATTATTTAGAAAAAAAGAAAGTCTCGAACATTCGAGTATTAAACGAATCTTCATTCACAGAACTACTAGATGTATTATCGAACTTACTTTCTAATCAGAATTAAACTGTGACGAATTGCATCAAAATGGTTATAAATTAACACAATTTTTGGCGAAGAAACCACCTTGTTTTCAATTACATGTGTACACGATCCATTTAATATCTTGGTTGCTAAATACACAGCAAAAGCAGATACGGTTCTGTATTCGCCTACAGATTTTTTAAAATAAACACGAGAAGTATCTAGAAAAGGAGTTAAAAAAAGATCATACCAATCATCTGTTCTCACATCTCCATTTTTACCTACCATAACTAAATCTATATTGCTATAAGTCAACTTGTTGCGCAACAAGAATTCGGAAATAAATGATTGAAGCTCACTTTGTTTTAAGAATGAAGTCTGCGCCGTGTCAACAATTTCTGCAAGTGAATGATCAGCTTTATTTGAAACAATAAATTGTACCGAACCTTCACCACAATAAGAACCTGCAGTTTTAGAATCAATAAGGTTTTCATTGCTCACACATTCTTCTTTAAATCTTCCTCCTAAGCTATCTATGTTGTAATTGTAGTTCGACACTTCTTCAATGGCTCCCAAGAGCAAAGATTGAGCTGTATTATGCTCATCGAAATAAAGTTCAGCATCCAATAAAGCCGATTCAAACGCTAAGGATCCATTTACGTGCGTCATGTTATATCCTTTATTCTCATTCAATAGAGCAATTTGACCAGCCAGAGCATTGGGAGTACTTTGAACAAAATTTGTTGGCGTAAGCACGCCTTCTTCATACTCAACAATTTGATTCAAAAACTTGATGCAATCTTCTAAACCGCCATTGGCAGTGCCAATAATGATGCCATTGGGCTTAGTATTTCTTTCAAGCAACGGAAGAGCTGTGCCAATTCCCATGCGAACAGCTTTACCCATTCTTCTCAACTGTCCTAATGGAATGAAAGCCTGATAATTGGGTTCTTTTGCATAATAAATAAAAGGCTCCAACACTTGCCAATCTCCGTTTTCAAACGAAGAATCGTGAGAGTTTTGAGGTGTAATTGCATGCAAATCTATGATAAACATGACGAAAAGATTAATGCTGTACAATTGCCACCAAACCCAAAGGAGTTGGAAAGAACGTGATTCAACTTCCGATTCTTAGAATAAGACATTTCTGGTGTAAAACGATAATTATCCAAAGCATTCTTCACACGTAAACTAGGATAAATTTCATTGTTTTTTAGCGACAAGATACTAAAGATTGCTTCAACTACTCCAGCAGCAGCCAAGGTATGCCCTGTGTACGATTTTGTGGAACTAAAAGGTGGAACTGTTTCAAAAATTTGAGAAAAAGCATAGCTCTCAGTTTCATCGTTATTTGGCGTACCTGTACCGTGAGCATTGATGTAGTCAATTTGATTGGGGCTTAAGTTTGCACGCTTCAAAGCAAGTTCAATTGCCATTCTAGGTCCACGAGCATCATCAGAAGTTGCTGAAGGGTGAAAAGCATCATTACAAATTCCAAAACCGCTTACAAGTGCATGAATATTCTTTGAACGGATGTCTTTTTTTCGCTCAAGAACAATATAAGCGGCTGCTTCACCTAGGCTCAACCCATCACGGTCTCTATCAAATGGAGTGCAAGCTTTTTCACTTAATATTCTCAACGAGTTAAATCCATTAACAGTGAATTTTGCCAAACAATCACTGCCCCCTACAATTACTCTATCTGCTTTATCTGTTTCAAGTAAACGAATGCCTAAAGCAATAGCGTTTGCAGAAGAAGAACAAGCTGTATTGATAACATCCGTAATCCCTTTCATATTGTACAATTGAACAATTTGTAAAGCATGATCAGAACCTTCGTAATGGGTAACAAATGGAGAAGGTGTACGCATGTTTGCATCCTGATACAGTTGATCTGTATAACACATACCTCCTACAGTACTAGAACTAATGAATGCTGTACGCGAAGAAGCCAAATCAATAGCATTGATATTCGCATCCAAAACAGCTTCTTTAAAGGCTTTTAGCGCAATTAAAAAAGTGCGTGTATGTCCACTGTTTTGAGATAAGTTATGCTCTTTAATCAGCATTTCGTCACTGCAATCAATTTCACCAAAAAGAAGACTTTCTGTGTAAACTGATTGAAAATGTTTTGCTTTTTTAATCCCAGAAAATTCTTGAATCAATGATTGATGATTGGCTGTAACATTAAGGCCAATGGAGCTAACAATTCCCATTCCTGTTACAGCAATTTCCATATTATTTAGTGCGATTCTCGATAATATAATCAACAATTGTGTTTACATCAACCAATATTTGTCTTCCTTCAGTGGGGTTCTTAATTTTAATCCCATATTCACGGTCAAGCAACACGATAAGTTCAACTGAATCAATAGAATCCAAACCCAATTCATCGCCAAATAAAGGCACGTCGTTTTTAATTTGTTCCGGTGTAAAATCCAATAAATTTAAGTACTTAATCAAATGCTCTTTAAATTCAAGAATCAATGCTTCTCTGTCTGTTGTCATAATCGGTTAAAAATAATTTTGGATTTTCAACTTCATGAAAATCAAGAGTTGACATCCTAGTGAAAACAAAAATAAGAAAGAAATGGAATCTACCAATTCACTCCAAGCTCCATTTTTCAAAAACAACGTATAGTAACCTTCTAAACACCATTTTAATGGAGAAATGTTGCCGATGGTTTGTAAGTATTCAGGCATCACAAAGCTTGGAACCCAGATTCCACCAATTGCTGCAAAAATCACAATAGAAACAGCGCCAAAGCCATTCGCTTGTTCAACCGTATTCGCTTGTAAACCAATAAGTATAGCATAAGAAATAGCAGCAGTTGCTGACAAAAATGAGACGAGAACAAAAGGAAATATCGCACTTGGAAGCACCAATTCAGGAAGACCTATGTGAGGAAATACAAATATTCCCATAGAAAACAAAAGAATCAATTGTGTAAGTGCAACAAAAAGGTAAACAACAAACTTTGAAAACAAGGTATTCAAAAAAGCTCCAGGAATAGTTTGTAAGCGTAAAAAACTACCAGAAAGTCGCTCTTTTACAATATTTCCACCGAGCGATACAACCATGAAAAACATGGCAAAAATTGACCATGCCGGAACATTGTGCTGACTAGAATTTGGAATCAACATTTGTGTGGTGTTCAAGCTGGCATTCTGCACATTTACATTGGTTTCTCTATTTATTATAGCAGCACGGATTTCAGCAGGTATGCTATCAAAACCCATTTCATTGAACAAACACGAAACCATCTCCTCGTTTTCAATTCCATTGGTTATTGCTTTGATTCCATTTAATACTGATAATTGGTAGTTCTCTTGTACTACCGGATCGAAAAACACAAACAATTCTTGCCTACTAGATTTTCCACTTTGAATACTATCCAACATCCCCATTTGCTTAAGCATCAGTTGAGAAATATGCTGTGCGCTAGCATTCAGTTTTACACTAAAGTTTTCAGGAATATAAATCCCCAGCATTGTCCGTTGGTTGATGGTTTCTTTTCTAATTTCTTGTTTAGAAAGATTGTTATCTATAATTAATTGGAAACTTCCAGAGTTACGTAAAGCTTTTACAACCGAGTCGCCCAAATTTCCTTTGTCGTTGTTAGAAAGCAATACTTTCAATTGATTGTTATTTACAATTTGAAAAGCACTGTTCTGAACAATGGTAATCACAAACACAAGCAACAAGGGCATTAGATATAACAAAAGCAAGCCTATTTTGTCATGCAAAATCAACAATAACTCTTTTTTTATAGAAGATCCTAGATTTCTCATCAGTCTCTTAATTCTTTACCTGTTACATGCAAAATCAACTCTTCAAGATTTGAAACGTTATGTGTCTTTAATAACACATCTAGTGAATCGTTTGCAACAATTTTTCCATGATCCAACAAAATGATTTTAGAACAAAAATCTTCCGCTTCTTTTAAGTGGTGCGAAGTGTACACAATAGTTACGTTTTGTTTGTTTAGCTCTTGCAGTAAGGAAATAATTGCCATCTTACTCTGAACGTCTATTCCTACAGTTGGTTCATCTAAAAACAATATTTCTGGTTGATGCAACAGTGCAATAATTAGGTTCAATCGCCGCTTCATTCCACCTGAAAAAGTAAGTACTTTTTTATTTTTTACCGAAAAAAGACCGACTTTTTGAAGCAATTCATCAATACGACTTTTTAACAAGGTTGAAGGAACGCCTTGCATCTTGCCAAAATATTCTAAGTTTTGCAATGCGGTTAACTCAGGGAAAAAAGCAAAATCTTGCGGAACAAATCCAATGAATTTTCTTGCCGCTTTTGGCGAAGTTTTTTCTGGAAGGTAAAACCAAACACTGCCATCTGAAGCTTGTTGAATACTACACAAAATAGAAATAAGAGTCGTTTTTCCTGCACCATTCGGGCCAAAAACACCCAATATTTCTCCCTTATGAATATCAAAAGTAAGCGCATCAAGCACACGTTTAGAATCTTTCGGATAGGTTTTACAGATTCCCACGCATTGAATCAGTGCCTTTTCCATTAAAATTTAATTTTAGACAATTCTTGAAAAGCTTTCTTTTCTACCTCACTAATTTCAACCATTAAATCGGCACAGGCTTCAAAATCTTTTTGTTCTGTAAGCCTTCCTTTGAAAATTCCCGACATCTGAAATGCACTGTCCCTCCAAAGATCTCCAGCTTTTGTAAATTGCTCAGAAACAGAAAGCAAATCATCTTTTTGTAAAATAACAGCAGCTTCTTCGAGGAACGCTGCATACAAAAACCGGAATCCACCGCCACCAGTGCCGATTTCTTCTTGCATACGCACTATCTGTCCCAAATTCAAGGCTGCCCTGCGTACGCCCAGTTTTTCACGCCATTTTCGTACTTTTTTAGATGTATGAACAATCCCTTTTACCCCAATCATAGAAGCAGGTATTGTTAACATATCCTTGCAATTTCTTTTGATTCCTCTAACAATCGCTGTTCGCAGTTGTTCATCAGAAATCGTGTTTATTCCAAGTGGATAATAAATTTGTCCACGTGGAGCTAAAGCACCTTTTGCGAAGCGCACTTTTTTTAATTCTTCATAAGTCATTCTGGTGGTGTGTTCCATAACCGGGTCACTTACCAAATAATCATTATCTATTTTATCAAAAACAATTAAGTTGTGTGCATTAAAATGAAATCGATATTCCTTTGGGAAATAAGGCAAATGAAAAACACCCACTTGACATCCAACATCTAACCCCTCTTCCAAGCGCATATCTAAAAAATTCATGGCTTCATCTTGATTTCGAAATTTTTTTCGAATCACTTTTACATCTAAAGCCTTACAAGTGCGCTTAAATATAGAACCAGGCATCGTACGAAAAGAAATTGCAGGCCCACCATTTATTTGTAAAAATGGTATGTCAATATAAAACAACCCTGAACCAATACCAAAAGCTAGAGGTTCTGTCATAAAATCTAATCCGTGTTGACGTAAAAGCCCCACAGTAACACCATTTTCACAATGGGCAGTTTGGTAATGAGTAAAGTTAGACACTATGGGTTGAAATTTTTTAATTCTTCTACAGTAATATCAAATGCATCGGCATATTTCTGTAGTTTCGATATGCTCATTTTTTTAAAAACAGCTGGATTAAGATGTCGTTTAACTTGGAACTTCCAAAATCCTGTATATCCACAGATTACGTTAAAGTCCATCAATTTTTCTTCCATAAAATAGCCAATAGGGCTAAGTTCGCCCTTTTTAACTTTAACTCTTGCAGCTTCCGTTAAGCGATTGATTTCATTCCATGTCTCAGAAAGAGCAGTTGTTTTTACTTCCCAGCCCGTACTAAGTTCAGTTTCATACTTCCCTTCTTCATTCTTTACGTAACAAACTTCACGGGTAAAATTTGCCAACTTGCTGTTGTCTTGAGGTACTTCCGACTTTTTCATCTAGCAAACTGTTAAAAATGCAAACATGTATGAAAAGCGTGAGCTTTCTGGCACTGCAAGCAATATTTTGTCTCCGACTTGTAGTTTATTGCTGTTAAACAACTCGTCCAACATCAAGTATATTGAACCAGCGCCAACATTTCCTTTTGTGCCTAGGTTTGTAAACCATCTATCTTTTGGAATTTCATAGTCAAAGGCTAGCAATTCTTCATAAATCTTATCTGCAAAGAAAAAACTAGACATGTGTGGTAAAAACCAAGTAATTTCATCGTTGCTAATTCCTTTTGCAAGCAGCAAATCATGCATGCGTTTGAAGCCAATTTTTACAATATTTTTACTCAGCACCTTTACATCTTGTTTAATGCTAAGAATAGACTTCTCAACTATTTCCGTTGGGTCACAATCCAAGTAACTTTTCATTTGTCCATTAGCGAGTTTTTCGTTCCCCATGTACATGCAAGTTTCTAACTGGTTTGCAAAAGAATACCCTTCCATCCATTCAATTCGAAGTGAAATTCCGTTACTCGATTTTTTATTTTCAAGCAAAAAGGCTCCAGCACCATCCGAAAGCATCCATCGTAAGAAATCTTTTTCAAAAGATATGTATGGATTTTCTTCTAGTTCAGCTAATTTATTGTATTCAAGTTCAAATTGCTCTGCTCTTAATGCTCTTGATAAGCGTTCTGAACCTGTAGAAACTGCTTTAGATTTATCTCCTGATTTAATAGAAAGATACGCATATTTCATGGCGTGCATACCGGCGCAACAAGCACCTGAAGGAGAAACAACTTCAACATTGTTTGCTTCAACTAATTCACCATGTACCATCACAGCATGAGAAGGCAACAATTGTTCTTGAATAGAAGTCCCACACGTGATCAACTCAACTTCTTTTATTTCATCTGGATTGGAAGAAAAAAGGGAACGTATAGCGAGGGCAGTAAGTTGTGCATTGGTATGAGTTGCAGCGCCATTTTTATCCAAAGCATAATACCTATTTTTTATCCCGTTATTTCGGAGTACAATTCTTCGAGATTTGGAAGCTTGATCATGTATCAAACCTAAATATTGCTCCATTTCATCGTTCGAAATAGCTTTATTTGGCAAATATGTCGCAGTTCGTGTTATGTAAACCTTGGGTTCGCTCATTAATTCAATCTAGTATGTTTGTATAATATAACCTATCTCTTTCAATTTTTTTCATACTAAAAGGAAACACAAAGATATAATATATTAACAAAACTAGAGGCGAAACGATAAATAAAGCAAAAATTAAATATAGCTTAAACAACTTTATCCATCGTGAACGATTTCCGCCTTTTTCAACTTTTTTAGTAATGAGATTTGCCCAAATCAGAAATAATTTTTTTGCGCGTCCCTCAATAAAAAGAATGGGAACTGGAATATGAATCCATTTTGATGCTGCAAGTTCCGTTTGAAAGCTTTTTTCTTTATTGCTTTCAATACATTCTTTTAATAATAATCCGTGTTGAGACGCTTGCTGTATATCTTCATTTGAAACACCCGGAAGAGGCAAGAACCCCCATTTTTTTGTTTTTTTCCCCGTCAACATCCAATGCAATATAGTGTAAGCACTAACTAAATTGTTGTTTTTATCAACGTAAGGTACATTTCCTATCCATTTGGCACCCATGTTATTTAGCTCACGTTTCACAACTTTATGTGCATTCAACCACATA
The DNA here is from genome assembly GCA_039810825.1 of Fluviicola sp. Taxonomy (GTDB): domain Bacteria; phylum Bacteroidota; class Bacteroidia; order Flavobacteriales_D; family Crocinitomicaceae; genus Fluviicola. Next base: position 16,488 of record JBDHXR010000030.1, read on the forward strand.
TTTCTACTTCCAATAAGCGTAACAACATGGGTATTGTTCGCGAGGCTTCTAAATTGTTCATTTTGAAGCACTGCCATTGCCATTGGAGATGGAGATAAAAACCACGGTTGGTATGCAAAAACAATAAGGTCATAAGAAGTATGATTGAAAACAAGCGGTTTGAGTCTTCCATGTTTTTCAAGAACTGTTTCCGGCATTGCATCAAAAAAGGTGTCAACTGTCCAAGGAAACGGATACGGATTTTCAAACTCAACGTATATCCAATCTATCGTGTCTTCGGCAAAAGGCTCACAAAATTTTTTGGCAATTTCTGTTAATTGACCTGATTGTGAACTATGCACGACTGCAATTTTCATTTCCATGTATCTATTAAAGTTGTTAGTGTAAAAGCTTATTAAAAAAAATTAGCAAATCTTTCAATAATTAATTCTTGTACAAATTTAAGAGATAAAAATAGAACGTCAAATTCAGTTTTAAAGGTTTTCTACCTATAATACTCTATAAAAGCAAAAAGGCTGAAGTATAAATACTTCAGCCTTTCTCAAAAATAATAATTATTTAAGTTTTTTAGCAATAAATGCAGCCAGCATCTTACCACCTTTTGCATAAGATTCAGAAATACGTGTTCCTGTGTCGAAGTCCATTCCAAAAGCTTGTGCACCTGGAACACCTTTATGAGAAAAATGAGCCAAGAAATTTGTTGGTTTATCTTTCTCCACAATCATGTACTCAAAGTTAGCAGCAGCTGGCATACTAGAAATACCAACGTTGTAGCCTGGCTCAATAAACTTAGTCTTAACTATCAAAGTGTATTTTGCAGCCTCATTGTTTTGCGCAAAATGTATTCCATTACCAGATAACCCTTTGTTGATCAACTCTTCAAACTTTTCAGGATAGCGAACAGTTTTATCTCTTTCCCAAGATTCAACCCACTTGTCTCCTCGGCCAGCTTCTTTCTTATTGTACTCAGCAACTTTTTTGTCTTTGTATGATTGCTCAGAAGGGAATTTACCAACTTCCAAAGCAGAATAATCATAAACAAGATTAACCTCAGTCTGACCTTTTAAAACAGTTGGGTCTCCTGAAACCAAAAGAATTTTTTGAGATTTTGCCTCAGTTACAACACATGCAACTAAAGCAATAGATAATAACATTTTTTTCATACTATATTTAAATAAAACAGCTATAAATATAAAAAAAAAGCTTAGATACAATAGATAAAAAAAATTAAAATAAGGCATTTGACTAATGAAGTCAAATTGATTTACAACAAATCATTTGCTAAATTGGCTAACTCAGAGCGCTCTCCTTTTTCAAGATGCACATTTGCAAAAAGAGGTTGACCTTTTAGTCGATCTATCAGGTATGCTAAACCATTCGAATTTTCATCTAAATAAGGCGTGTCAATTTGGTGAACATCTCCTGTAAAAACAATTTTAGTCCCTTCTCCAGCTCTTGTTATGATTGTTTTCACTTCATGCGGAGTTAAATTTTGTGCTTCATCTACGATAAATAAAATATTTGACAAGCTTCTGCCACGTATAAAAGCGAGGGGTGTAATAAGAATTCTTCCACTTTCTTGCATTTCTACAATGTGTTTAAAGCGTTTTTCATTTTCACCAAATTGCGATTTAATAAATTTTAAATTATCCCACAATGGCTCCATGTATGGACCTATTTTATCGTTCGCATCACCAGGTAAAAAACCAATTTCTTTGTTTGAAAGGGGCACTAAGGGTCTTGCTAAAATTATTTGCTGAAACAGCTTGTGTTGTTCCAAAGCTGCAGCCAAAGCTAGCAATGTTTTACCAGTACCTGCAACACCTTGTAGGGCAACCAACTTAATATTGTTGTTCAACAATGCATTGATTGCGAATGCCTGTTCGGCATTTTTAGGCTTAATTCCAGAAGTGTACTCCTTTTCAACACGATGTAATAAATCAGTTGTTGGGTCGTAATAGGCTAAACCTGAACTTTTACCATTTTTCAAGATGTAATAGCCATTTGCCACTTTCTTTGTCCCTAAAATTCCTCCTTCTTCTAAGGTTCCTTTAAGAAATAATTGTTTGATTACTTCAGAATCTACTCCTTCTATGGTTGAACTTGAACTCTTCTCTAGGTCCGCTACCTGCACTTTACCTGTTTCGTAATCTTCTGACAGCAACCCAAGCGCTTTCGCTTTTATGCGTAAGTTAATGTCTTTAGTTACAAGAATTACTTCCTTGTTTGGCTCTTGCTCTTGAATTGCCAGGGTAGCATTGATTATTTTGTGGTCATTTTTATCTGAACCATAGACTTTTTCTGCGTTTACCTCTTTTGGATGTGTATTCAACAAAACACGAAATTGCCCAAGATTAGCACCCAATGAAACCCATTGTTGCAAACCCCCATTCACAGAAATTCTATCAATAAAACGAATGACTTCTCGGGCTGAAAAATTCTTGGTGTCGTTTCCAATTTTAAATTTATCCAATTCTTCCAAAACAGTAATTGGAATTGCCACATCGTGCTTGTCAAAATTAAGGATAGCATCGTGGTCATGTAGTAGAACAGACGTGTCTAAAACAAATAATTTACTCTTCGTCGCCATGTGATAAGTGTTTCGATTAAAGTACTTGAATAAGTCACTACTATCACATTTGTTTCAAAAAACTTATTGACAAAATTTTGTTTCAAAAAAAATGTCCAATGAAAAAACTCATTGGACATTCTTAGGGTTTATTGAAGTATTATTTTGATACTACAAATCGTTTTTGATCTTTAACAGTTGGTGTAGAGATTTCTAAGAAGTAAACACCATTTGCAAGTTCTTTACAGTCAATCGTATTCAAACCAGTGTTTATGGTCAATTCAGCGATAACTCGACCTGTTTGATCCAACACTTTACTACTATAAGAATCAATGGAGTTATTCATAACTTGTAACGACCCATGAACTGGATTTGGATACATTGTTATAAAGCCCAAATTATTCTCATTTACAGAAGATGGTTGCCCCATAATAGCGCTATTTTGTCTGTTTGAGCGCACTGTATTAAAATCTTGAGCTTTTAATGTACTTGAACATGTTGAAGGTGCTTCAACAGTTACAAGATAGAATAAACCAGCTGTAGATGGCGGTGTATCTGTATAGGTAAACAAGTTTGTTGGCATATTTTGTAGCAACACCCATCCTTCTGCAGTTGTGTATCTCTTTAATACAAATTGAGAATATGAAAATCCTTCGTAAGAATCCCAAAATAAATTGATCTGCCCTCCCAATCCTAGACTTGAAGACAAGTGAATTGTTTTGTGGTTGGTGCTAATAGCAGATTCGTTCCCGCATCCATCTACAGAAGAAATCTTATATCTCCACGAGCGAATATTTGGCGAAGCGACACTGTCAACAAATTCAGACACATCGTTATAATCTATACTTTTAACTAATTGATAAAGTCCTGCTGTAGAGGTTTCACGATAAATATTAAAGTGGTCAATTGCAGTTGTAATCGGCTTTTCCCAAACAACAAGGTTTTTAGCTGTAACAGAATCAACCGTAACCATACAAATATCAAGTGCTGGTGGCAACTCTGGATACACCGTACCACCAAGAACCGTTGTACAATTGTTTGAATCAATAATTTGAACAGAATAAGAACCTGGAGTTAGATTGGTTGCATTCTGTGTGGTGGAACCATTTGACCACAAGTAGCTATTTGCTTGACCTAATATTGTAACAATATTAATGGCACCATCACCAAGGCAACTCGAGTTAATTATATCATCCACAGCAAAAATTGAGGAATTTACAGAAGACAGATTTTGCAATGTTTGGAATGTACATCCATTTGCATCAGTAATTGCACATGAGTATGCTCCAGCATTCACATTGGATAACACATTCATATTCCCACCAACCTGTGTTCCATTAATATCTTTCCAAACATACGTGAAAGGAGTAGCTCCTCCAACCAATGTAAGCTCAATATCACCATCGTTGTTTCCACATGTACTCATCGTGATTATGGTAGTATCCAACATGATTTGTTGTGGAGAAGTTACTGTGTATGTTTGAGCACTGATGCAACCCTGTGCATCTTCAATCATTAATTCATACGGTCCTGCCGGCACGTTAGACAAATTTTGTGTAGTAGCACCGTTTGACCAGTTAAACGTTAAAGGAGCAACACCTCCTGAAATCGATACAGAAATAGAACCATTAGAAGAATTATGACAAGTAGCATTTGTTACTGTTCCTGTTTGATTAACGCCATTGGAGTTTACCATTGCGTACGAAGTAGCAACACACCCTTTATCATCTGTTACTGTAGCAAAATATGCGCCCGAAGCCAAATCAGTAATTGTTGCTGTATTTGCTCCTGTACTCCAATGAATTGTGTATGGTGTATGACCACCTGAAATATTTACCGTTGCTGTACCAGTATTCAGTAAACAATCTGTTGAAGTAGTTGTAACACCAATAGTTGGTGGATTATTGACAGTAATCGTAGCTGTTGCAGAATTTGTACAACCATAAGAATTTGTTTTAGTGTATGTCAAATTTGCATTACCAAAAAGGGTTGTTGCAGGGTATAAGGTGTTAGACATCACTCCTATTCCACTCCATGTGCCACCTGAGGGATTTGCGTATGTATTTAGACTCATAGGACCTATATTCTTACAAATTTCAGTCGGAAGACTATTAATGACAATGTCTGGTTTTGGATTCACCAACACAGGCACAATTTGTGTCCCCACTGGAACACCATGGTCTTTTAAAGTGAAAAGGACATCTACAGTAGTTGGCGTACTCACATCGTTTGTATTTGAAATAGTTAGATAAAAACCTACCCCGAATTCATTAATAAATGATTGACTAGAAGAAATGTAAGAATTTGGAATAACAGAAGTATTCTGCGAAGAAAAAGAAACAGTAAGATTGTTCTTGTTGAAGTTATCTTCCAATGCATACAATCCAAAATTAGTAGTATAACTTGTTCCTTCACACATCACATTGTAGTCATAATCTTCAATGGATGCATTCATGTTTGTTTCTTTCACATAAATTTTACCCCCGTCTATATACGCAACAACTAGACTCGAGTAATGTTTATCCAATTGCAATTCCGTAGCAGTAACAGGAATAAAAGATGCTCCAGATGAGTAGATAGACGCTGTTGGCGAAGGGTTGTTTACTCCAGTAACCTTTTTTAAGTATACGGTAGAAGTTGACTTATACAAAACATAAGAATCATACACATCTGAAATCATGTCCAATTCTTGAAGAGCATTTGCAGGAAGCAATGTAATTTCATTATAAAAAACACTCCCATTATACGCTTTAAAGAGCACAGTGCTTGATTCAGAAACCCGAGCTGTACTAACAAAAGCACCAGAATTTTTTGTAAGACTAACTTTGGAAGCTCCATCTGCATTATCTAGCATTCCTATTGAAATGTATGTGCCGGCATTTATTGATTTATTAAATCCTACCCAGTTACTCATATCTGCTTCTACTTCTGCAACATAAGCATTGTTTCCATCCATCATCAACTCAACTCCATATACACTTGTTTGTTCCAAATTTGGACTTGATGGACTAAACAAAACTTGATCCGTTATATTAACCGTTATCATAGCATTCTCAGGAGTATATCCTGTGCTTTGTTCATGTAAATTGTAAAATGAAAGGTATATCTTTCCATTGGAACTTCCACTTAGCGAGTAACCTGCATTGTGGTCAATTTCGTTATAACCACCACTTCCAATGGCTACATAAACCCATGATGTACCATTAAACTTGTAAATCTCAAGAAATTCATCTGACATATAATATGTTTTTGCAGCAAATACAGGAGTGCCAGAACCCGTAATAATTAATTGCAAATCAAATACATTCGCATCACCAATACCAGCTGTGCCAACTGTTTGAAAGCCCATAACGGATGACCATTTTTTAACAGTGACTTTATTAGAAACTGAAGGATCGATGTATGCAACATACAACTCACCATTAGGTGTTACAGCCATATCCATCTCGGTAATGCCACTTGCCATACCGGAACTGCTTCCTACAAAATCCCAAGTTTGAGCAAAAGATGCGGACGCTAGTAAAAGCAAACACGCTGATAATAAATTCTTTACAATCATATTATTCATTTTATGACACAAAAATAAAAAAACATAGCAAGGTAGAAATACAAAATAAATATTTTGTGATTTTCAGTGAGTAAGTGATTGATATAATTAAAAAAGCCGTCTTAAGAGAATCAAGACGGCTTGTAAATCTTCTTTATTAGTATTTACTTACTTTAATAACTGTTTTAGCATCTCCAATACTCATTTCAACAAAGTATAGACCATTTCGCAATTGTGAAACGTCAATAGATTCTATTTGCTGGTTTGCAACATGTGAAAGCACTTTCGCGCCAGATAAATCTAGGATTCTTACACTAAGAACTTGGTTTTCTTGTTGCTTTATAAAGAGATTATTTGCAGTTGGATTCGGATACACCTCGATATTGTTCAGGTAGTCTTCAACAATACTGTTGTTTGAATTGCCTGTACCAAAACCAGCTTGGTAGTTGCTATTTTGTCTATTTGAACGTGTTGTATTGAAGTCTTGCGCTTTTTCTGCTGTACACTCATTCAACAACTCCATGGTTACCATGTAGTCTAATCCTGTTTCACCAACTGGCGGAACATCATTGTATGTTAAGGTCCCCGGAGCAATTACAGGGCTTGCTTGCACCCATCCACTTTGGTTGGTAAACCTCCACACCAAGTATCCATTTACATCAGGCGATCCTTCATAATCATCCCAATAAACATCCATAGACCCATTTATATTGTTCACAATGGTATTCAGGTGCAATGTTTTGTGAGCGATAGATATTGACCCTTCTGCTCCACATGCATTTTCAGCCGAAATCTTATACCTCCATGAACGATCTTTAGGTGACGCAACAACATCATTAAAAATTGGCTCATTGCTTGCCATAACTGTATCAATTAACATGTATTCACCTGCATAATCAGTTTCTCGGTAAATGTTGTAATGATGAACCCCAACTGATTCAGTTTTCTCCCAAACAACTAAATTTGTTGTAGTACTTGTGTCAACAGTTACAATACAAATCGGTTGCATATCTGGTGATTTTACTGGTACATTAAACTTCTTAAATGATTTACACAAGTAATAATTGTAATTACTATAGCAGGTAAGGGTATAATTACCTGTGTTTAAGTTATTAATATCCTGATTGCGAGATCCATTCGACCACAATACAGAATCTGCCAAACTTCCACCCAATGGGTTATAAGAAACATTTACAGCAATAGCACCATTTGATAAACCACACTTAGTTGGAGTAACAACACCACTAATAATACTAGCATTTTTGTCATCCATTATGGTTTCGTAATCTTTGTAGC
>JBDHXR010000031.1:0-23486 GCA_039810825.1 Fluviicola sp.
TTTCTATTACAGCAGCAACGTGCTCTGCAGCAGGTTCAGCAAGTATTAGCAATTACAGCGGGTCAAATACGTATTCATTCACTCCATCAGGGCCAAATGTTGGTGGTGGTGGAGCAATTACTGGCGCAACACCGGGAGTAAATTATTCAATAGAAGCGACATCAAATGGTTGTTCTTCATTACCTGTTTCATTTCAAACAGACGCTCAATTGTCTTTACCAAATCAACCAAGTTCTATCGTAGGAACAGCAAATTTACCATGTGGAGCTGCAAATCAAACATATTTTGTAACAAATGTACCAGGAGTAGTTTATACTTGGACATACTCAGGAAATGCTACATTGAATCCTAATGGGAGTAGTGTTATTTTGAACCCAATTCAATCAGGTGGTACGTTAACAGTTACACCATCGAATGCTTGTGGAAATGGAATTCCGCAAACTATTGATATTACGATAAATACGATTCAATTAACGATTTCTTCCATTGTAAATTCTTGTATTGATACAGCTACTGGAAGTGCAACAGTAACTCCATCAAATGGAACATCACCCTATCAATTCTCATGGAGCCCAAATGGAGGAACATCAGCAACGGCTGTTGGTCTAAGTGGCGGAACATACACAGTGAATGTTACAGATAATGCTGGATGTATGCAAACTATTCAAGTTATTATTCCAACTTGGCAAGAAATACACCCGCAAGTAGTTGCTACAGATATAAACTGTATTTCAGCTTTATTGGGAGCAGCAACTGCAAACCCAACAGGAGGTTCATCGCCTTATCAATATTTATGGTCAACAAGTGCAAATACACAATCGATTTCTAATTTACAAGTAGGAAATTATTCAGTACATGTTACCGATGCGAATGGGTGTAGTGCTGATACTACTGTATCTATAGGTTATTCTAATGGTTTTTCCATTGATGTAACTCCGCCTTCAGCTACAATTAATGAAGGCGATTCTGTTGGTTTGATTGTAAATGTAATCCCGAGTGGTGGAGGATATTCATACAATTGGAGCCCATCTTCAACATTAAGTTGTTCTACTTGTATCAATCCAATTGCAACGCCAACAGAAACTACCACATACACAGTTACAGTGTCAACACAGGTTGGTTGCGAAGTGGATACAACAATTACGATTTATGTTAATCCAATTTGCCAAGAGTTAATATTCCCGAACATTTTCACACCAAATGGCGATAAAGTAAATGATTTGTATGAGTTTGATACAAAATGCTTAACTGAATTCACTTATTGGATTGTAAACAGATGGGGAAATGTGATCTTAAAGAGTAGCGATTTGACAACTTTTTGGGATGGTACCATTGATTCAAATCCAGCTACAGAAGGTGTTTATTTTATAAATTATACAGGTATAAAAGCAAATGGAGAACCGATAAAAGGTCAAACATTCTTTCACTTGGATAGGTGATAGTTATTTCTTCTTAAACGTTGAAATTCGAATTTCATTCACTAAACCGGTATGAGCGTCTGCTAACTTTTGTATAGGGATATAACGCCCTTTACCAAATTTAGCAGCTTCGTCCATCAATTCAGCATCTTTTTCTTTGGCTAGAATTCCAACTACCGAACATGTAATTCCTTTTTTAGCGTATTTTTTAACTGTTTTTTGATAGTCATCAGAATCTCGGTTAAAAGCGCCATCTGTAATAATTATTACCAAATTTGCTTTATCAACTGAGTAGTTTTTCAGCACTTGTTTATAACCTAATTTTATTCCTTTTCCACCTGCTGTCATTCCTAAAGGTTTTAAAGAAGACACAGCAGTAGCTAAGACTTCTTTTTCATATCCTTTCACTGGGGCTTGAAACACTTGAGCAGTATTTGCATATGTAACTATTCCCATGATATCATCAGTTCTGAGTTTAGAAACAAGTTGATTTAGAGAATATTTTAATAAATCCATTTTCCCTGTCATTTTCATTGAACTTGAAACATCTAAGACAAAAATCACATTCAAATTTTTAAAATATTCAGTTGAGAAATTGTCGGCAGGAACAGAAGCTAGTTCAGGTAATGGTGTATTCTGTGTGGTGTCAATTTCTTTTTCAAGTTGTTTTTCAAGTTCATTTTTAGCTACCTTATCTGTTAATTTAGCACCATCATCTGTTGGAATTTGAGTTGCCAATTCAGGAATGGCTGTTCGTGGAGTTGAACGAATCAGCGGTATAGTAATTTCACTAATTTCCGGAGAAACATATATACCGTCTTCTTTGTTTAAATAATTGGTATGACTAACCAAAAAATAAAAATACCCAGGAGGAAATTTATCTTTAAATGCACCGGATGTGCCAGTTATCCATGTACCTGCTGGAATGCCATTATGTATGATTGAAACAGTACTATTGCCTAATTTTTCACCTGTTTCTTTATCAACGGTGATAATCGTTATTTTCTTTTCTTGATTTGCGTAGTTTATTGGAGATTGGTTGAAGTCTGGGCATTGAGTTAATGAATTATTTGTCGATAATATTGAAATTAAGTTTCCAGTTACAGTGTACTCAATTGGAGTTGGAAGATTGCTAAGATGCACGGAAAAAGTGTAGTTAAATTCCCCTTTTTTCTTTGGATTGACTTGTGTGCGAAGAACAATTGAACTGTCAGGTAACACTAAATCTGAACTTAATCTATAAGAAGACTCTGGATTGTGGTTTACACGTAGAATATAGATTTTATTTTTTGTAGGATTTTGAATTTTGAAATCAACAAAACGCTTGCTATTTTCTGTCAATTCTCCAAGGTCAATTTTTTCATTCTGCCATTGGCTGAAAGCGGGGGTGCAAATGAGCAAGAAAAAAGATATGAAAACGTGTTTATGCATGCTACAATTTTGCTAAAGGTAGAAAAAATCAAGCCAAAAAAAAGGCTAGTCATGAATGAACAGCCTTTATTGATGTAAATTAATGCAATTATTTCAGGATGTTTTCCAGTGCTGAAATTAAGTTTGTGTTTGCATCACCGTATTTGTTTACATAGTCTTTATTTGCTTTTTGAATTACTTCATAAGCTTCTTCACGACCATATACATGTGTGATTTCAACATTTTTTGCTCCTCCGTCTAAATCTTTATAGGTAAGAAAGAAATGACGTACTCTGTCAATTACCATTTTAGGCATTTCAGAGATGTCATTTTTATCACCATATGCTTGGTCACCTTTCAAAACAGCAATGATTTTATCGTCTGCTTCACCGCCGTCAATCATTCTAAACCCACCAATTACTTTGGCTTCGCATAAAATGTTCCCTTGGTTAAATGAGCGTTCAGACAATACACAGATGTCAAGAGGATCTCCATCACCAACAATGTTTGTTCTTCCAGTTTTTTCATTTGCAAAAGCAGCTACTTCAGTATCACAATAGGTTTGAGGTACAAAACCGTAAAGACAAGGCATGTGATTTGAAAGTTTCTGAGGACGATCTACAAATAAATGCCCACTTGGTTTATCAATTTCATATTTGATAGAATCTGAAGGAATGATTTCAATGTATGCATTTACTTGAGCCGGTTGTTTTTCTCCAATCTCAATTCCGTGCCAAGGATGCGAAGTGAAGCGCATGTTCATCGCGTCTAATAGTGCTTTTATTTCTGGTTTCATGTTGCAAATATACACACAGATTTTTATTTCAGATCAACTTCTTAAAGAGTGTGTAATTATTGTTTGTAGTACATTCTACCATCTACTTTCATCAACCATTTCCCTGCGACTTCATAAGGTTCAGCATCTAGTTGAAATGTTCTGTTAAAATTTGAGACCAAGCGTATTATTGTTTTTTGAGAATTGATTTCAGCTCTTCCACTCAATTTTTCAACGCAAGAACATAAGCTTGTTTCACATGTATCTTTACAATCTATTTGATATGTTCCATTGCTCCCGGAAAATACAAATTCGTCACGCACAAAAGTTTCATTGATGTTGTCATACCTTGATTCACTGTACCAAGTTCCTTCAAAATTCCCATTGTATTTCACCAATGTTTTATTGCAAGAAACTGCAACGAAAAGAAAGGCTAGAATGTAAAAATAATACTTCATAATTTATTGTTTAGCTTGTAATTCAAAAAGTATATCTCTTAATCTGGCAGCTTCAATAAAGTCTAAATTTTTTGCTGCCATTTCCATAGCTTTTTTGGTTGTAGAAATTGCTTTATCTAGTTCATCACCTGTATAATAAGTGGATTTAGACTCAGAAACAATTAAGCTTGCTTTTGCTTCTGCATCGTAATCAACTTCCGCATCTCCATCTGCTACTTTGGTTGAGCGTAAAATGGTTTCTTTGGATTTAATAATTTGAGTAGGAGTGATGTTGTTTTTCAGGTTATACTCCTCTTGAATTTTTCTTCTTCTAGCAGTTTCATCTATTGTTTTTTGCATCGATTCAGTAACCTTATCGGCGTACATCAATACTTTTCCATTTACATTGCGGGCAGCTCGTCCAACAGTTTGAACCAGAGAACGTTCGTTCCTTAAAAAACCTTCTTTATCAGCATCCATTATGGCAACTAAACTTACTTCGGGTAAATCCAATCCTTCTCGTAATAAATTCACACCAATAAGCACATCAAAATCTCCCAAACGCAACTGACGCAATATTTCAACTCTTTCAATGGTATCTATGTCTGAATGAATGTAGCGGCATTTGACACCAAGTTTGTCAAAAAACTTTTGCAACTCTTCTGCCATTCGTTTGGTTAAAGTAGTAATCAAGGTTCGCTCATTTTTTTCTGTTCTCAACTGAATTTCTTCTAGCAAATCATCTATTTGATTTTGTGTTGGGCGTACTTCAATAATTGGGTCAAGCAATCCGGTTGGGCGAATAACTTGCTCTACAATAACTCCTTCAGATTCCTGCAATTCAAACTCAGCAGGTGTAGCTGAAACATAGATGATTTGGTTGACTAAAGACTCAAATTCTTCAAATTTCAGAGGCCTGTTATCCATTGCAGCTTGCAGCCTGAATCCATACTCTACCAAATTCAATTTTCGAGAACGATCGCCACCATACATTGCTCTAATTTGAGGGATGGTAACATGACTTTCGTCGATGATGATTAAGAAATCTTTTGGAAAATAATCCAAGAGGCAGAATGGTCTGGTTCCTGCTGCTCGTTGATCAAAATAGCGTGAATAATTTTCGATTCCTGAACAATAGCCCAATTCACGCATCATCTCCATGTCGTATGACGTCCGCTCTTCCAAACGCTTTGCTTCTAAAGTCTTTTTTTCGTTTTTAAAGTTATCCACTTGCAAAACCATGTCTTCACCTATCTGTTGTATAGAACGGCGGGTGTTTTCAGGGCTTGAAACGAAGATGTTTGCTGGGTAGATGCTAATTTCTTTAAAAGATTCGATTGTAGCGTTGTTAGTTGGGTCAATTGTTTTTATTTGATCGATTTCATCTCCCCAAAATTCAATTCTCAAAGCGTAATCAGAATAAGCTAAATAGATGTCAACGGTATCTCCTTTTACACGAAAAGTACCTCTTTTAAAATCGCCTTCAGTACGTGCATATAAGTTTTCAACAAGTCGTAATAAAAACTTGTTTCTTGAGATAACCATTCCTTTTTGAACATGAATGATTGATTTTTCAAATTCATTTGGATTTCCAATACCATAGATGCAACTGACAGAAGCTACTACAATAACATCTCTTCTGCCAGAAAGCAAGGAAGATGTAGATGAAAGGCGGAGTTTTTCAATTTCATCGTTTATTTGCAAGTCTTTTTCGATATACGTATCAGTAACTGGCAAATACGCTTCGGGCTGGTAATAATCGTAATAACTCACAAAATATTCCACAGCATTTTCCGGGAAAAACTGTTTAAATTCACCATACAATTGGGCTGCAAGTGTTTTGTTGTGCGAAAGAATGAGTGTTGGTTTTTTTACTTGCTGAATAACATTTGCCATTGTGAAGGTTTTTCCACTTCCTGTTACTCCAAGCAATGTTTGTGCTTTTCTGTTTAATGAAATTCCTTCTACCAATTGCTTAATAGCTTCAGGTTGGTCACCCGTTGGTTTATATTCGGCTTGTAAATTGAATTCCATAGTTCAAAAATACAAAATACTCACGCAATGTGAATATCTATTTTGTAGGCTGGAAGAATTTACAAGTTCATTGATTATTTTTGTCAAAAAAACAACAATGGACCATTTTTACGAGCTTATCCAACAAATTATTGATAAACCACTTAATTCGATTCTTTTAATTGTTGTTATTATATTACTCGAAGTAATATTGTCTTTTGATAATGCGGCGGTGCTGGCTACAATGGTTAAGGATTTGCCCAAAGATCAGCAGTCTAATGCATTGAAATATGGAATATTAGGGGCGTATGTTTTTAGAGGATTGGCTTTGGTTTTGGTGGAACATATACTTGAGTTTTGGTGGTTGAAACCAATAGGTGGTGTGTATTTGCTTTTTGTTGCGATTAAGCATTTTTCGAAAAGAACGGTGCATGAAAATATTGAATTGGAGGTTGAGAATACCAAAAAGAATTTTATTTATCGATACAGTGTTGGAATAATAGGAAAGTTTTGGTCAGTTGTCCTAATGGTTGAGTTGATGGACATTGTTTTTTCGATCGATAATATTTTTGCTGTAGTAGCTTTCTCAAAAAACATTGTACTAATTTGTCTTGGTGTATTTGTAGGAATTTTAGCAATGCGAATTGTCGCTAAATATTTTGTTGTATTGATGGAGAAGTTTCCACAACTGGAATCAGCTGCTTTTTTGGTGATTGGTTTGTTAGGAGTAAAATTGTGTTTAGCTGTGATGGTGCATTATTTTCCAAGTACACATTGGTTAGAAACTGAACAATTTGATTTAATCGTTTCCGGTGTTACATTGTTAATTTTCTTTTTCCCTTTGATTCTTGGGTTTATTCGCAATAAAAAATAGATTTGAATATTCGCATCTTTATCACAAGGTTTAAAAAAAACGTTTGATTGAATTTGCAAGTGATTCAAAAACATATGTTTTAGTCTTTATGCTATTTTTTGAACCACAACTTGTCCCGGCTTACGGGATAGAAACATAGGCTCACATAGTTTTTAATTTTGCTATGTGGTTCTATGTGCCTATGTGGTTTATAACTCACTAATTTTAAAATTCACTTACCTGCTTTCAAAATAAAAGTTTGTGGTAAAGTAGAGAATGCTTAAAAATAGCTTCATTGTTTAATGAATTACTCAAAATACTAACTCAAAACAAGCATTTGATAAAAATACGACGAATGCCGTATATGTGTTTTATAATTTATTCATATATTTGCCAAAACTTAAATTTTATTATATGAAAAAAGTATTGGTTTGCGCATTAAGCGCAATCGTATTGACAGCAGGAGTTTCTTCTTGTGCTAAAACTACAAAAGGAAAAATTTCTGAGGATTGGAATTTTACAAGCTTAGTTGGTAACAGTACAAGTACAAGTGGTGGAACTACAACTACAAGCTCATACAGTACTACTATTTCTGGTTCTACAATCACTTCAACTGTAACAAGTGGAGGGTCAACAGATACAGATAATGGAACTGTTGCTAAGTACGTGATGAGTATCAAAAAAGACGGTACTTATGAAATTAGTTCTGATGTTACTTGGGTAGATGGAAGCAATTCATCTCAGCAAGTATCTTCTGAAAAAGGAACTTGGTCTTTTGTTGGGAAAAACAAAACAGACGAGTTTAAGAAAAACGAACGTGTAATTTTCAATACTACATCTGAAAATTCAACTACAACATATAAATCTGGAGGTACAACTTTTCCACCAACGTCATCAAGCGATACTTATTTAGTTGGTGAGAACTCAAATATTTACACTGTAGTTGAATCAACTGGTAAAAAATTGGTGTTGGAAACTGAGTACAATGGTACATCTTCTAACACAAACGGATCAGGAACAACAACAAGTTCATCTTCTTCTGGTAAAACAACAATTACTTTAGAGAAGCCATAATTTTTCTCTCAATATTGAAAGCCGAATCTACTCGATTCGGCTTTTTTTTGTTATTTTTTTCTTAAAAGGATGTTGATTCTAAATTAAGTAATTAATTTTGAGGTTTAACCAAACGGTTAAACTTTTTAATTAATGAAAGTTACGACGATTAAAACTGAAGAAAAAATACTCCTTGCTGCAAAAGAGATATTCATGCAATATGGGTTGTATGGCGCACGTATGCATGATATTGCTGAAAAAGCGGGTATCAACAAAGCATTGCTTCATTATTATTACCGCAGCAAAGATAAATTGTTTGATGCGGTATTTGAAGGAGCATTGAAGTCATACTTTGAACAGATGACAATTTTTTCACAAGTGGATATTCATATAAAAGAACGCTTGTTTATTTATGTGGATAACATGTATGATTTTTTGAACGAATACCCACAAATGAACATTTTTATTATCAAAGCAGTTTCTACAAACCAAGAACTGTTCTTTGAAAAAGTAAAAAAGTTAAAACCGATAAAAGGTTCCAGTATGATTGCTGCATTGAACAAAGCTTTTGACGATGGAGAATTGGAGCCTTTTGACCCATTGGTTTTTTTAATCAACATCTTGTCTTTGCTTTCGTATCCTTTTGTTGCTTCGTCTATGATTAAAACAATTTCAGAGAAATCAGGTTTTGAGTATAACCAAAAAGTAAAAGAAGACCTTAAACAATCTGTAAAAGATTTCATTACCAACAAACTCATAAGTCCCGTTAGATGAAGTATATTTTCATAACACTTAGTTCACTTTTTCTTTTTATAGCGTATTCACAAGAAACAAGTGTAACCATTGATTCTTGTATTCAATGGACAAAACGCAATTACCCACTGATTAAACAACGTGAAATCTACGCATCACAAGAGCAGGTCAATTTAAAATCGATTAACCAAAATTGGTTACCTAAACTTTCTGTTCAAGGGCAAGCTACATACAATACAGAAGTTGTAAAGTTCAACTTTCCGGGGATGAATATAAATTACCCACACGACGCATACATGGTGGCTTTGAACTTAGAGCAGAATCTGTATGATGGAGGTCAAGTGAAAAGTCAAAAAAACGTTGAAAAATTAAGTTCTCAAATTAATTTGCAACAAAACATGATTGACCTATACCGCTTGGTAGAGCAGGTAAATCAATTGTATTCGGGAATATTATTAGGCAAAGAAAATGTGAAAATTTTAGAATTACTTGAAAGCGATTTGCAAAACAGACTGATAAACATGCAAGTTTCTGTAAAAAATGGCTTATCTCTTGAATCTTCATTGAGTGAGCTTGAGGCAGAGATTTTGAAAGTAAAACAGAACATTATCGAGGCAGATTATTCCATTAAAAGCATGTTGGAGAATTTATCGTATTTAACCAATCATACACTTACGCTTTCAACTCAATTTGATTACACTTCCATTGGGGGAAATGAAGCACGTATTCAAATTGAAAGACCTGAATTGAAAATTTTTGATTTACAATCTAAAATGGCAGAAGCAAGGTATGCGCAAACCAATGTTCAGGCACTACCGAGGTTAACTATTGGCGCTACAGGTAATTATGGAAGACCAGGGCCTAATTTTATCAATCAAAATCTTCGGTTTTTTGGAAGTGCGAACTTAACCTTGCGCTGGAATATTAGTAGTCTTTATGGTTTGCATCATGAGAAGGAAAAATTAAATCTCAATCAAAACCTCATTCAAATTCAAAAAGAGGCATTTTTATTTGGTTTGAAAACAACTTTGAATTCGCATTTTTCACAATTAAAAGCTATTGAGGAAATGATAGCAAGTGACAATGCAATAATTGAGAAGCGTGAAATAGTTACAAAAACTGCTGCTGCTCAAATGGAAAATGGAAAACTAACTGTGGTTAATTACCTTATTCAATTGAATGCGGAGTTACAAGCAAAATTGAATAAAAAAGTACACGAAATAAAAAGAATGAATGTTGTATCAATGATAAATGCAACATCTGGTTCATTTAAGTTTTAATAGAAGAACAATGGAAAAAACAGAAACAAAGAAAGCACCTAAAAAAAAGATAATTATTGGAATTGCAGTGATTGCTGTGCTTACAGTTGCCATTTTTATAATGATGGGTGGCGGAAAAGAATCAACTGATAATGCTCAATTTGATGCTATGATAATTCCTGTTCGAAGTTCAGTTTCTGGATATGTGAAACAGGTGTGCTTTAATGATAATCAAGAAGTGAAAAAAGGGGATGTGTTGTTTGTGATTGATGACACAGAATACAATGCGCGATTATTGCAAGCCAAAGCGGCTCTTGAAAATGCGAGAGCAAATCTTGAAACTGTTAAAAAAAATGCGAATACTACGAATTACTCTGCCGATGCAGCTTTGTACAGTTCAAATTCAACAGTTGACAATGTGCAATCATCATTTGCTCGATTAAATAAAGTAAAAAACGATTATTCACGGATTAAGAACATGTTTGAGTCTAAAGCTGCAACAAAAGCAGAATTTGATGCTGTAACTGCAGAATTGGAGGTTGCTCAAGCTTCTTATGATGCTTCAATTCACCAGTCAAAAGCTTCTCAAGCCCAGTCTTTAGGTGCAAAATCACAGGCTAATAGTCAAGTTTCAATGATAATCATTGCTGAAGCTTTGGTAAAACAACGTCAAGCTGAGTTAAAATTGGCACAAACCCAATTAAATTATTGCACTGTAAAATCTCCATGTAATGGAATAATTACGAAAAAAAGCGTTGAAAATGGTCAATACATTACACTAGGCACTCCGCTTTGTTCTGCAATTGATAATGAAGACCTGTGGATAACTGCAAATTTTAAAGAAACACAACTTGAAAAAATGAAAGTTGGGCAAAAAGTAATTGTTCATGCCGATGCCTATCCAGATCTTGAAATTAAGGGTCAAATTAATTCTTTTGTTGGTGCTACCGGAGCTAGATTTGCCCTTTTACCTCCAGATAATTCAACTGGTAATTTTGTGAAAATTGTTCAACGTATTCCAGTCAAAATATCTTTAAACCAATTGTCTAAGTCTGAAAAAGCAAAATTATTTCCAGGTCTTAGCGCTGTTGTTAGCGTAATTGTAAAATAAAATGAATACGCTTTCATTGAATAAAATTAGATACCCTGTTGGTACCGAACGTGTTATTTTGGTGCTAACAGCAATTAGTTGTGCAATTTTGGAGTTGCTTGACACTACAATTGTCAATGTATCACTTCGTGAAATTTCAGGGAATATTGGGGCTACAACTACCGAAATTGCATGGGTTGTTACTGCATACGCAGTTTCTAACGTGATTATCATTCCGCTTACAAGTATGTTGAGTGATTTATTTGGTAGAAGAAATTACTTTACTCTTTCAGTGATTGTGTTCACTGTCTCAAGTTTGATGTGCGGCTTATCTACCGATTTATGGACCTTAGTTTTTTGGCGTTTTGTTCAAGGTTTAGGTGGCGGAGGTTTGCTTTCCACTGCGCAATCGATCATTATTGGTGCATACCCTCCAAACAAAGTTGGAGTTGCAAATGCAATATTTGGAATGGGATTGATTATGGGACCTACTTTTGGTCCAACTATCGGCGGATACATCACAGATAATTTTTCTTGGCATTGGATTTTCTTTGTAAACGTCCCAATCGGAATTCTAGCTACTTTTTTAAGCTGGACTTACGTTACGGATAGACCCGGAGCCCAAAGACCAAAACGAATTGACTGGTGGGGAATCATTTTTTTAGTGATAGCTGTAGGTTCGCTGCAATATGTATTGGAAGAAGGCACCGCTGATGACTGGTTTGAAAGTCATGAGATTACTTCAATGTCTATTATTGCAGTTGCTGGATTGATTGCATTTATTTGGCGTGAACTAAAAATTGATTATCCAGCAGTGAATATTCGCTTGTATGCAAACTACAATATGGCTATGGGAGCAATCATGAATTTTATGCTTGGTTTAATGCTTTTTGGAACAGTGTTTATTTTTCCGCTTTTTGTTCAAATTTCTTTGGGGTGGACAGCTACTCAAACTGGAGTTTTTATGATACCGGGAGCGCTTTGTACAGCATTGGCAATGCCTATTGTTGCAAAATTGATGGGTGGAGGTATGAATCCCAAAACGATTATCTTGATTGGAGTTGGTATGATTTTCTTGTTTGTAATGATGCTGGCTTTTTCATCACCAGATTCTTCGGAAAAGAATTTTTACCTTCCGTTTGTGCTTCGTGGATTTGGAATGGCCTTTATGATGTCGCCAATATTAACCTTGGCAGTTTCAGGTTTAAATCCAAAAGACATTCCACAAGCAATAGGTTTGGCAAATATGGTTAGACAGCTTGGTGGCTCTGTTGGTATTGCATTGATCAACGTTTATTTGTCAAATCAAAATGCCTTGATTCGTGGAAATATGATTGGATATGTGAATCAATATGGTGAAGCAGCCTCTCAAAGGATTCAAGCATTTACACAGAATTTTCTATCAAAAGGCTACAGTGCTATTGAAGCAGAAGCTATGGCAAATAAAATGATGGACAATATTTTGACCAGACAACAGATGATAGTAGCATACGATCATGGTTTTTTTATGGTAGCATGCCTATTGATTATTTGCGTTCCTGTTGTTTTTCTTATTCGTTATAAAAAAGGAGGAAAGGTAATAGCTGTGGATCACTAAGCTTTCTACACGTTAATTTTTTCTACTAAAAGTCTTTCACAAACCATGTTGCTTAACGCAATCGAGTCATTTCCAATGTAGCTTACTATCATTGAGTTGTCAAAAGATTCAACTGCATTGATTTTTAGTTCTAAACCCAGTTTAATATCACGGTTGTTTAAGAATTTTAAAAATTCAGTTGATGTATTTATTACCGCGTTTATTTTTACCATATCACCTTTTGAACAATCGCTTAATTTAAGATAATTTACCCTGTTCATTTTTCCATTTTTATCAGGAATTGGAGAGCCATGCGGGTCAAATTTCGGATTCCCTAATAATTCATCCATTTTGTTGAAAAATTCCGGTGAATGAACATGCTCAACTTGTTCGGCTATATCGTGTACTTGATCCCAGCCAAATCCCATTTTTTCTACTAAAAACATTTCTGTTAATCGATGTTTTCTAATAATGAGTGCCGCCTCTTTATTCCCTTTTTCTGTTAAACGCAATGGTTTGTAGCTTTCATAATGAACCAATTTTTTTAGCGCTAGTTTTTTCATCATGCTTGTTACAGTTGGCATTTTTATATCAAGATGCTTTGAAAGATCATTGACATTAACGTCACCATTGCCTTTTGATAACGCTAACAATGCCTTTAAATAGTTTTCTTCTACCAATGAATTCATAGTTAAAAATAATAATTTATTCTTTTCTACTTTATTTATTATTATTTTTTGTTAGATTAATCTAACTTTTTATTTTTGAAAATAAAACAAAATAGTTTTCGATATGATGATGATTAGATATTTTCAACTTTCTATCTTACTCTATGTACTGACGGCTTTAAATTCCCAGTTGCATGCTCAAAGTTCAACATTACGCGGCAAAGTTACTTCAGACAACCAACCAATTGAATTTGCAAAAGTGCTTGTTCTAGACAATGGATGCTTTGCTGAAACGGATTCACTTGGGAAGTTCCTATTGCAAAATGTACCATTAGGCTTTCAAAAAATTATTGTTTTGCAGCAAGGATATAAATCGTTCGAAGAAATTATTTATTTTAAGTCAAATGATTCAATTTCAGTCCACTTTAGGTTGATATTTGAAGATGTTTCTCTTGATGAAGTTGTAGTGTCTGGAACAATGAAAGAGGTTTCAAAATCGGATAGTCCAGTACCGATTGAGGTATATACCGCTAAATTTTTTAAAAGAAATCCTTCTCCAACAATTTTTGATGCATTGCAGAATATCAATGGAGTACGTCCCCAAATTAATTGCAATGTGTGCAATACGGGTGATATTCATATTAATGGATTAGAAGGTCCGTACACGATGGTTTTGATTGATGGGATGCCTTTAGTTAGTGGACTTTCAACTGTTTATGGTTTATCAGGGATTCCTCAGTCGTTGATTGATCGAGTAGAGATAGTTAAAGGTCCTGCCTCCACTTTATATGGTAGCGAAGCTGTTGGTGGACTCATCAATATTATTACTAAAAAAACAGCAAGTTCACCCATCTTTTCATCAGATATTTTTGCCACAAGTTGGGGAGAAGTTAATTCAGATTTAGCTTATAAATTTCAATTAGGAAATAAATTGGAATCTACAATTGGGTTGAACTATTTTGTTTTTCAAAACAAAGTTGACAATAACATTGATGGTTTTACCGATATGACCTTGCAAAATAGAATTTCAGTATTTAATAAATGGACGATTAGACGTAAATATAACCGTGTCTTTAATTTTGCAGGTAGGTTTATTAATGAAGATAGGTGGGGAGGAGATTTAAATTGGAGTAAAAAATTTAGAGGAGGCGATAGTATCTATGGTGAAAGTATATACACTAAACGGTGGGAGTTTTTTGGGACTTATCAATTTCCTCTCAAAGAAAAAATAATGCTGCAATCTAGTGCAAATGGTCATTTTCAAAATAGTGCTTATGGTCAAACTTTCTTTTTAGCAAAACAAATGATTGGCTTTATTCAAATATATTGGAATAAGCACATAAACAGACACGATTTACTTGCAGGTACTACTATAAGATACACATATTACAGAGACAATACTTCTGTTTCTTATTCCGTTAGCACATTAAATTCTTTTTTGCCTGGAGTTTTTTTGCAAGATGAGATAAGTATAAATGAATGTAACAAACTGTTACTTGGCTTGCGCTACGATTACCATTCACTTCATGGAAATATTCTTACACCGAGGTTAAATTATAAATGGAATTCAAGAAACAAAAAAAATACGTTAAGAGTTAGTGTTGGGAATGGATATAGAGTAGCAAATGTTTTCACTGAAGACCATGCTGCTTTAACAGGCGCAAGAAAAGTTGTGTTTTTAGCTGACTTAAAGCCTGAAACCTCTTGGAATAGTAATGTAAATTTTGTGAAAAGAATTGAAATTGGGAATAGTAAGGTTCTAGATATTGATGTTTCTTTGTTTTATACATATTTTACCAATAAAATAATTGCAAACTACGAGCTTGATCCGCAAAAGATTATTTACGACAACCTAGCTGGTTTTTCTGTTTCTCAGGGGGCTTCTTTCAATATTGACTTTACATTAGTTCGCAATTTGAAAGCAAACATAGGTGGAACTTTTATGAATGTTTATTCTGTTGTGAATGGGATAAAATCAAGGCAACTTTTTTCAGAGCACTTTACAGGAGTGTGGAGCATCGGGTATTCTTTTCACAAAATAGGTCTTACAATTGATTACACCGGAAATGTGTACAGTCCAATGCGGTTGCCATTGCAAAATGCTCTTGATCCGAGAAAAGAATATTCGCCATGGTGGAGCATTCAAAATATTCAAATTACGAAGTCTTTTAAAAAAGGATTTGAGTTATATGCAGGAATAAAAAATCTGTTGAATTGGACCCCCAATAAAGGCAATCCTTTCATTATTGCAAGATCAAACGACCCATTTAACAAGCAAGTTCAATTTGATGCGGAAGGAAAGGTTCTTACAAATTCAAACAATCCTTATGGATTAATTTTTGATCCTTCGTACACTTATGGTCCGAATCAAGGTATCAGAGGTTTTGTTGGGTTTAGGTATGTTTTCGGAGGTAAAAAATGAAAAGTAATGTTTTATTGCCGCACACACATTATTTAGAGTTACTCTGATTATTAATGAAACTTCTTGCCTTCTTTAAGCATAGTTAATATTTCCTTTAGTCTTTTGGCTCTTGTTTCAGGTTTTTTGGCCGTTTGCAAACGAAAGTTAATGGCAAATTTGTTTGTTTTGTTGAGCGACTGAAAAAAGTCAAAAGCTACGACATCTTCTTTTAATTCTTTCAAAAGATCTTCATCATCTTGCATGGTGGAATGTGAGTCGTAGGCTCTTGCCCAGCGTCCATCTGCTTTGGCTTTTTCAATTTCAGCAAAACCTCTTTCTGTCATCTTTCCGTCTACAATCAATTTCTCTACTAAACCTATGTTTCGTTTCGACCAAATACTTTGTGCCCTGCGAGGTACATATTTTTGCAAATACGAATGCTCGTTATAACTTTTTCTTTGCCCATCAATCCAACCAAAACAAAGTGCTTCATCTAAGGCTTCTGTAATTTTTATGGATTCAACTCCAGAATTAACTTTGAATACTTGTAACCAAATTCCTTCCTGATTATCTTGATTTTTATCTAGCCAATTTCGCCAGTCTTTTTGGGATTTGAAAGATTTTATTACTACTTCTGCCATAAATGTACTGTCAATATTCCTTTTTAATCACAAAAAATGAACCTCTTATTATTCCTGCCAGCTTTGATTTTTGCCTCGCAAATTTAAATTTACTTAATTCTTCTGGTATATCCATCCCTTCGGAAAGTTTGAATCCAACGGCTCGTTTTTTAGGATTGTCTATGGTGTAAAGAACATTAATTGAAAGTCCGCTTTCATAAAAGACAAATACCCACTTGATGCCATCAACGAATAATGATGCAGTTTCTAAAGGTTTTGATGCAATAACTATATTGCGTTCTTCCTTAAGAATTTTAGTTACCCAATCCAAAGATTCTTTGCTATCAGAAACTGGAATTGTAACAAATTCTGCTTTGTATTTATTGTAAAAATAGCGAGCTTCATTTGCTCGCAAACCAGCAAGGGTTGCGGCTACAGGCGATGTTTCAAGGCCTATTTGGCTAACGGTTTTAAAATCTACTAGATAACTCATTGTATTTTTTTAGTGTTAATATTCAGGAAGCCCTTTTTTGATTTCAGATGTTTTTTTATCAAGATTTATCAGTTAGTTCAACAATTTTATCGCCTTGAAAAATAAAAATAGACTTTCCTTTTAATTCTAATTTATTGCCTTTTTTCAGTCCATTTGGAAAGTCTGTTGCTAAAATCGCAGTGTAATTTATTTCAATTTCCGTTGTGTCGTTGTCGTGTTTTATGGAAATAATTTGCTGTCGTCTATTTCTGAAAAATGATTTTGCTTGTTCGGCTTGTTGCTTAAACTCACCTATTCCGTTCAATGTCATATTCACTTCGTCATTCTGAATATTTTTAAAAATGATATTGTTGTCAAAATCACGAGTCATTTTTTTTACATCAAATTCGTTGTAGCCGTCAATATAATTTTGAATGATATTATGTCGTTTGTTATTCATTCAAATTGATTTTTAATTGAAAATTGCTCTTTATAGGAATGCTTTGTTGTTGAACGAAATGTGCAATAAAATTAATATAGGCTGAATTCAAAACGTAAAATAATATTCTAACATGGAATAAGTAGAGTATAGTTTAGCACTTTTATGGAAGGCATTATCCGTTGCCTTTTTCATAACCTTCATAATAATATGACTGTTCGATCCCTTTAAAAATAATATCTCTATTATCAACTTGGTCTGTTAAATTTTCTTTTAAAAGAGTTCTTAATTCTAAATCATTGATTGGGCTTCGCTCCATAGATTGCAAATAAAGAGTTTTGTCAACAAATTGCCAGTTGACAACTTTTCTTAATTGCTTTTTAAAAATCATGTCTAGCCAAATACGCATTGACCTGCCATTTCCTTCCATAAAAGGATGTGCTATATTCATTTCAACATATTTGGCAACAATCTCCTCGAAAGAAGTTTCAGGCATTTGTTCAATTTTTACAAGAATTTCTTTCAGATACAATGCATTTGCAAATCTAAAACCACCTTTTGAAATATTTACTTTTCGGATATCTCCAGCAAAATCATATAACCCTCCGAATAAATAGCGATGAATATCCTTAAGACCTTTGGTCGTACCAATTTCAATCTTATTGATATCTTTCGATTCAAACAGTTTATATGCATTTTCTAAACTATTTTTGTCTATATTTTTCATACAAGATATGACTCTTAGTTAAGTTAAACAAAAGTAGTAAAAAGGCTTGTCATTTTCTTTCAAATAAGAAAGTTTCTCTTAGTTGTAAATTGTTTTACACATTCTTGAAGTAGTAGTCGGTAAAAGACTTGCTTTAACTGTAAATTTCACAACTAAAATAAGCAAACAAATATAGATAGACCAAAAGTCTATTCCTCTTCTAATAAAATACTGAAAACTACGTCTAATTTCTCGGTATCCAGCCGCTTACAAAAAAAGCAACACTTACGTATTGCTTTTTAGAGCGCATGACTGGACTTACCGAATCGTTAAAGCCAACCTTTAACTTCTCGGCATAAACTTCTCGTCCAGCCGCTTACAAAAAAAGCAACACTTTCGTATTGCTTTTTAGTGCGCATGACTGGACTCGAACCAGCACATCCGTAGGAAACCACCCCCTCAAGATGGCGTGTCTACCAATTTCACCACATGCGCGGTATTTGTATTTATGTCATGCGGTGTCTACCATCCCGATAGCGATCGGCATCACCACATGCGCGGTATTATGTTTGTATCATCCCGTTCGCTATCGGAGTGATTGACAAAGATAAAGGAACTTCAATTATTTTATCGACAAATCTAAAATTTTTTCACCTTCAATATATCCTTCTAAATGATCACCAATTTCGACTTTTCCTACACCAGCAGGCGTGCCTGTGAAAATTAAATCCCCAGTTTTTAGTGTTACAAACTTTGAAACATAGGCAATGATTGCATCGAAACTAAAAAGCATGTCCTTTGTATGTCCTTTTTGAACAGAGTGTCCATTTTTTTTTAATTCAAAATGCAGGTTCGATAACTCATATTTGTCTTTTACAATAAAATGCGATCCTAAGGGTGCACTGTTGTCAAATGATTTCGCTTTTTCCCAAGGCAGTTTTTTTTCTTTACACTGTTCTTGCAAGTCACGCGCCGTAAAATCAATACCTAAAGTGATTTCATTATAGTATTGTGAAGCAAATTTCTCTTGAATATTCTTGCCAACTTTCAATATTTTCAAAACAACTTCGCACTCATAATGCAAATCGTTTGTGAAATCTGGAATGTAAAAATCATTTCCTGCAGGTAAATATGCCGTATCTGGCTTCATGAAAAATACAGGTTCAGATGAAGGAACAGAATTGTTTAATTCTTTTGCATGCTCCGCATAATTTCTTCCAATACAAATAATCTTCATAGTTATTTCTTGAATTTATTTTGAAGAGCTTTCAGTTTATCATCCATTGATTCTGAAGTATGTTCTTCTTTCTTGTTTCGTCTATTTAGTTTGATTTTTTCCATTTCTTCCCTCAACACTTGCTTGGTGTATCTCGGAAAATCGGCATCCATCATCCAACCAAAATACCCGGGTTCAGTTTCTGCAATTTCAGCAATTGTTTTTCCTTTATGTTTTCCAAAATTGTAGATGATTTCACCTGTTTTTGTTTTCGCTAAGCGTCCAGCAAAATCAGCCCATTCAACGTTTCCGGCTTTAGAAAATTCTGCCAATTCATGTACAGTTGTACCAATTGAATCGTATTTATCCAATTGAGCTTTGAAAACATCTAATGTTACTTTGGTGTCATACAACGCATTGTGTGCATTTTCCATGGTTTCATTACAATAAAATTGATACGCAGCAGCAAGTGTACGTTGTTCCATTTTATGGAAGATATTTTGTACATCGATAAACTTTCTGTCACTAATACGGAAAGGATGTTCAATGCGTAGAAACTCTTCTGCTAATACAGGTATGTCAAATTTATTTGAGTTATATCCACCTAAATCTGAATTGTCGATAAATGCAGCAATTTCATCTGCCAGTTCAGAAAACGTGGGTTCATTTTTCACCATTTCATTTGTAATTCCCGTTATCTCTGAAGATTCTTGAGAAATAGGTATTGTAGGGTTGACACGTTTATAATATTCTGTCTGTGTGCCATCTGTATTTAGTTTTATCAATGCTATTTCAATGATTCTGTCGTTCGCAACGTCCAAACCGGTTGTTTCTAAATCCAACATTACAAAAGAACGATCGAGGGGTAATTTCATGCTTATATTTTTTGTGAATGTAAACAAAAAACGCCGAACTATATTCGGCGTTTTTAAGAAAGTTGTTTGTTCTTATTCTACAATAATAAATTCTGTACGTCTGTTTAATTGATGCGCAGCTTCTTTCGCGTCTTCAGTTGGCATTGCTTCAATTTCAGCATCAGTAACTTTTAATTTTGTTTCTCCATATCCTTTTCCAGATATACGAGAGCGATCGATACCTTTTGAAATAATGTACTCAGCTGATGATTTTGCACGTCTGTCTGACAGTGATAAGTTAGATGCATCACTACCACGCGTATCTGTGTGAGAACCCAATTCAATTTTAATTGATAGATTTTCTTTCATGATACGAACAATAACATCCAATTCTTTGGCAGCATCTTTACGAATGTTGGATTTGTTGAAATCAAAATAAATTGGTTTGATATATTTTGCTAAGTCTAAACCTAATTCAACTCGTTCCATTACTCCATCAATTACAATTTTAGATTCATCTCCTAATTTCACTTTATAGTCATAACTCATTGTTAGGTATCCGTCTTTGATTAAAGTAACGTGGAAGTTTCCTTCATCACCTTGTTTCATTCCTCCTAGCGTATCAGACTTATACGTTCCATTTTTACGTGTGTTTAAGCTGAAAAGTTGATCGCCATTGTTGTTGTTTTTAATGACTACATTAACGCCTTCCAATTTCGCATTTGTTTTATTATCTGTAATTGTTCCAACAATAAAATACGGTTTTACCATCATGCCTTTGTTGATGTCTAACCAAAATTCACGATATACTTCTGAATATTCTTTTGTGCAATCTGTTTTGAATTTTTCAGAATAGAAGTTTTTCTTCGCATTGTCTTTGTATGAAAATGAAACCTCGTATTCTTTACATGGTTCTAAAGCGTTTGTGAACACTCCATCACGAATACGTGGAAAAATTTTCTTTTCATAAGGTTTTTCACAATCAATACATTTTAATGAAACATATACATCTTCCGGAATTTGTTTTCCGCCGATTACATTTACCCGTCCATTAAGAACAGCAATGTTTTTCACCCCTAAGTAATTGTTTTTAACTTGGTAGATGTCTTTATCTCCTTTACCATCTGCACGTACAGAAGTAATGTAGCCGGTTAATCCATCAGAAGTAGTTGTGTAAAATAAATCATCACACGATGAATTGATAGGGTAGCCTAGGTTAATTGCTGGGCCCCAAGCACCGTTTTCCCATTTCGACATAAAAATATCAAAACCACCCATGCTTCTGTTTCCATTACTTGAGAAATACAGCGTACTGTTGTCTATCGATACAAAAGGAGATTCTTCATCCAAAGCGCTGTTTATATTTGCTCCAACATTTTTAGGATCTCCCCAAGTGCCATCAGCTTGTTTCTTGCAATAGTATATGTCTCGTGAACCAAATCCACCTTTTCGATCAGAAACGAAATACATGGTCTCTCCATCTGGTGAAACTGTACAGTGCGTTTCCCAACTATCTGTATTAATCTTGTTATTGTCTAAATGTGTAACTCCTTGAAAACGATTGGTAGAAAAATCGGAGTAGAAGATGTCGCCATTTCCTTTTGTATCTTGATATACATAGATTCTTCTTTCATCAGGACTTACTGCCAAAGTAGCTTCGTTTTGTAAAGAATCGCAAAATTCTAAACGGATTGGTTCTAACCAAGTAGAGTCAAAATCTTGAAAGGATGCATAAATATCTTCAGGATATAAATTGTAACGTTTGTCTAAACCTAAGTCTGAACCTCCATTTGGCCACTTTCTACGTGAAGTAAAATAAAGCGCTGTTCCATCAAGAGAAATTACCGGCGAATATTCAGGATTCTTTGTGTTTACAACTCCAACATTAGACAGTTGCACGTTTTTTGGCTTTGCCATCTCTGCTTTGGCAACTTTACATTGCTCCAAATACATTTTAGCAAAATAAATATTTGGAGATTTAGAAATGGTATTGTCTAAAAATTTTTGAAAATATTCTTCTGCTTTATCGATATTCATTGCCATGTGATAACATTTCCCCAATAAGAAATAAGAATCTATTGGCGAAGATGTTTCATTTTTTGAAAATGGATCGTATTTTTTACTGGTTTGTGTACATGCTTTTTCCAATAAAGGTTGAGCAGCTTCAAAGTCAAACGACATTTCAAGTAAAATGTATCCTTTTCTATAATTATAATTTGGGCTATTGGGTTTCATTTCCAAAAGTTTGTCAACCATTAAGCCTGCTTGGTATAAATTGCCTTCTTGAATTAGTATCGAACTCTCAGTTACTAAATCAGCTTCAGATCCGTTTCTTAAAATTTCATTGATTCGTGCATCATCTTGACCAATAGAGAGAAATGGTAAGAACAAGAATGCTACAGCCAGGGTAAAAAATGTTTTCATATATCAAATAAATAAAAATTCATCCATAGTTAAGTGAATGAATTTTACGATAAGTTTTAAGTTATGTTACAAATATACTGCAATAAATTAATTTTTTAGTAGAACTAAATTTCTCTGTTAACATCAAATTGCTCTAAGTAATCGGCTACTCTTCGAACAAATTGTCCTCCCAAAGCTCCATCAACAACTCTATGGTCATAAGAATGAGATAAGAACATTTTGTGTCTAATTCCAATAAAGTCACCTTCTGGTGTTTCAATTACAGCAGGCACTTTTCGAATAGCGCCAAGTGCCAAAATACCAACTTGAGGTTGATTAATAATTGGCGTTCCCATTACGTTTCCAAAGGTTCCTACATTCGTAAAAGTGTATGTTCCACCTTGGATGTCTTCTGGTTTCAACTTGTTATCACGAGCATTTCTAGCAAGTTCGTTGATTGATTTAGCTAGGCCTGTTAAATTCATTCGGTCAGCTTGTTTGATAACCGGCACAATGAGGTTACCACTTGGCAAAGCTGTAGCCATACCTAAATTGATGTCTCTTCTTTTTACAATTTGATTCCCTGAAACTGATACGTTAATCATTGGGTAATCTTTAATTGTTTTTACAATTGCTTCAGCAAAAAGTGGAGTAAAAGTTAAGTTTTCACCTTCGCGTTTTTCAAACACTTTCTTCATTTTGTTTCTCCAGTTTACAATGTTTGTAACATCTGCTTCAACGAAGGAAGTAACGTGAGGAGATACGTGCTTGGACATAACCATGTGCTCTGCAATTATTTTGCGCATACGGTCCATCTCAATTATTTCATCACCAGAATTTGGTGTCACAACAGGCTCTTTAATATTGCTTAAGAAAGAAGAACCTGCAGATACTGCTGGAGTAGAAGCAATGGTTGGTGCAGCAGTTTTTTGTTCTACTGGTTTATCCACAACTGGTTCAACTCCACGGTTATCTATGAATGAAAGAATGTCTTTTTTGGTTACTCTACCTCCTAAACCTGTTCCGTTAATGGAATCAATTTCGTTCATTGAAATATTTTCTTTTTGTGC
>JBDHXR010000032.1:0-23262 GCA_039810825.1 Fluviicola sp.
GGACACCCGGAGATACAACTTCATACAACTACAATGGAACATGGATGCAACCACAACCAAGTTTAATCACATTCGATTTTAATGCTTCTACTCCTTCTTACATTGAGCTTCCAAATGTTACGGAACTACCAAACAGTGTGAAAGAAAATAAGATGACAGACAATTTCGAAGTGTACCCGAATCCAACGAACAACCTAATCACACTAAAAAGATCGAAAAAAGGGAATGAAACAATTACGGTATATTCACTCTATGGAAGCATTATGTATGAAGGTAGCTTTAATACGAATGAACTGGCAAAAGTGATTGACCTAAGTGCTCTTTCAAACGGAATCTACTTGATTACGTTAAAAGGCGAAAATGGCAGTATTCGAACGCAAAAGGTTATCAAAAAGTAAGCAATTGAGATTTGTTAAGAATTATTGCGCTACAAAAACAGGAACTTTTACCAGATGTCTTACTTGATTGACTGTTTCACCGAAAATAAAGTCTTTGAAACCTTGGTGACCATGACTTCCTAAGATTAATAAATCTACATTGTTTTCATTGCAAATTCGGGCAATTTCTTTGTTCCTATGTCTAAATCCTGTAGCAGCAATGCTTTCATAACCACGTTGTTTTAGCAGTTCCACATATTTATCCAACACTTCTTTGTCTTTTCGGGTTTCAAAATCATCTGCTTCTTCTGCAAGCAATTTTGGTGACGCACTTTCTGTAATATGAATCAACACAAATGTTGAATTTTTATTCGCCAATTTCAACCCAAATTGAAATACTTTCTCATCGATAAACGAAAAATCCAAGGCCAATCCGATCGTGTTGAAATCGGGTGCCTTTTCACTCGGAAGTGCTGTAATAGATTCATGCACATCAATTAACACCTCTTTTTTACGTTGTAAAAGTGGGTAAACTATCGTAACAATCAGTAAATAAATCAACGACAAAGTGATAACGCTTAGCAAGGATATCAACCACCAGTTTTTCGACAAAAACCAAACAGATAATTCATCAAATACCAGCTTAAAGTTTAGGCAAATAATCAGTATTGCAATCGACCATGCTATTACTTTAACATACGTTTTAAGCGCAAAAACTCCCATTTTTTGTTTATTGCTAACAAAATGTATTAACGGAATAATGGCAAAAGCTAATTGCAAACTCAAAATCACTTGACTAAATATCAATAAATTCCCAGCATTTTCTTCACCACTAATTAAAATTACGATTACCGCCGGAACAATGGCGAGTAAACGTGTTATCATTCTCCGCAAAGCAGGACTAATACGAAGATTCAAATAGCCTTCCATTACTACTTGCCCAGAAAGAGTACCGGTTACGGTTGAGCTTTGACCTGCAGCAATAAGTGCTACTGCAAACAATGTAGATGCCCATTCTGATCCAAGAAGTGGGGCTAACATTTTGTGTGCATCTTCAAGTTCAACAATTTCTGTATACCCGTTTTTGTGAAATACAGTGGCAGCAAGTATTAATATAGCCATATTCACAAAAAGAGCAAGGTTTAAAGCAATAGCCGAATCCCAAAAATTGTATTTCAATGCTTTTTTGATAATTGATTCATCTGGCTTAATCTTTCGTGTTTGCACCAATGCTGAGTGTAAATAAAGGTTGTGCGGCATTACTGTGGCTCCAATAATACCTATAGCAATGTATAAAGCCGTTGCGTCTGGAATTGAAGGTGCAAAGCCTTTCCCAATTTCAGCAAAATCTGGGTTTGCTAAAAACAATTCTACTAAAAAGCAACTGCTAATCAGCAAAATTATTCCAATAATAAATGCTTCGATTTTACGCATTCCCAGTTTTTGTAACCAAAGAAGAAGCAAGGTATCTAAAAAACTAATCAATACACCCCAAATAAGAGGTATATCAAACAATAATTGAAGTCCAATTGCCATGCCCAAAACTTCTGCTAAATCCGTTGCAGCAATCGCTATTTCAGCAAGCACATACAATGAGAAATTCACACCTTTCGGATACACTTCTCTGTTACACTGCGCCAAGTCCTTTTGTCTTACAACCCCCAAACGTGCGCTCAAACTTTGAAGAAATATTGCAATGATATTGCTAAGTAGGAGAACCCAAATAAGTGTATAGCCATATTTGCTCCCTCCTGCTATACCTGTAGCCCAATTTCCCGGATCCATGTAGCCAACACTCACCAAATAAGCAGGACCAAAAAAAAGGAGCATTTTTTTCCATTTTGAGCCTGCAAGTTGAGATTCATCAATTGAAACTTTCGGCAATGAGTGTTTAGCCATAATGATTGTTATGAAACAAAAATAATCTTTTTTTACAGTTCAAACATCAATCCATTTCATCAATGTGATGGCGCAATTCATTTGAGTTTGAATTTCTTTGTTGTGCATAATCAAACCCACTCTGCCACCATTCAGTCATTGCATTTTTTTCAAAAATTAATGGATTGGTAGTTAACACAGTTGGCGTGTAATAAAAGTTCAGCAATACATTTTTGTTTCTTGCAAGTAATTTCCCTATCTGAATGTTTTGTCTTTCAACTTTGTTGGCCATAAAATGACTAATGTCTGTAATCAATGAAAACACATTTTTAGGTTTTTGTTTGAGGTGAATTTCGTGTTGCGTTTCTAGAACAATAACATCAATAATCTTTGCGCCTAAACGAATTGCTTCTTCAATAGGAACCATATTGCCAAAGCCACCATCTGCATATTCACAATTGTTCTTTTCGTACAAAGTCATAAAAGGCACAAAATTAGCCGATGCCCAAATCCATTCACAAAAATCAACATACGTGCACTTTTTTAGCTCTTTGTACTCTACTCTATTTTTTGTCAAATTAGATACGGTAACCACTACGTCCTTCGAATCATTTTTTAATTGATTGAATTCTTCGATGGAAAAATTATCGAATATCAACTGGCGCAGTGCCACACTTTCACCAAAAGTTTTTTTCCCTCGAATAAAACTTTTTAACACACTCCAGTGATTTATTTTCACTTGCTTATTTCCAAATTTATCCATTGTAATTGTAAAGGGATTTGAACTAAAAATACTTTCTTGATTTACAGAAGTATAAACATGCTTTATCTCTTGAATTTTTCCCAAAGCTAAATGTGAAACTAGCAAACTACCGGTTGAAGTGCCTACAAAAATATCGTAATTGTATTTACATTCTTGCATCAAGAATTGAGCAACACCTCCTGCGAAAGCTCCCTTACTTCCTCCTCCAGAAATTACCAAAGCTCTCATGAACACACAGATAAAATTCTAAACCACTATCAACTGAACTTCTAATTTTCTTTCAAAAAAGAACGAAGTACATATTGCAAAATTCCTTCATTTTTGTAATATTCTATTTCAATTAATGAATCCATTCGCGCTTCAACTTCAAATTTTGTTTCTTTTCCTGAAGCATGTTTTGCAGTAACGTTTAATATTTTATGCGGTTTCAAATCATTTTCTAAACCTTTAATATCGAAAATTTCTGTTCCATCAAGTGCTAATGATTGAGCATTTTGACCATTTACAAAAACCAAAGGCGCAACACCCATGCCCACAAGGTTACTTCTGTGTATGCGTTCAAAACTTTCAGCTATCACAGCTTTTACACCTAACAACACAGTTCCTTTAGCTGCCCAATCGCGAGATGAACCAGAACCATATTCTTTTCCTGCCAAAACAATTAGCGGGGTATTTTCTTTTTGATACGTCATTGCCGTTTCAAAAACCGTATCTATTTTCCCAGTTGGAATGTGCTTACTATAACCACCTTGCTTATCTGTTATCTTGTTTTTTATTTGAACATTGGCAAATGTTCCTCGCATCATCACCTCATGATTTCCTCTTCTGGAACCATAGGAATTGTAATCTTCTGGCTTTACTCCTAATGAAGACAAATACAATCCTGCTGCCGAATCTGCTTTAAACGAACCTGCAGGAGAAATGTGGTCTGTTGTTAC
Source organism: Fluviicola sp. (assembly GCA_039810825.1). GTDB lineage: Bacteria > Bacteroidota > Bacteroidia > Flavobacteriales_D > Crocinitomicaceae > Fluviicola. Next base: position 3,957 of record JBDHXR010000032.1, read on the forward strand.
AGAATCTCCTAAATACAGTAATACACGAGCATTCGTAATGTCATTAACAGGTTTAATTGTGGTGTCTAAATTTTGGAAGAACGGAACTTCTTTAATATATGTTGAATCGTTTTTCCAATGATAGTTATCTTCCAATTTCACCTGTAACTCTTTCCAATCTGTAGAGCCTTCAAAGATTACATCATATATTTCTTTAAAATCCTCTTGTTTTACACAATTTCGAATAGTTTCAGAAATTTCTTCTCGACTTGGCCAAATGTCTTTTAAAAAGACAGGTTGTCCATTTGGATCGTAATCAATCGGATCATGCACTAAATCAATATCTACCCGACCAGCTAAAGCGTATGCCACAACCAAAAGAGGTGACATTAAGAAATTCATCTTCACTTGAGGATGCACACGTGCTTCAAAATTTCTATTTCCTGAAAGCACAGAAGCAACAACCAACTCTCCTTTATCAACTGCCTCGGCAATTGCTGGTGGCAGTGGACCTGAATTACCAATACAAGATGTACAGCCATATCCAACCGTATGAAAGCGCAAAGCATCCAAATCATTGTTCAGTCCTGAACGTTCCAGATAAGAGGTAACAACCTTAGACCCAGGAGCCAATGAAGTTTTAACCCAAGAATTTGTTCGCAATCCTTTTTCTACAGCATTTCTGGCTAGCAAACCTGCACCAATCATTACGGCAGGATTTGAAGTATTTGTACAACTTGTAATAGCAGCAATCACAATACTTCCATCACTCAATAAATATTCTTTGTTTTTTTCTTTGATTCTTACAGAACGGTGCAGATTATCCACTTCTACTTCTTGATGGTGTTCGCCTGCAATTGGTACGGCACCAAAAGTAAATTCAGTTCCAGAACCTCCTTCTACAAGCCAAGCGTGTTCTTTTCTATGCGCTTTGTCTTTGTAATCTCGGTTAAACTCATTTTTCAAAATTTCAGTAAACTTTGTTCCCAAATCTTTCGCAAAGATTTTATCTTGTGGGCGTTTTGGTCCTGAAACTGTTGGTTCTAACGTAGATAAATCCAATTCAACTACAGAGGAATATTGAATGCTTTCGTTTCCTGTACGCCAAAGCATGTTGTTTTTACAATATTGTTCAACAATTTCAATTTGTTCTTCTGAACGGTTAGTTGAGCGCATATATGCCAAGGTTCCATCATCAATTGGGAAATACGTAACTGTACATCCAAATTCTGGCGACATGTTAGAGATAGTAGCACGATCTGTAACAGTTAAGTTATCCAATCCATCTCCAAATACTTCAACAAATTTTCCAACTACTCCTTTATCACGTAAAACTCTAGTGATTGAAAGTACCATATCCGTTGCAGTACACTCGTTTGGTATTTTACCAGTTAACTTTAATCCAACTACTTCCGGACAAGTAAAGAAAATCGGCTGACCCAACATGGCAGCCTCAGCTTCAATCCCCCCTACTCCCCAAGCAATTACGCCAATTCCGTTTACCATTGGAGTGTGAGAATCGGTGCCTACAAGCGTATCTGGAAATAACCAACCATCTCGCTCTGTAATTCCTTTTGCTAAGTATTCTAAATTTACTTGGTGACAAATACCCATTCCTGGAGGAACTACCGTAAAATTTTTCAAGCCTCGTTGTGCCCATTTCAATAACTCATAACGTTCTTTGTTGCGCTCAAACTCAATTTCAACATTCTTGTTGTATGCATAATCAGTTCCATAATAATCAACTTGAACAGAGTGGTCTATCACCAAATCGACTGGAATAGCCGGATTAATTTTTTGTCCGTTTTTGCCATGTTTTACAAATTCTGACCTTAATGACGCCATATCAACAACTGCTGGCACTCCGGTAAAATCTTGCATCAATATTCTAGCTGGCATAAATGGAACCTCTTTGTCGGCTGTTTTGGGTTGCCAGTCAAGTAAAGTCTTTACATGCTCTTGAGTTATACTAAAATCGTTGTGATTGCGGAGAACATTTTCAAGCAATATACGAATACTAAAAGGCAGGTGGTCTATCTTTTTTCCATCTGGTAAATCGGTTAAGGATACAAAATTGTAAGCTTTGTCTTTTATTTTAAGTTGTTTCTGAGAAATTGGCTTTGAGTTCATCTTGTTTGATTTTCTTTAAAATTATCTGAAATTTTAAAAAAAAGCAACTCATTCAGTGATTTTTAACAAAAAAAGTCCTCAAAGAAGTTTGAGGACTCTATAACGGATTGCTTATGTAAAGGTTTTAATCGTTTACAACTGAATATCCAGGGTATTTTGATTTGTCAAAAACAAATTTACTATCTTCGATTGTTGGATTCGATGTAAATTTTGTCATTGTAAAAGTTGACACAGTGCCGTCTTTTGATTTTAGAATTGCTTTTTTCACTTCATTATCCTCTTTCCCAATATAAACAACAATGGTGTGGTAATTTGCTGTTTTAGGGTTTTTTGGGTACAGGTATATTTTGTGTACTTTATCAGACCCAACAGTTTCTTCTTGATCATACTTGCTTTTAAAACCTGTTTCCCAAATAGTCATCAATTTTTTAGGATTTATTGATTCTTCATCACTTTCGGAAGCGCTTGTTTCATAAACAGTTTTTTCTTCTTTTACTACACTCCAATTCTTTATACCATTTGAGATTAAAGTAGTTTCACCATAAATAGCGCTGTATTTATTCCCTTTTACCCATCCTTTCCCCGAAAGATTTGAATTGGTTCCGTTTGAAGAATTTTTTACACTGGCAGTAAACTCAATGTAAAACGATTTCAGGGCTTTTATTTTTGCGGATGCTTTATCCAAAATTCCATCTGCTTTAGCATCTTGCGCATTTGCGAGAGATACAAAAAGAAGTGACAAACAAATGAATGCGTATTTCATATTTTTAATTTTCACTGCAAACATCACAAATTATGCCAAGAAAAACTAATAATAAAAAAGAAAGTTTTTGAACAAAAAAAATTAAGATTGAAGTCCTTTTGATTGCAGAAACGCTTCCAAGCTTTCTAAATCACTGAAAAGAACTTCTCTGGCTTTACTTCCTTGAAAAGGACCAATGATTCCATACCCTTCTAATTGATCAACAATTCTACCGGCACGGTTGTATCCCAATTTTAATTTTCGTTGCAACAGAGAAGCTGAACCTTGGTTGTTGATTACTACGATTCGTGCTGCTTCAGCAAACATTGGGTCAATATCATCCAAATCAACATCCTTCTCTTCTCCACCTTCAGCGCCAACGTATTCAGGTAAAAGTAAAGCCTGAGGATAGGCACGTTGTTCACCAATAAATTTACACACATCTTCCACTTCCGGTGTATCAGCAAAACCACATTGAACACGGATTAAGTCTTGACCTAAGGAAATGAGCATATCTCCTCTTCCGATTAATTGGTCTGCACCTGAAGAATCTAAAATTGTACGAGAATCAATTTTTGAAAGCACTCGAAACGCTATGCGTGCCGGGAAATTAGCTTTAATCATACCCGTAATTACATTTACAGAAGGGCGTTGAGTAGCTACAATTAAATGTATTCCTATAGCTCTGGCAAGTTGAGCCAAACGAGCAATCGGATGTTCTACTTCTTTACCTGCTGTCATAATCAAATCAGCAAACTCATCTATCAACACCACGATATATGGCAAATAGCGATGACCTTTTTCAGGGTTTAATTTTCGGGCAATAAATTTTGCGTTATATTCTTTAATTGTACGTACTTGAGCCTCTTTGAGTAACTCATACCTTGTATCCATTTCAATACATAATGAGTTAAGTGTATTAACAACTTTGGATGTGTCGGTTATTATCGCATCTCCGTCATCGGGTAACTTTGCCAAAAAGTGCCTTTCAATACGATTGTATAAAGTAAGTTCAACTTTCTTCGGGTCAACCAACACAAATTTTACTTGAGCTGGGTGTTTTTTGTACAAAATGGATAATAAAATAGCATTTAATCCAACTGACTTACCCTGACCAGTTGCACCAGCGACTAATAAATGAGGAGCCTTCGTTAAATCAAAAGCATACGTTTCATTCGTAATGGTTTTTCCCATCACCACAGGGAGTTCAAAATCTGAGTTTTGGAATCTTTCTGAAGCAATAAGTGAGCGCATAGAAACCATATCAGGCTTACTGTTAGGCACTTCAATACCGATGGTGCCTTTTCCGGGGATTGGGGCGATAATACGAATACCCAAAGCAGATAAACTTAAGGCAATATCGTCTTCCAAATTTTTTATTTTAGAGATTCGAACTCCTGGTGCCGGAACGATTTCATACAAAGTTACAGTTGGACCTACCGTTGCTTTGATTTTAGCAATGTCAATTTTGTAATTGGAAAGCGTTTCAACAATTCTGTTTTTGTTATCTTCAAGCTCTTGCTTATTTATAGATACTTGTCCGCCACCATAATCTTTTAACAATTCAATAGGTGGCAGTAAATAACCGGAAAGTTCTAAGGTTGGATCATAATCTCCATATTCTTGACGAATTGAATTGAATTCATCATCAGAAAGTGTGGCATCCGAACTTGCTACAGCAACTTTGAAGTCAGTTTCATCATCGTCTTCTTCCTCTTCAACTTCTGCAAGGGTTTCATCATCGAGGTCTTTTTCTGCACCTTTCTGAATGACCACTATACTTTCTATATCAAAATCATCGTCTTCATCATCGTCCTCATCATCTTCGTCAAAAGAAAACTCATTGACTTCTTGGTCTGGTTTAATTTGATCTTCTCGAATTGTATTTACAATGTGAATATCTGCTGCACTGCTATTTTCAGGCTGAATGCTTTGAATTGGCTTGTTTTTAAGATTCTTGAACCATTGCACCACATCTGCATTAAAAAGTATTATCAACACAATCCAAAGCAAGGACATGATAGCAATAAAACTCCCAAAGCTTCCTAAAGACAATGTCAACCACTGATTTATCGTGAAGCCAAAAGTTCCTCCGAGAAAGTCGATGTGTTCAACAAAATATCCTAAGAAAATTGAACTCCATAACATGAATAAAAAAGCAATAGCGATAGATTTTTTCAGTGGAAGCAAAAGAACATTCAACATCCACTTAAATCCAATTAAGAACACGATAAACGATAATGCAAAGGATGAAACGCCGAACCATCGAAACATAAACAAATGCGCCATCCAAGCACCAAACTTACCCAACCAATTTTCAACGGGTAAGGGATTTCCATCTGTAAGAAATGAAAAAAGAGATTTATATAAAACACGATCTTGATCTTCTTGCCATGTAAAAAAGTAAGACACACATGATAAAAACGTGAAAAAAGAAAATAAAACCAAAACGATCCCCAAGACAGTTTTTACCCTTTTCTTATCGTATCGATTGGATAAACGCTCAATAAATGCATTTTTATCAGCATTATTTTCGGGTTTTTCAGGCTTCTTTTCGGCTTTTGGCTTTTCAGCCTCAGCAGAGTTTTTTGCTTTATATTCGTTCTCTAACTCCATTTTTAGTGTCAATATACGAAAGTACAAAATGAAGTAACGTAGAAGATTTTAAAACAAGAGAACTTTAAACAACAGAATGTTGATTAGCATTCATCTGTTATTTTTCTGGAGAATTGTTTGAGTCATTGTTCCCGTAGTATGTGCGAATGAACTCCTCAAAACTAATTTTTTGAAAATCTGATGGTACGCCAAATAAATCTCTGCTCAACTCTTCTCTTTTTATAGAAATCAATTCATAGTGAACCAATCCATCTTGTGACGGGAGAAAGTATTCAGCCGCTAAAAATGGTACTTCAGGGTACACTTGCAAGTATTTATTGCTCATTTTTTTTGCAAAATAACATGAGTATTCAATCTTGTTGTTATTATCCGATATTAAATACTTTTTGCATTTCAACCCAAGAATTTTCTTGGATCCAAATTTCTTTTTCACTGTATAACCTCGATCTACAAGAGAATCATTTGCTTTTGTTTCATTGGTTTGAATAGCAAATTTTTTACCATCTAATTGTAACAACAGATATGCTTTTTTCAATCCCATGTTTCGTATGTAAACTTGAACGCCTAATTGATCCGTCTCCGTCTCCACACGTGCAATCGTATCGTTGGTGAAGATTTTTACACTCCAACTTTTCCCTTCAGCTACTTTATTTACCGAATCTGGCAACATCACCGTAGCTTTATACTCTAACTTACCGATAAAAGGCTTTTGAGCGAAAAAAAGAAAATTAATGCAGAGAATCAAGAAAAACAAACAAAGCTTCATTATTGAAAAGATTGAAATAATTGTGACATTTTAGCTGTGTATTCATTGTAATCTATCAAGCTTCCTTTTGTTGGAATAGACAGTTGTTCATTGATTGCGCCTGCTTTGGTTTTTGAGAAACTTATGGCTTTATAATTCATTTTAATTCCAAATTGTGTCACCGAATAAACGAGCAATACTCCCGGAACATCGCGGTATGGATTGTACCAGTTCGGATTTGGAATTTCAATTTCTTCGGTGTACCATAACTCTATTTTGTCATTCGGATTGTCTTTGCTTGTTGCAATGGCTTTTTGTGCTTTCAATCCAGCTATATCACGTGATTCAGAAATGAATTTAATAGAGTATTTTGGGAGATTGTGAATCATGCTGTTAATTTCATTTTCATTCATCTTTACATTGTATCCATCATCTCCATATTGATGATAAAGATCCAAATACTTGTTATTGCAATCTATCAACATAAAATTAAAAAGATTCGCTTGGCTAATATCGTTTTTGATTACACCATCTTGAAAAGAAATCTCAGTTTCTTTCGGCAAAATGTTGTATAAAAAAGCATTGTTTTTTTGCTCAGGATAATCCACTTGGTAAACAATTGATCCTCTAGAAATTTTTCTAAAATCAGAAGAGCATGAACCAACGAACAATAGAAGCTGTAAAGAAAAGAAATATACTAAAAATCGTTGCATTGGGAACTATATTTGGCTCATTTATAAGTAAAAATACGAAAAATAAGCTTAAAGGTTACATTCGGTCAAGTGTTTCAACTTTCATGAAAAGCAAATTTGTATTTTTGTAACAAAATCAATTTATGCAGAGTAAAAAAATTGAAATCATCATCAATACATCTGAAATTACTGCAGGCACTAGAGGTGCTTCTTTGGGTCCAGGTGCAATAATGACTGCTGCGCGAAAAAACTACAATCCTTTTTTCGGTAATTATAAGGTACTTGAAGTGCCAAATCAAAATGCTCAATTAGACCGAGTTAGCGAAACAAAATATGCAAAAAACATTGCCCAATACGCACTAGTTTTTAACGATGTAAAAACATGTGTGTCATCTACTTTGCAAGCATCCAACACACCGCTTATCTTGGCGGGCGACCACGGTTCTGCAGCCGGTACAATTGCCGGAATAAAACATGTATATCCTACAAAACGTTTAGGAGTAGTTTGGATAGATGCACACGCAGATTTACATTCTCCATACACTACTCCATCAGGTAACATGCACGGAATGCCATTAAATATTACATTAGGTGATGATAATTTGGCTTGTAAACGAAACGAGCCAACAGAAATGGAAATCAAGTTGTGGAATTCATTGAAAAGCAATGATACTCCGCGTGTGTTGGCATCAGACTTAGTATTTGTAGGTGTAAGAGACACTGAGGATGAAGAAGATTACATCATTCATTCAAAAAAAATAACCAATCACACCGTAGAGGATGTACGAAAAAACGGAGCCAGCAAAATTGTTGAACAGATAGAAACTCAATTAAAAGCCTGTGACTTAATCTATGTTTCTTTTGATGTAGATTCAATGGATCCTGACAGCACATCCTACGGTACTGGCACACCTGTAAAAAAAGGAATCACTCCCGAAGAAGCAAATACGCTATTAACGAAACTCGCATCAAATCCTAAAACCTGTTGTGTTGAGTTTGTAGAAGTAAACCCTTGTTTAGACAACAAAATTAACACCATGGCAGAAACAGCATTTGCACTACTTGAAAACGTTGCCAAATCAATACAATCATAACAAAAAGATGGAAGAAATTATCAAATCATCAATACTTAACAAAGCAACACACTTTTTCGGACAAGATTTTCCTGAATCAACAATTCAGTTTCAAAAAACGAAAAAAGAATTTACCGGAGATTTGGCTTTGGTGCTCTTTCCTCTAATGAAATTAAGTGGTAAATCACCGCAAGAAATTGGAGAAATGCTCGGTGATTTTTTACAAAATTATGTTCATTGTATCGAATCTTACCAAGTAGTTGGTGGTTTCTTAAACCTCAGCTTCCCACCAAGTTATTGGATAGAGCAATTGCAAACAATTGATGTAAACAATTCATTTGGATGTTCCCCAGTAGGTTCTAAACCTACATTGATGGTTGAATATTCTTCTCCCAACACAAATAAGCCTTTGCACTTGGGGCATCTTAGAAATAACTTTTTAGGGTTTTCAGTTGCAAAAATTTTGGAAGCAAATGGTCATAAAGTAGTGAAAACTCAAATCATCAATGACCGAGGAATACATATTTGCAAAAGTATGTTGGCATGGGAAAAATTTTCGCCTACAAACAATCAAGGCGAACGTGAAACACCAGAAAACACAGGACTTAAAGGCGATAAACTGGTTGGAAAATACTATGTGGAATTCGATAAGCATTTCAACCAAGAAGCAAAAGAAATAATTGAAAAGTGGAATCAAGATGATTTCTCGAATACGCCAGCGGAGGTAAAAGAAAAATACCTTGAATTTACCCAAGCAAAAGCGGGGAAAGATGAGAAAGCTTGCAATGCACTAGACGGAAAAATTAAAGATTTGGCAAAAAATGAAACTGCCATTTTAAAAGAAGCGAAAAACATGCTGGTACGTTGGGAAGCCAAAGAAAAAAACGTATATCAGCTTTGGAACACCATGAATGGATGGGTTTATGACGGATTCAACACTACCTATAAGAAAATGGGAGTAGAATTTGATCAATTGTACTATGAGTCTAACACGTATATTTTGGGTAAAGGGTTGGTTGAAGAAGGACTTGCAAAAGGTGTCTTTTACCAAAAAGAAGACGGCTCTGTGTGGATTGACTTAACTGCAGAAGGGTTGGATCATAAATTGTTGCTGCGTTCTGATGGCACATCTGTATATATGACTCAAGATGTAGGAACTGCCGTTGACCGCTTTAAAGATTTTCCAGGGCTAAGTGGAATCATTTATACTGTAGGAAATGAACAAGATTACCACTTTAAAGTGTTGTTTATTATTCTTGAAAAATTGGGATATGATTGGGCAAAATCATGCTATCACTTGTCTTATGGAATGGTTGATTTACCGAGTGGAAAAATGAAATCACGTGAAGGCACCGTTGTAGATGCTGATGATTTGATGCAAGAAGTTGTTGATTCGGCAAAAGAAATGACTATGGAAAGAGGTCATTTAGAAGGAATGCTTGATGCTGATCGTGAGAAACTGTATCAAACAATTGGGATGGGCGGATTGAAGTACTACCTTTTAAAAGTAGATCCACGCAAACGTATGCTGTTTAACCCAGCTGAATCCATTGAACTAAATGGAAATACAGGACCATTCATACAATATGCTTATGCCCGAATTCAGTCTTTGCTATCAAAAGCTGAAGCAGCGTTTAACCTAGATAAAGACACAAACTTAGGTGAAGCTGAGAAAGAGTTAATCAAGCAATTAAATTTATTTCCTGCAGTAGTTGAGGAAGCCGCTAAAACATACTCACCAGCAGTTGTTGCAAATTTCAGTTATGAATTGGTCAAATTGTTCAATCAATTTTATCAAAACGTAACAATCTTGAGCGAACCCGACGAAAAAGTAAGATCTATGCGCTTGGTCGTTTGCAAAAATGTTGCTAAAACAATCAAACAATCCATGAATTTATTAGGTATTGAAGTTCCGAATAGGATGTGATGTATATAAAAAAGTAATCTACTCAATAAAACCTTAATCCTATGGAAAAATTTTTCCGGGATTTAATAAGTTTTTTGGATCAAAAGTATGTTTAATCGTTTTCATTAGCTCAATTCCTATTTTGGAAAAAGCTAAATCCATATACGGTTGTTGAACTAAGCCTATGCCATGCTCACCAGATATTGTTCCACCAAGGTTCACAACTTCAATAAACAATTCACGAATGGCGAGTGGCAATTGAGATTTCCAAGTTTCTTCCGTAAGTGTTCCACGGATGATGTTTACATGTAAATTTCCATCTCCGGCATGGCCGTAGCATACTGATTGGAATCCGTATTTTTGTTCCAATTGTTTCACCTTGAGCAAAAGTTTAGGCAATTCATAACGTGGCACAACCGTATCTTCTTCCTTGTAAACCGAATGTGACTTTACAGATTCTCCAATTTTTCGACGCAATTTCCATAAGCTTTCTTTCTGAGCTTCTGTTTCGGCGAACAGTATTTCATCAATGTCAAATTGTTCTAAAACAGCCATGATTTGCTCACATTCTTGCATCATCACTTCTAAATTAAAACCATCCAATTCAATCAGTAAATGTGCTTCATGGTCATCTTTCAATATGTTTGGAGCGTCTTCAACAAAAGGTAAAGTAAACTTAATCGCTTCCTTATCCATAAACTCTAATCCGCTTGGGATAATACCTTCCATGAATATTTTACCTACAGATTTGCAGGCTTCTACTCCTTTTCTAAAGGGTACCAGCATCAACAATGTATGAGTAGGATGTGGAATTAGTCTCAAAACAATCTTCGTAACAATTGCTAATGTTCCTTCACTACCCACAATAAGTTGCGTAAGGTTATAGCCTGTAGCATTTTTAATGACGTTTGCACCTGTCCACATTACTTCACCATTGGGTAACACAACTTCTAAATTCAGCACCCAATCTTTGGTAACACCATATTTAACAGCCTTAGGACCTCCTGAGTTTTCAGCAATATTTCCACCGATAAAACAAGAACCTTTGGACGCAGGATCTGGTGGGTAAAACAAGCCTACTTTTTGAACTGCACTTTGCAACTCTTGCGTTACCACCCCGGGTTCAGTAATTACTTGATGATTTTGTTCATCAATCTGAATAATTTTGTTCATGCGTTCTAAACTTAACAAAACTCCACCATGATTGGCAAGCGCTCCACCACTCAACCCTGTTCTTGCACCAGAAGGTGTTACAATTAAGTTATTTTCATAACAATACTGCATAATTTTCGAAACCTCATCTGTAGATTCTGGCTTTACAACAATTTCCGGGTAATACACAAAATCTTCTGTGTGATCAGATGCATACTTTGCCTGCACATTTGCTCCAGCCTCAACTCTGTTACCCAATATGGTTTTAAAAAAAGCAGCATGTTGTTCAATACTATTCATTTGATTCATTCTATTTGAACGGAAAGAACAAATATACTACAGTAAGCTCAATTAATTAGGTTAAAATTGTAAACTATATATATATATGTGTATATTTGCAGTTCAAATTAACGAAGTAATGAAAAAGATAATTGCATTTAGTTTGCTATCCGTAATGTTACTAGCATGTAACAAGCAAAAACAGATCTCAAAAAACATGTCTTCTAAAGATGGTGTTTGGAACATAGAAAATTATTATGCAAAACAAGTGAGCACCTACGGACCGGATAACTACGAAACAAACCTTATCAATGTTGGGACAATGACCTTCAATGAAAATTACACAGGGGTTTTGAATTGGACTTACGGAGGAGATTTATACATAGAAACGTTTAGTTATTCCAATACAGATGATAAATTTTCGCTAGTAATTGATGATGGCGATTTTAACGGCACATACGATATTCAAGATTGGAAGAAAGGAAAAATGACAATCACTAAAACTGAAAGTTATACTGCAGCACCTCCGGGACAATCTGGAAATGTAGGGAGTGGCACACAGGTAATTACCATTAAACTTAGCAAGAAAAAGTAAGTTTTTCTTTTTCAAAATTTAAATGCCCAAAGAAAAATGGGCGTTTTTTGTTTATCTAAGAACTTGAGCTGAGTGTATTAAGATTTGGTGATCAACACAAACTCACCTCCCATAATTTTATAAGTATATGAACCTATACGAATAGTTTGCCCTTCAGACATCGACGCAATTTTTGATATATCCTCTTCTATTGTGTGCACCGAACCTTTTGTTTTCCATGCAATGAGTAAGTAATCCAACAATACTTCTCCATTTACCGAACCACATAACACCACGTGAACAGGTTTGTTAAACTGGCTTAACAATTTAATATCTTTAACCGGAGCATTGTTGTCCACAATCATCACCAATTCTTTATACGGCAATGCTTTTTTGACCCCTTTAATCAATGCTTCCATATTGTTTTCAGCACAATCTCCGCCATTCCCTTTAGATCGAACATGCGCCATAATGCTAATCAAACTATCTAAACCTTTAGCTTTTTGGTAGTATATTCCGCCTGTTTCACCAATTTTCTTTTCGGAGTCACTTTTATTATCTCCATCATTAAAAAAAACGAATTGCAAATTTGGTTCTTTTTTTATGTTCAATTGATACCATGCAGCAAGTTGTTGCGCATAAGGATCCATACTTCCTGTTAAGTCGCAAACAATCAGCTTTTCCGTCCATAAGTTTCTATTCAACACTTTTAAAATAACATCATCTGAAAAGGAATTCTCCTCCTTCATTTTAACTTTGAACCCCTCTGCCAATGAAAGGCTTCGTTCTTTACAATACTTTTCAAAAGCAATGCGCTCTTCTTTTAGTCTTATTTCTTCCAATCGAATACGTTCTGCTTCTTCTTTTTGTCGACGTTCGTATTCCTTTGTGCCAATATAAGAAATTTCCATTTTTGCTGTTCCTTCACCACGTAGAGCTTGTACTTCAAATTTTCTATACGCTTTGTGGTGTTTAAAATTCACTTCATAGAAATCATCTTTTGGAAGATACATGGAAACAAGTCCTGCACTATTGACTTTACCTTTGAAACACTTGTTGCGTCTTAAACCTACAATTACAAAACTTTCATTGGCAAGAGGTATATCATTTAAGCTTTTGATAAAAATGGTTACCAAGTCGAAAGATGATTTATTACTGATCTTATTCAGCACGCCGGGTACAATTACGGTTGTGTCTGGTAGTAATTTTGCATCGGCATCGATTTGAGCTTTTTCGGTAGCAGTAAGTGCCAACCGTTTATCATTTTCAATCATATTCGGTTCATACGCAAATTGCATTCGAACATGGGTGCCGTTTTTTCCTGAAAACACATCTTCAGTGCGTGAATAATTTGCGATTTTTAAGTCGAACTTGCTTTCACATGGCACTTCAAACACAACAACCCCTTCTGCATTGCTTGTTTTTTCAGCAATTTTTTTTCCGTCTTTGGAAAAGAGTGTTACTTTTTGGTTGGCGTAAAAACCTCCTTTCGTGTTTTTTAGAAGGTAGGAAACAGTTGCCTGACAATCTTGTCCGAACGCGAAAAATGAAAAAAGAATAAAAAGAAAAACAACAGCTTTCATAATATTGAGATTTAGGTAATCATGAAAATAATAATAAAAGGTGTAAAAAGTTACAATTGATTCTGTTCATCAATTGTAGCCAAGAGTGATTTTTAAGGTGAGTTAGGTGTGCTGTAGCTCTGAATCTCCCATAAACACTATGCATTGAACAATATTGTTAAATTGTTAAATTGTTAAATTGTTAAATTGTTTACGAACTATAAATTACGTTCATTGAAGTATGATAAATTACTCTTTATTCAATTACGTGTGTCTCACCGATTTTTGGAATGACAACATTTGCCTTAAACTCATGTTCTAAATGCGTTCTAAACGCATCCGATTGATGGGCTTCTCCATGATTTAAGAAGATTTTCTTTGGTAAAGTGTTGAACTTTCTTAACCAATCAATCATTTCAGAATAATCTGCATGAGCTGAAAGCGAATCAATGTGTGCTACTTCACAACGAATTTTTCTATATTCTCCAAAAAACTTCACCTCTTGTGCGCCACTTAATATGGTTCTTCCACGTGTTCCTTCGCCTTGGTAGCCTGCAAACAAAACAGTATTATTTGGATTTTCAATATGCGAATTTAAGTAATGCAATATTCGCCCTCCTTCTACCATTCCGCTACCAGCCAGTACAATTTTAGGTTCTTTATTTGCAACGAGTGCTTTTGATTGCTCAATATCACTCACCAAATGAACATGCTCAAACATTCTGTCAAGTTCAAACAGGGATATATCTTGCCATTCTTGATATTGTTTATACGTGTTCGAAACATTTATTCCCATTGGTGAATCAAGATAAACTCTACATTTTGGCAATAAATCTTCTTCTCTAAGCTGGTAAATTAGGTATAAGATTTCTTGAGTTCGTTCAACTGCAAAGCTTGGAATCATTAATATTCCTCCTCGGTTTATTGTCCTATCAATTACTGTTTTCAACTCAAGTTTTACATTCTCAACTTCATGTAAACGATCTCCATAAGTTGACTCCAAAACTAGGTAATCAGCTGATTTAATTCTTTTTGGAGGATACAAAAGCATCAGGTTTGATCTGCCAATATCTCCAGAGAATAAAATGTTTTTACCTCCTGCATTTGCATTTACATATGCACTTCCTAATATATGTCCGCTGTTCAAAAACTCAAATTTAAAATACTCATTGATTATTACCCACTCATTTAAGTTATGTCCAACAAAATGAGGTAAACATTCAATTACATCTTTCACAGTATAAAGAGGTAACGCTTTTTCATGCTTTGAATACCGATGCTTGTTAGCACGTTCCGCATCTTCTTCTTGAATTTTCGCACTATCTTTTAAGATAATTTCTGCAAGTTCAACAGTTGGAAAAGTGCAATGTATAGAACCTGAGAAACCGTTTTTTACTAATAAAGGAATGTACCCACAATGGTCAAGATGAGCATGGGTTAAAACAATTGCATCAATGCTCTTTGGTGAAACCGGAAATTTATCCCAATTTTTTCTTCTCAATTCTTTAACTCCTTGAAAAAGTCCGCAATCAATCAATATTCTTTTTCCTTCTATTTCAACAAGTGTTTTTGAGCCTGTAACTGTACCTGCCCCACCTATAAATTGCAATTTTACGAGATCTGTATCCAATGTCATTGTGTGTTGATTTATGCTTTCTAATAAAGGTAATCAACAGTTTTGAAAAAAGAAAGAAAAGTGAGAAAAAGAGTTACTTATTTTCTCCCATAAAAACATACATCAGAATATTTGCTCCCATTTGCAATGCTTGTTGGCGTTTATCTTCTGGGTCGTTGTGCACCGATCGGTCTTCCCAACCATCGCTTAAATCTGTTTGGTAGGTATACAAACAAACCAATCTACCTTCGTAAATAATTCCAAAAGCTTGTGGGCGTTTGCCATCGTGTTCGTGAATTTTAGGCAAACCATTGTTGAAGGAATATTTCTGGTGAAAAATTGGATGCGTGAATGGCAGTTCAACGAGAGATTGATTTGGAAATACTTTTTTCAATTCTTCATGAATGTATTGATCCATACCGTAATTGTCATCGATGTGCAAAAAGCCACCACCTATTAAGTAGTTCCGTAGGTTTTCAGCATCAGACATAGAAAAAACAACGTTTCCATGTCCTGTCATGTGCACAAAAGGGTACAATGAAAGTTCCGGGCTTCCAACGTCAACAAATGGCGTTTCTTTTGAAATGGTTGTACCCAAATTAGTATTGCAAAATTGAGCCAAATTTGGCAAGGCAGTTGGGTTCGCATAATAATCGCCCCCACCGCTGTATTTCAAAAATGCAATTTGATATGTACCTTGGCTATAAAGTATAAAATTGGATAAAAACAATAATAGAGTTGTAACTTTCATATATGAAGTGCTAATACACATGCAACCATGCCTGCTGTTTCAGTTCTTAACCTAGACTCACCCAAATGTACTTCTTCGTAACCATTTTTCAAAGCTAACTTCACTTCATTCTCTGTAAAATCACCTTCAGGTCCAATTAATATTCGCGATTTTGAATGCAAATGAGAAACATTTTTTTTGTTCGTGTTCATACAGTGAGCAATTCCTCCATTTGGATAAAGTTCTATAAATTTTGAAAAAGGCATCAACTCATCTATTTCAAGTAGAAAGTCATGCTGAGCTTGTTTCATAGCAGATATAGCCACACGCTGCAATCTGTCTAATTTTAAGCTTACTCGCTCAGACCGTTCACATTGAAGGAAACTTAATCGTGTTGCACCAATCTCAACAATTTTCTCTACCATCCATTCCATTCTATCACTGTTTTTCGTGGGTGCAATTGCTAAATGGAAAGTGTGTTCGCTTCGTTTTTTCAATTCTCTCGAGACCACAATAACTTCACATTTTTTAGGATGAGCATCAGATATTTCTGCTACAACAACCAATCCTTTTCCATTTAATAGAATAATATGCTCACCAACATTGCAGCGCAACACACGCACAATGTGCTTTGACTCTTCTTCTGGTAGGGTGAAAGTATTGCTCTCAGGAATATGTTCAATGAAAAATCTTCTCATCAATGAATTAATTGATACAACATTTCTTTTAGCAATTGTCCGTCTGAGGCTGTACTATTTCCAATTCCTTTTGCTTTCAAATCGTATGAATGTAGAATTTCAACATTTCTAGCAAGCATTTTGGGAGAGAAGTTACCACTATTTCGAATCAATTCTTTGGCTACAAAAGGGTGCATTCCAACTTTTGAGGCGATATACTCAGGAGTTTTCTGCTCAGCAAAATGCACACGCATCATGTTAATGAATAGTTTAAAAATTGAAGGAATGACAACAACCAATGGGTGACCTTTTGGATTTTTCTCAAAATATTCAGCAATTTGAAAAACTTTTAAGTGATCTCGTGTTTCAATAGCTTTCACCAATTCAAATACGTTGTAATCTTTCGAAATCCCAATGTTTTCCTCAATGTGAATGTCAGATATTTTTGTTCCTTTTGCTAAAACAATTGCTAATTTTTCAATTTCATTGACAATTTTAGACAAATCGTTACCTAGAAACTCACTAAGCAACGCCGCTGCTTTTGGTGTAATATCGAAACCTTGCGATTTCACATAAGTTGTAATCCAGTCTGTTAAATTGTAATCTTTTACTTTTTCAGACTTGAATAATACTCCATAATTAGGAATGTCTTTCGTGAATTTTCTTTTCCCATCGAGGGCCTTGTATTTATAAGAAATCACTAAAATATTGTTCGGAGCCATGTCTGGCAATAGTCGCTCTAATTCATAAATTTCAGCAAAATCTTGTGCTTCTCTAACTACAATTAGCTTTCGCTCACCCATGAAGGGAAAACTTTTTGCCTCACTAATTAAGTCATTTATTTTTACATCTCTTCCGTACAATACCAGTTGATTGAAATCTCTTTCCGACTCATCAAGAGCATTTTCCAATATTGCCTTTTCAATCACATCAATGAAATAAGGTTCTTCACCATGAAGTACATAAATAGGTTTAAAAGCACCACCCTTTATTTCCTTAACTATTGATTTATAATCCATCATTCAAAAATAAGAAATACTCAATAATTGAATGCAATATTTGTACTTTTGGATTGAAATATGTCGTATCCTGCTTTAAACTTTCCCAAAACAACACTGAAATTGACCAAAGTAAAAGATCAATTCATGGTTTGGTGCGAAATACGGAGAAAAAAATTAATCCTTACTCCTGAAGAATGGGTAAGGCAACATGCTATCCATTTCCTGATTTACACTCAAAAAATCCCTAAAGAACGGGTTATTAGTGAACAAACTTTGCAAATAAATGGACAAAATAGACGCTGTGATATTGCTGTTACAAATACTTATGGAAAAGTGGTGTTAATTGTTGAATGCAAAGCAAGCAGCGTAAAGCTTGACGAAAAAGTATTTTTACAAACAAGCAATTACGTTGCGCAATCTGGTGCAGCATATTTCTGGATGACAAATGGAGTTCAGCATGTGTTTTCAGCATGTGAAAATCCAGACATACAACTGGAAGATTTTCCAAATTTAAACGACAACTACAAAGAACTATAGTTTATCGTTTAGCAATTTTAGCCTCCAGCTTGAATTCACTTGTTTTATGGAAAGTAATATCTGGATAATCTTTTTCTGCCATTTGTAGTAAAAATGAAGTTTCAGCTAAAAACACCAAATTATCATCTTTGTCTTTGGCAACATACTGGGCTTTAGCACGAAGAAAATCGTTTAATTGACTTTCATTTGTTGTTGTGATCCAACATGCTTTATAATAATTTTTAGGTACAAAACGACAATTTGCCCCATATTCGTGCTGCAAACGGTAAGAAATAACCTCGAACTGAAGTTGTCCAACAGTGCCAATGATTTTTCTATTCCCAGGTTGTTGAACAAACATTTGTGCCACACCTTCGTCCATTAATTGAGTAATTCCTTTATCCAATTGTTTCGATTTCATTGGATCAAGATTTTCTAATTCTTGGAATAATTCCGGAGAAAAACTAGGGATTCCCTTATACATAAAGTTTTCTCCTTCGTTCAAGGTGTCTCCAATCATAAAGTTTCCGGTATCATACAACCCAATTACATCTCCAGGATATGCTTCATCAATAACACTTTTATCTTGTGCCATAAAAGAAGTGGGATTTGGAAACTTAATCTTCTTTCCAAGACGTACATGATTGTAAAACGTATTTCGTTCAAATTTTCCTGAAACTATTCGAAGAAAAGCAATACGATCTCTATGTTTAGGGTCTAAATTAGCATGAATTTTAAACACAAAGCCAGAGAATTTTTTATCGCTAGGCTCAATAAACCGAAGGTCGGTGTCTCTACCTCTTGGGGATGGTGAAATTTGAACAAACGTATCAAGCAATTCTTTGATTCCAAAATTATTTACTGCAGAACCAAAGAAAACCGGAGCAACGTCACCAGCCACATAATCTTCTCGGTTAAATGGATCATACACCGCTTCGATAGTGTCTAACTCTTCTCTTAATTCATCTGCCAATCGTTCGCCAACCAATTCATTCAATTCTTGAGAATTAATATCTGAAATAGATACAACATCTGTTGATATTTTGGTTTTATTCGCAGAAAACAGATTGATTTTCTTGTCGTAAATATTGTAAACCCCTTTAAAACGGTCTCCCATTCCTATTGGCCAAGTGAGTGGACGCACTTTTATATCTAGCATCGACTCTAATTCATCCAACAAATCAAACGCTTCTTTTCCTTCTCTATCCATTTTATTTACAAAAATGATAACAGGAGTTTTACGCATTCTACAAACTTCCATTAATTTTTCAGTTTGCTCCTCTACACCATTGGCACAATCAATTACTAGAATAACAC
>JBDHXR010000033.1:0-23182 GCA_039810825.1 Fluviicola sp.
CGCCCATTAAAGTGGCACGCGAGCTGGGTTCAGAACGTCGTGAGACAGTTCGGTCTCTATCTGTTGTGGGCGTTAGTTATTTGAGAGGACCTGCCTCTAGTACGAGAGGACCGGGGTGGACGTACCTCTGGTGTACCTGTTGTGGCGCCAGCTGCATCGCAGGGTAGCTATGTACGGATGAGATAAGCGCTGAAAGCATCTAAGCACGAAACTCACCTCAAGATGAGATAACTTTTAAGGGCCGTGGAAGACGACCACGTTGATAGGCTATAGGTGTAAAGACAGTAATGTCAAAGCCAAGTAGTACTAATTACCCGTAGACTTATAATATTTATTTCTTATTACTTCGATCGCCAATTCGTCAAGATCTTTTAAAGCATTTTGATTACTAATTGATGAAAAATCAGCTATTAGTATCGATGACTTTAGGTGTCTATTGCAGTGAGGTCCACCTCTTCCCATTCCGAACAGAGAAGTTAAGCCCACTAGCGCTGATGGTACTGCCCTTTTGAGGGTGGGAGAGTAAGTCGATGCCACTTTTATAAATCCCAATTCTTAGTTGAGTTGGGATTTTTTTTTGATATTATTTTGATGGTACTGCCCGTCAGTTGACGGATGGAAGAGTAAGTCCCCCGAAACTTTCCTTTGGTCGTTCGGGATCTAGAACTTCTAAGCGTACATAAAATGTACACAAGAATTTCTATGAGATGCCACTTTTATAAATCCCAATTCTTAGTTGATGTGTGTGTAATAATTCCGTTGATAACATTATTTCTCCATACATACATTATTAATATTATCAGTGTTAAACACTATGAAAAACTCTGAAAAAATTCTATTTTTGTAAATAAATAATAGATCAATGACTCCAAGATTTCATTCATTAACGATTAAAGATATAAAAGTTGAAACACCTGAATCAGTTTCAATTGCATTTCAAATTCCTGAAGATCTAAAAAGTGATTACAGTTTCGTTTCTGGGCAATGTGTTTCGCTGAAACAAGTTATTGAAGGAGAAGAATTGCGACGTAGTTATTCTATTTGTTCTACACCAAATAGTAATGAATTGAGAGTTGCGATTAAAAAAATTGACAAAGGGAGGTTTTCAACTTTTGCCAATACTAAGTTGAAAGTAGGTGATAATATTGAGGTGATGACACCTACAGGGAGCTTTCAATTAACTCCTAATAGCGACACTGAAAAAAACTACGTATTGTTTGCGGCAGGAAGCGGAATTACACCAATAATCTCAATTGCTAAATCGATCTTAGAAAGTGAACCTAAAAGCAAAGTTGCATTAATATATGGAAATAGAGGTTTTTCAAGTATTATTTTTCGAGAAGAATTAGAGGGATTAAAGAATAAGTTTATTAATAATTTTCAGTTGATTCATGTATTGAGTCGTGAAAGTCTTGGAAATCCTTTGCAAAAGGGTAGAATTAACGAAGAAAAAGCAATTCAAGTGACAGATGCTTTGCTAAAAGGTGTACAAATAGACGCTGTATTTGTATGTGGCCCGGAAGAAATGATACATGCTGTTAAACGAGCGATGATTCAAAAAGGTGTTGATGAAAAAAATGTTCATTTTGAATTGTTTGACTCGATGATGTCCACGGAATCTTCAAAAAAATCGGCTGTATCTGAAGAAGACAACGTAAACGCAAATGTTACTTTGATTTTAGATGGGGATCAGTTTCAAGTTAACCTAGCTACAGATGGAATGTCTATTCTAGATGCGGGGATTCGTGCAGGAGCTGATTTACCATTTTCATGTAAAGGCGGAGTATGTTGTACTTGTAAAGGTAAAATAATTGAAGGAAGTGCAGTAATGGATATCAATTATGCATTAGAGAAAGATGAAGTTGAAGCAGGATATATATTGACTTGTCAAGCTCACCCTACCTCTGAAATATTAATAGTTTCTTACGATGATTAATTGTTATGGGTTTATTTTCGATCTTCAATAAAAAAAAAGAATCTGCAAAACAGGTTAAAAGAGCTGTAGTTAAAGTACTGGAAATTGAAAAATTAACAGATAAAGGACGAAAGATTTCTTTTGAAATACCAAATGAGTATAAATCTCACTTCGATTTTATTCCTGGTCAATATGTAAATGTTCATGTTATAATAAATGGACAGCAATTGACACGTTCATATTCGATTTGTAGTGGCAAAGACGAAGCTCTTTCAATTGGAGTTAAAGCTGTTGAAAGTGGCGTAGTCTCTAATTATTTAGTTAAGGAAATCAAAGCTGGAGATGAATTAGAATTAGATTTTCCGATGGGAAATTTCAGGCTTCAAGAAGATATGAAAACAATTGTTTGTTTTGCGGCTGGAAGTGGAATCACGCCTTTTCTTTCATTTGCTAAGTCTTTAAAGCAAGATCAGCAGATGAATCTGTTCTATGGAAACTCTTACAAAGACTCAGTTTTTTTTAAAATGGAATTAGATAGCATCAATAGATTAAAAGCTACTTACTTTTATTCTAGGGATAATGTTGAAAATAGTATTCATGGTAGATTAAACAAGAAAAACGTAAGTGAGTTAATAAAATCTGAATTATCATTATTAAAAGCGGATGCTTTTTTTATTTGTGGACCAGAAGAAATGATTTTTGACATTAAAGAAGTTTTATCAATTTTTGGTGTGGCTAAAGAAAAAGTTCATTTTGAATTGTTTACAACTCCAGTGACTAAAATTTCTGAAAATGCTAATGATAGTTCCACTTTTACTGGAGTTGCTAAAGTAAGTGGAATTTTAGATGGGGAAATTTTTCGTGTGGAATTGCCAGCTAATGGCAAATCCGTTTTAGAAGCATTAATCGATTCTGGGGCAGATGCACCTTATTCTTGTAAAGGTGGTGTTTGCTGTACCTGTAAAGCAAAGATAATTGAAGGTTCTGCTAAAATGGATATCAATTATTCATTGACAGATGAAGAAGTAAAAGAAGGGTTTATCCTTACATGTCAAGCTCATCCTACAAGTGAAGTGCTAAAAATTGATTACGATGTCTAAAGTTGTTTTAGTTTTTGGATCAAGCAAAGGGATTGGAAAAGAATTAACGAGAATCTTTTTACATGAAGATTTTATTGTGCATGGATTTTCAAGGTCTGAATCCGATGCGGGCCACAACTGTTTTTTTCATAATTTGGATTTAAACTCACCATCTTTAAAAGATGATTTTATTCGATTATCAACAGAAATTGATAAGATAGATTATGTTGTGTATAATGCAGGGAATATTGCAGTTAAACCATTTGAGGAATTATCTAAATCAGAAATTCTTCAATGTTACCAAGTAAATGTACTTTCTGCATTTGAAATTCTTCAAGTTTGTATTCCAAAGATGAATAAAAATGGGCATATAGTTTTGATTTCATCGATGGGTGGATTTCAAGGTACAATGAAGTTTCCTGGATTGGCGGCCTATTCTACGTCTAAAGCTGCACTTGCTTCGTTAGCAGAGTTATTGGCAGAAGAGTATAAACAGTGTGATTTTTCTGTAAATTGTTTATGCTTGGGAGCGGTTCAAACAGAAATGTTGGAAAAAGCTTTCCCTGGATATAAAGCGCCGCACACAGCTTCAGAAATGGCATCATTTATAAAGGATTTCACTGTGAACAAGGGAGCTTTTTTTAATGGAAAAATTATTCCTGTTTCAACTACCACACCTTAATCGCATGATGCGGTAGTTGAGTTGGAAATGGTAATACGAGGATAAACTTTCTATTTCATCGCTCCACCTAAAGCTTTATACAGAAGCAAAGCATTGTTTGCATTTTCAAATTCAATATCTACTCGATCAATTTCTGCTTGTATTTTTAGTTTTTGCGAATTAATAATTTCCCAATAATTTGCGTAACCAGTTAAATACAAACTATTTGAAACATCTACAGCTCGATCTAAAAATTGAATTTCTTGTGTTTTAAGGTTCATGATATTTTGATAGCGAATGGTTCTGTTCAATAACAAGCTAAGTTCGTTATATGCATTTATGACGTTTTTTTGATAGGTTAAAAATGCAATTTCTTGTTCTTTATTTGCTACAAAAAGTTCATACTTCAATTGGCCTTGTTTGAAAAGAGGTGAGGTTATTCCGCCGAGTAATTGCCAAGCCAATGAGCCAGGGTTAAACCAACTTGCAAGAGAAAAAGAATTCATAGCACCATATGCGCCAATTTTCAACGATGGGAAAAATGCTGCACGTGCTGCTTTTGCATCTGCATGAGACGCGAGCAACTCATGGTAAGACGCAGCTACATCAGGGCGTTGGTGTAATATGGAATCTGCGGCGAGTTGTATATTTAAAAAAGGATGAAAGTTTAAATGAAAAGTGGTACTTCTGATTATATTGCTGTGATATTCTCCAGTCAATTCAGAAATAGATCTTTCCAAGCCTTCAATCTCTATTTTTAACAGTTCTACTTCAGCCTTCATTCGTTCTGATTGTGCACCAAATTGTTGTACAGCTAACTCTGTAGCTTTTCCTGCTAATCGTTGTGCTTGAACTATTTCATGAGCAACTTGTTGTATCGCTTGATTCTCTTGATAAATTGCTAGTTTTTTATCTAATGCGACCAATTGATAATATAACTGTGCTACTGAAGTAAATAATTGATTTTTCATAAAAGTCATTCCCTCTTTTGAAGCAAAATAACGTTGTTGAGCTGCTTTCTTTTTATTTCGAATTTTCCCCCAAATATCAATTTCCCAACTTACTTGTGCACCTAACCATAAATTAGGGCTTACTTCACGGTTGATACGTTGCTTTTCATTTACGTTACCGGATAAATTTGTGTCGTAATTTCCAACACCTTCCATCGTGTAATCTCCGTAACGTGTTCCACTGCCACTAATTGATAAGTCGATTTCTGGGAAGAAAGCTAGTTTTGACTTCTTATATGCAGCATTTGCAATTTGCATTTGTTGCAGCATGATTTGATATTCAGGATTCGATTTCTCTATTTTTTGAAACAATAACAATAAGTTAGGGTCGTTAAAAAAATCTTTTAGTTCTAATTTAGTATATTCTTTTCCAGCTGATATAGAATCAGTTTGAATTTTTGATGGGAGATTTGATATTTTTTTAATTTCTTCAACCCGTAAAGAAGCGCAAGAACTAACAGAGAGTGAAAGAACTATAAATAAAATACGATAATAATATTTGCTTTTCATAGATTTATTTTTTTGATGTCATTTTTGAAAACAGGATGTATAACCCAGGAATAATAATGATTCCGAATATGGTGCCGATTAGCATTCCACCAGCTGCTGCCATACCGATTGATCTGTTTCCAACTGCTCCTGCACCACTTGCCATACAAAGTGGGATTAACCCAGCTACAAAAGCAAATGAAGTCATTAATATTGGCCTAAATCGTTGTTTTGCGCCTTCAATTGCAGCTTCAATTTTTGAAACTCCTGTTTTGCTTTGAGCAAGTGCAAATTCAACAATTAATATGGCATTTTTGGCTAATAAACCAACCAACATTACAAGTGCAACTTGAGCATAGATGTTATTGTTTAATCCAAAGAGAACGAGCGCTAAGTAGGATCCAAAAATTCCTGTTGGTAAGCTAAGCAATACAGGAAATGGGAGTAAAAAGCTTTCATATTGTGCTGCAAGTAATAAGTAAACAAACAACAAGCACAATGCAAAAATAGTTAGGGTTTGATTTCCGGATAATATTTCTTCACGGGTCATACCAGACCATTCAATAGTAAATCCTCTTGGCAAACTACTGTCTGCAACTCTTTCTACAGCTTTAATTGCTTCACCTGAGCTAAACCCACTTTCAGGTTCTCCATTTATCATCGCTGAAGTGTACATGTTGTATCGAGTTAATATTTCAGGGCCATAAACACGTTCGATTCTTGTGAAAGTTGAAAACGGAACCATTTCACCTTGCTCATTTTTAACGTACAAGTCCAAAATGCTTTCAGGATTTTTTCTGAATTCTGGTCCTGCTTGCACCATGACTTTATACATCTGTGAAAAGCGAATAAAATTGGTGGCATAAAATGAACCTAGCAGTGTTTGTAATGTTGACATTGCATTTTCAACGGAAACTCCTTTTTTTGCTGCCATATCATAATCCATGTGAATCATGTATTGTGGAAATGTGGCATCAAAACTTGTAAATGTATTTTTGATTTCTGGTGCGCTATTTAATCGTTCAACAAACTGCTTTGCAATGAGGTCGGTGTTTTCAATTGTCCCACCTGATTTATCCAACAATCTTAATTCAAATCCGCTAGTATTACCAAATCCAGGAACTGTTGGTGGAGAAAACACTTCTATGTTTGCATCTGCAATTTTGTTGGTTTGAGCACTTAATTTTTCTATATATTCTTCTACAGATATGTTGCGATTTTTCCAATCTTTGAGATTTATCATTGCCATACCATAAGATGCTCCGGCAATCTCAGTTACAATACTGTATCCAGCAAGAGTGGTAATGTTTTCGAATCCTTCGATTTTTTTTGCTGCTTCAGAAACTTGATCCAAGACTAAATCTGTTCTGTCAACGGTTGAGCCTTGAGGTGTAGTTACGTTAACGTACAACATACCTTGATCTTCCATAGGTATAAATCCAGAGGGGAGAAATTTGCTAGTACCAAAGGTAAGCAGTATGAAAAGCACCAAAATTCCTATTGTGAACAAAGAACGGGTTGCATATTTTGTAAGTAAATTGGTATATCCTTTTGTTACTTTATCAAACCAAGTGTTAAAGGCATTAAAAAATTTGCCCACAATACCTTTTTTTGAATTTTGGTTGTGTTCCTTTAAAATGAGTGCACACAAAGCCGGTGTAAGAGTTAATGCATTGATTCCAGAGATGACAATGCTAATTGCTAGCGTTAGAGAGAACTGTCTATAAAAAACACCAACTGGACCACTTAAAAATGCTACTGGGATAAACACAGCTGCCATTACTATCGTGATTCCTATTACTGCTCCTGAAATTTCTTTTGAAGCTTGTTTGGTAGCCTCAAGTGGCGAAAGATGATCTTCAACCATTTTTACATGCACAGCTTCAACCACAACAATTGCATTGTCAACAACGATACCAATTGCTAGTACCA
Source organism: Fluviicola sp. (assembly GCA_039810825.1). Lineage (GTDB taxonomy): Bacteria > Bacteroidota > Bacteroidia > Flavobacteriales_D > Crocinitomicaceae > Fluviicola. Next base: position 7,087 of record JBDHXR010000033.1, read on the forward strand.
TTGCAAAAAGCGTAAGTAAGTTTATTGAGAATCCTAACATTGACATAAAGGCAAATGTTCCAATCAAAGCAACCGGAACGGCCAATATCGGAATCAAGGTTGATCGCCAATCTTGTAAAAACAAGAACACAACCAATCCTACTAAAATAAATGCTTCTATTAACGTTTTTAGTACCTCAGAGATAGAAGCATCTAAGAACCTGGATACGTCATAAGCAAGATTGTATTCCATTCCCGGAGGGAAAGAATTAACCTTTAACTCAGCCATCTTGTTTTTGACATTTTGAATAACTTCCGACGCATTAGAACCAGGTCTTTGTTTCATCATGATTGAAGCAGACGGTTTTCCATCTGTTTTAGAAATCATTCCATAACTCATCGACCCAAATTCAACTTTTGCAATGTCTTTAAGTTTAAGAATTGTTCCATCAACGTCTGATCGGATAGCTATTTGCTCATACTGTTCTGGCTCAAAGAATTTACCAGTGTATTTAATTACATACTGCAATTCACTTTGAATTTTTCCTGATCCTTCACCTACTTTACCCGGTGCAGCTGCAATATTTTGTTTTTGCAATGCATCAATTACTTCTTGTGCAGAAATTGTATACGCAGTCATTTTTTCTGGATCTAGCCAAATCCGCATTGAATACTCTTTTTGCCCCATTATTTCTGCACGACCAACACCATCAATTCGCTTTAATTCTTGAAGAATATTGATATCGGTGAAGTTGAAAATAAATTGTTCATCTTGTGCTTTATCAGTACTTGTAATGTTTAAGTACATTAACATACTGTTTACTTCTTTTTCAGTAGTTACACCAGCTCGAATAACTTCTTCAGGTAATTCATCTAAAATTGTAGTAACTCTGTTCTGCACGTTTACCGCAGCTAAATCTGGGTCTGTTCCAACTTCAAAAAATACCTGAATCATTGTCAAGCCATCGTTTGAGGTTGTTGTGGACATATAAGTCATGCCTGGAACTCCATTGATGGCTCTTTCTAACGGAAGTGCCACGGCATTTGCAGATACTTCAGCATTAGCACCAGTGTATTTTGCTTGCACTATTACAGAAGGAGGTACAATATCAGGAAATTGAGTGATTGGCAATTGAAAAATTGCTAATGTACCTAGCAATAAGAAAAATAAGGATATCACTAAAGATAAAACCTTGCGGGTAATAAATTTTTCTACCATGATGAATGGATTATAGGATTAATTCAAACGATTCTTTGGAATGATTTTTTCTCCGTCTCGCAGTGATTGTGTTCCTTCTTGCACAATAATTTCACCCGGTTTTAGACCTGATTCTAAAATAAAGAAATCATCAAGTGTTGCTGTAATAATTATGTTTTTCATTCGAACAATGTTTTGTTTATTTACAACAAACACAAATTGTTTATCTTGAATTGAAAAAACTGCTTTTTTAGGAATCAAAATTACTCGATGTTTATTTTCGGAAATGATTAACTTACCAGAGGTTCCGTGTTTTATTACACGTTCAGGGTTGCTGAACTTGGCTTTAAATTGTATAGAACCAGTGTTTTTATCAATTTCAGCATCTGCGGCTTCTAAAACACCTTTTTCTGGATATTTTTCACCATTTGGCAATACCAATTCAATGCTTCTATGGGTATTTAGTTTATTGTCTGAAACCAGTTGAAAATATGTGTTCTCTGGTAAAGAAAAATAAGCAAATATTTCGTCTAATTCAGATAATGTAGTAAGCAAAACACCAACTGGAATCAAACTCCCTTCCTTCAATGGAATTCGGTCAATTACTCCATCAAAAGGAGCTTTTATTGTGGTGAAACTAATTTTTTGAGCAACGGCATTGCGTTCTGCTTGTGAAAAAGATACTTTTGCTTCAGCAGCTTCGTGTTTGGCGCGCGCTAATTCAAGTTCATTGTCGGCGATTACTTTTTTGTCATACAACAATTGCATTTGTTTTAATTCCACAGCTGCAATACGAAGATCAGCCTGTGCATTTTTTAAAGCGGCTTGTGCTTTTAGTAATTCAATTTGCAGTTCATCATCGTTTAGCTTAAACAAGATTTGTCCTTTTTTCACACTTTGCCCTTCGTTTACATACACATTGTCCATGATGCCTGAAATTCGCGCATGAATTTCAACATTTTTTTCAGCTTGTATATCTGCTACAAATTTGTTGGATATGATTGTGTCCTGTTGAGATATTTTAAAAACAGGTAATGTTTTGTTTTCTTTTGTTTCAGTTTCTGTTTTTGAAGTGCATGAGAAAAACAGAGGAATGCAACCAAGTGCAAGTATTTTTATTTTGTTCATTGATGTAAGAATGGTAATTATGAAATTCTAATTTACTGGTAGAATTGTATTAGTTTAAAAAACCTAAAAACCAATCTTAATACAAGTGGAGTAAATAAAGTTTAAGTGAAGTTACTGAGCAATAATGCTTGTGCTCTTTTGTTGACAACTGTTGAATAGGTGCAACGTAATCGCTGTTAACTTCATTAGCTGGAGAATGAACAAATGTGATTTTACGAACAACTTTTGACCTTTTTGCCCTTAATCGAGTTATGCTGCTCCCATTATGATTTCGATAAATGCAATCGTCATCTATTTGAGTAAGATTCCCAAAATTGTTGTACGCTTCAGACTGAATAGAAGTATGACTATACGAAACATTGTTTACTAAGTTAATATAGACACTAACTACGAATAAGAAAACAAGTTGAAATATTCTGATACTCATTAAATTCTGTCAATTTCGGCGCAAAGATACTACTTGTATTTACTTTTTGATTGTGTTTAATTATATTTCTATCTTAATCTTAACAAATAATGGGAAACTCAATATTAATTCATGATGCGAACAACCTTGTTTCTTCCTGAATTGTCAATTGCTTGAATGAAAATAAGTTGGTTTGATTTCTGAATCCAAACACCCTCATCTTTTATATTCAATGAGTGAATTAACGTTTTTCCATCAACTGTCACAACCATCAATTCCAACTCTTTCTGAATAGGGAGAATATGAATGCCTTCATTATGTTTTTTGATTTCTATCAGTGAAACATCTTCTTCTTTTAGCCCTGCTGTAGTAACCAATAATTGTTTTGAGATAGTTGAACTATTGCATGAAGATGTTGCAGTTAATTCTACAGTGTATGTGCCATTGTTTGTATAAGTGTGACTTGGGTTTTCAGCAGTTGAAGAGTTTAAATCTCCAAAATCCCATGAATAACTTGTTGCTCTTGAGCTTTCGTTCGTGAATTGAATTGTTGCTCCTGATTGCGAAAATTCAAAATCAGCTTGTGTAGGTTCGCTTACTGGGTGCAGTTTGAATTTTTGAAGAGAATCTAACACGTGATCTGCTGCTGTTTGTAAAATTCCGGCTGTTGTTGCGTCTAGTCCACCTAAATAAGGAGCACCTGTAGTTGCACCTCTAAATAAAGCAGTGTAAAAAACACAAGCAGAAAGGTAGGTTCCAGCCAATGAAGGGTGTGAGCCGTCACCTGAATACAAATCAATGGTTGGGTGATTTTGACGAACGTATGCCCAAACAGACCCTACAGGCGAAACCATTGCCTTTTCAGATGAATCAGCAATACGCATATAAGCGTTATATAAACGAGTATTCATTTTTTCAAAAGTGTTGATTTCTGACCACTGAGGATCTCCATCTTTTCTTCCCCATGTCATAAAATACATCACATTACTACAAAAATTTGAAGCATAGACACTATCTGCCAATTGAACAGCATACGGCAAAGTACTTGAATTTACTTGACCGTCTGGAAAGCTGGGTTCTTGACTTTGTCCTTGAATAATGACAACATCCCATGGTTTCGCATGAATTTTAGAAAAGGTCAATGCATCTGTTGTATGATTCTGAAATGTATACCCACCATTTGTTTTTGAGTCAACGGTGATAGTTTTGCCTAAACTGGTTGCTAAATTTGATGTCATAATTGGCAAATCATTTACGTAGGTGTAGCTGTTTCCAATAAACAGAACCGAAATCGAATCTTGTGAGTGCAGAGTTGTACTGAAAGAAAGAGCTAAAAGCAGAAATATTTTTTTCATAATAACATTTTGTGTACTTTAAACTAAATCGATTTAATAAGGTTGCTTAATCAAGAATCAAAGATCTTGCAAGTTCTTGGATTCCTAACCCAACTACAACTGAATCGTTTGTACAAATATAGATGGTAAATTCCATTCTATCTTTTTAGGTTTGGCATTAAAAACACCGTAAATGGTAGAGCCAGAGCCAGTCATAGAAGCGTAAACAGCACCGTTGTGATAGAGCTTAGTTTTTATTTCACCCAGAATGGGATATTTGTTGAAAGCACTGTGTTCAAAATCGTTTGTTAGTTCATCTTTCCAGGATTCAATTGGTTGGATGATGATATCTTCAACACTTTTCCGACTGGCTTTTGGAACAATTCCAGAAAATGCCTCTTTTGTTGAAATGTGAACACCACAATTTACAAGCATAAGGTAATAGTTCGAAAGTTGATTATGCATTTTACTTAAAAGTTCTCCTCTTTTTTTTGCTAGTTGAGTACCACCTTCAATAAAAAAAGCGCAATCAGAACCTAATTGTTGGGCTAAATTTTTTAATTCTGCGTTTGTTACTTCTGTGTGATATTTATTTCGTAATAATTTCAATAAAAAAGCTGCATCAGAAGAACCGCCCCCTAATCCTGCACCCATCGGAATGCTTTTATGAAGATGAATGGATAATTTAGGAATGTCAAAATGTTTCTGAAACAACGACTTGGCTTGCAATACAATATTGGATTCTCCTTCAATTTGCAAGCCACTTATTGAAAAAGTTTCTTGATCGCTTTCGATGACTTCCAATACATCACAGAAAGGTACTTCTACAAAAACACTTTCAATATTGTGAAAATTGTCTTCACGCTTTTCAAGTACATGTAAACCAAGGTTAATCTTGCATGTTGGAAAAATTATCATGATGTAAAGGTAATAGTTGCGAACAATTTTTGTAATTTTCCGCTCTCAAATTTATTATATGTCAAACTATTTGGATTTTGAAACCCCGCTTAAAGAATTACAAGATCAGATTGATCAAACAAAAGAAATAGGCGTAAAAACAGACGTTGACATGTCTGATAATATAAAGAAATTGGAAGCCAAGCTTACCAAAAAAACGAAAGAAATATTTACAGCTCTTACACCTTGGCAACGAGTTCAATTGTCTCGTCACCCTGATAGACCATATACCCTTGCGTATATTAATGCAATTTCAGAAGGTACTTTTCAAGAACTGCATGGAGATAGAAATGTGAAAGATGACAAAGCTATGGTAGGTGGTTTTGGGCTTTTAGATGGAAAAACAGTGATGTTTATTGGTCAACAGAAAGGAATTAATACTAAAATGAGACAATATCGAAATTTTGGTATGCCAAATCCTGAAGGTTACAGAAAAGCATTGAGATTGATGAAATTAGCCGAAAAATTCAATAAACCCATTGTTACTTTTATTGATACTCCAGGTGCATTTCCGGGATTAGAGGCTGAAGAAAGAGGACAAGGTGAAGCCATTGCACGTAATATTTATGAAATGATGCGTTTAACAGTTCCGGTAATCTGTATTATTATTGGTGAAGGAGCTTCGGGTGGAGCATTGGGAATTGGTGTTGGAGATAAAGTGGTTATGTTGGAAAATACATGGTATTCTGTAATTTCACCTGAATCTTGTTCTTCTATATTGTGGAGGTCTTGGGAATTCAAAGAAAAAGCAGCTGATGCTTTAAAGTTAACAAGTTCAGACATGAAACGCTTGAACCTTGTTGATGATGTAATTGAAGAACCACTTTCTGGGGCTCATCGAAATCACGATGAAATTTTTAGTACAGTTAAGAAAAAAATTAAAGAATACTTAAAAGAGTTGGAACCTAAAACTCCTGATCAACGTATCGAGGAGCGCATTGAGAAGTTTAACTCAATGGGTGTTTGGAATGGTTAAATGTAAAAAGCATTTTTTTGATGCTTTTTTTGTGACTTTTATTTAGGTTCTTTACTCTAAGTAGAAAAAAAATATGAAAAAAACATTTACAACTTGCATTTTCCTTTTTCTCATACTTTTGGTGTATGGACAAACAGACTCAACAGCTATTGATAGTGTTGAAGTTGAGCAAGAACAAGGGTTAGATCCAAATGAGTTTGTCGAAGAAACATTTCAATCGACTCGCATTGTGAACGGACATTCGGTAGAGTGTTTGAGAAAAGGTGTTCTAGAGTTTCGAGTAGAACATCGTTTTGGTGATTTTGCTGGGGCACAAGGTGGAGTGCACACATGGTTCGGACTTGATAACTCAAGTGACATACGTTTAGCTTTTGAATATGGAATAACCAAAAATTTAATGGTAGGAGCAGGGAGAAGTAAAGGTGCCGGAACTCCTTATCGATCTTTAATTGATGGCTTTGCAAAATACAGAATTCTACACCAACGCAAACACAAAATGCCAATTTCTATGACGTTAATTGGAAGTGTGTTCTACTCGTATATGAAGGCTCTGCCTGATACTACTGCAGTTGCCCATTTTCCAAAGCAATTGCACCGCTTTGCATTTGCAGGTCAGTTAAACATTGCCCGTAAGTTTGGAGATTTAGTTAGCTTAGCTTTGATGCCAACTGTGGTTCATCGAAATTATGTTGCTTCAAATGATGTTAATACGATTTTTTCTTTAGGTGGTGCTATGCGTTGGTCACTTACTCAACGCTTAGGGATTACAGTTGAATATTATCACAATTTCACACCTAAATCTTTACGGCCAACCAATTTTAATGCTTTAGCATTTGCAGTAGAATTTTTAACTTTCGGACACAATTTTACAATTTATGTAACCAATTCCAAAGGGTTTGGTGAGCCACAATTCATTACAAATACTTATGAAAACTGGCTTAAAGGGCAATTTAGAATAGGTTTTTGTATCGGCAGAAAATTTGAGTTAGGCGGATAATTTAGAATGGAAATTTTATTTTTCAATTAATAGTTGTATCTTTCATTATCCCTACATGGCTCATTTATTGATAGTCTAAAAAAAACAAATTATGAAAAAGTTGATTTATCCAATTTTAGGAACGATTTTATTTGCCACATCAGCTTTTGTAATACTTCCAATTGCTAATGATTATACAGTTGGTGAAGGATTTTCTCTAGCATTCAAAAGCAAAGACCCAACAGGTGTTTTTAAAAAAGTGACAGGCGCAATTAAATTTGATGAAAGCAATTTGGCAAGTAGTAAGTTTGATATTAAAGTAGAGGTGAGCTCTATTGATACGAAAAACTCAATGCAAAACAAAAAAGCTCAAACTTCTGAATGGTTCGAAGCTGCAAAATACCCAACAATTCAGTTTGTATCTACGAAAGTTGAAAAGTCTGGGTCGGACTACCTAATTACTGGACGGTTAACGATGAAAGGGGTAACGAAGGAGAAAAAAATTCCAATGAAATTAACCAAAGCAGGTTCTGATTATACATGTTCAGGAAAGTTTACGGTTAATAGAATTGAATATGGTGTTGGTGAAAAAAGTGATGCAGTTCCTGATATCATGAACATGTCATATTCCTTCCCCTTAAAAGCGAAATAACATGAAATTCAAGTCACATTTTCTACATGCATTAGTAGCAGGAATATTTGCAACACTTATCTCCTGGTTCTATGTATCTATTTATGTAAAAAATATTGTGGATTTTTCTGAATATACCAGCATCTTAAAGTTGTTTAGTTATTCCATGATAATTTCTATGGGAATGGCATTTGTATCTTATGCAATTTGCAAAATGATAAAAAACAAATCTTGGAACACGTTCCTTTCTAATTTCATTCTTTCTGTTTTCACGATAAGCTTAGTATTTTATGTATTAAAGATGGAAGATCCTGAGTTTAAGAATGAAGATGCTTCACTGATGATTGATTATTTTAAAGGGTTTTTAATGCCTTTGTTGTTTGTGCCTTCTTTATCATGGATGACCTTCAAGTCTCTGTTCTTTAAATGATGAAAAACTTACTTTTTGTAGCTTTCACTTCTGTTCTTTTTACTTCTTGCACTAAAGATAGAACCTCGATTGAACCATCAACTACATGCTTGGACTCAGTATCATTCAAGCAACAAATTCTTCCTTTTATTTTACAAAAGTGTTCAAAATGCCATGCGCCAGCCGCTGGAAGTGTTCCTGTTTTGTCAACGTATCAAGAAATCTCAAAAAATGCAGACGCAATATTCGCTTCGTTAAAAGGCTCTCCGGTACTGATGCCAATGGGCAAAGAGTTATTACCAGATTCATTAATTCAGCAATTTGATTGTTGGATAAAACAAGGAAAATTAGAGAATTGATACTAAGTTTATCCAATTCTACGATACACCAATTCACTAACACGTTCAAATAGTTGAGCTGGACTCATTGTGCGCCATTCAATTTCTTCCAATTCACCATTCATTACAAAATAATGGTCAATATGTGCTTTTTCAAATTCATAAATAACATGATCTTGGAAATTGACAAGGGCTATCCATCCATCTTCCACTTCATCAAACCATTCTTCATAGTAACAATCATCTGAATAATGAAAATTTAAAATATTTTCTCCTATCAAAATGTATTTATTGATTTGATGAATAGCCAGTTCTTCAATAATATTTCTTTTCAAAGTCATAATATCGTTTTCTATAGCATCATTCCACTCGCCAATAAATTCGAGAATGCAAAAACCTTCTTCATAATCCACGAATAAAATTTTTAAAAAAAGGGTTCTCGAATCGATGTTATCCCACTGAGGATGAATTAGATAGTTGTAGATTCTATCTGTAAATTCAAACTCGCTATATGTGCGCATGTAAAACGGAGATGAAGGGTCTTCTTCTGCAATATATAAGTGCCGCCAAAGGTAATGAGGTTCAATTGAATGCATTGTTTTAAATATCTGGTATGAAAGTTGTCATAATTGATTTCGAAATTAAAAAAATCCATACATTTGGATTGCATTTTGAACTAAATAAACAACTTGAAAATGAAGAAACTTGCATTAAGTTTTACACTATTAGTAGGAATAGTACTAATATCATCGTGTTCTGGAAAAGCGAAGGACAGAAATGCTGTTGATGCAACTTCTGCATTGGTAGGAAACAATGAAAATATTGTAGCTTTTGGTCATGTGGCTCTAAATACGATTCTCACAGAAACCGGATACAAATCAATACCCAAAGTAAATGTGTTGTTAGAGAGTATTATTTCCAAGTGGAAGGCAGGTATCGCTATTGATAACCCAGTTTATTATGCAATTGAAGCACCATTTGATGAAAATGGAAATCCGAAAACGGTATATGCAATGCTTGATTTAAACAATCAAGATAGTTTGAAAGCGGTTTTGTCTGAAATGGGGTATTCCATGGAAAAAGACGGAGATATCTCATACTTTCAAGAAAATGATTTGACTTTTGGAATGCGAAATAAACTGCTGATTTTTGTGAGTCGTGGAGGAGAATACGATGGTAAAGCGTTGATTAAACAAGCATTTAAAGCTACTGAAGGAGATTTGTCTAGCGGAAAGGCTGAAATGATTTTAACTAAAAAAAGTGATCTTGTTTCCGGTTTGAATATAGAACGTTTGTTTAAAACATCGAATACAGATTTATCTAAATTGGATGAAAAAAAGAAAAAAGAACTGGAAAGGTTGACAACTGATGCATTTACTCAAGTTACGTTGAATTTTGAAAATGGGAAAATACTGCTTGAAAGTAAAAACTTGTTTTCAGATGAATTGAAAGACGTTTTGTTTTTTAAAGACAACAATGGTAAAAATATTCTTAATCAATTAAGTGGTGGAGATGCTTGGGCTGGATTTGCAATGAATCTTGATTTGAGAAAAGCTGAAGATTTTATACAGAATTATATGCCAGAAACAAGAAAGGAACTGATGCAAGAGTTGCCAGAGGAAATTCGATTTGCATTGCTTGGATTAGGAGATCATCCTGTAGCTAAATTGTTTTCAGGACAACTAGGCGCTGTTACAACAGGTGATGCAAAGTCAGCAATGGGGTTAGAATTTCAATTTTCATCATTCTTGGGGTTAGGGCAAAAAGGAGAAATGGTAAAGAAAATTGTTGATGAGCAACTGACTGGAATCGCAAAAAAAGAAGGTGATACTTTTTCTGTTGGAGAATCACTGAAAGTAAAAACTTCAAATTCCGGAATTGTAGCAAATAGTATGACACAAGAAAAAGCAGCAAATGTTCCATCATATATCAAAGACTTTGGCGAAGATTCTTTTTCGTTTTTTATTGCGTTTGATAAGATTGATATAGCTAGTTTAGAATTGGAAGATGAGTATAAAGTCATTGAAATTTTGAAGTATCTTTCTTTTCATATGGATAGAGAAGGTTCTCAGTTGATTATTGAAGCGAAAAAGAAAGATAAGAACATCTTAAATCAAATTTTAGACTTCTACACAAATAGCTTGATGGAGCAAATTAGCGGTATGGGTATTTGAAAACTTAAATTAAGAAGTGTGAAATCTAAAGATTCGTGGAATAGGCTTACTCCTGAAGAAGAACAGATTGTTGTTTTTAAGAAAACAGAAATGCCTTTTTCAGGTGAATTCAATCATTGGAATAAATCAGGTTATTTTCTATGCAAGCGTTGTGAAACACCTTTGTATAAAAGTGCAGATAAGTTTAATTCAGGATGTGGATGGCCTTCCTTTGATGATGCTATTTCGGGAAATGTAAAACAAGTTTTAGATGCAGATGGAAGACGTACAGAAATTGTGTGTGCTCATTGCAACGGCCATTTAGGACATGTTTTTATAGGAGAACATTTTACCCCAAAAAACACCCGTCATTGTGTCAATTCACTTTCTTTAATCTTTCGATATATTGATGAATAGCCGATTTACAAGGCAGAGTCACAACAGTATATTGCACATTGCTTTCTTTCCAGTATTTCTTCAAGCTGAATGTGAGCTGCCAAGGCTAATTGCGAGTAGTTTTGAGAAGAATTTCCGAAACTAGCAGCGCTTGTTATCCACATTCTTTTGATTAGGTCTTCGCCTGTATTTACATGTCCTATTTTTTCAACCACTGCTTTCACATTTAAAGCACCTGCGTGATATACATGCATGGTTAACAGCCTGAACCAAATTGCATTTTCTTCGATAGACAAGCCTGCATTCTTTGCTATTTCTTTAGCAGAGGGGATACAAATCCTTTTCAATAATTGTGATGCGGCATAGGCAGAACGATTAAAATCTCTACGCTCATCAATGTATTTATTTACGGTTAAACCCATCATCCGAGCAACACTAGGCATCAGTTGAAAAGGGCCGAATGCACCAGCACTTGATTTTTGAATTCTTCCCGGGCTTTCAATTAATAAAATTGATTGAGCATACCAAGGGTCAACACCAAACTTTTCAAAAGCTTCTACACCTTTTGGTAAACTTTCAAAAACTAAATCAAAGCGGTAAAAATCATTCTTTCCAGTAGTAACATTTATTCGTTCATTTGCAATCAATCCTAAGGATGTGCGTACGCTATCTTTGAAAATATCCTTTTGTAATTCGGTTTGCTTATGCCAATCTTTAACAGACATTTTCGCAATAATCTGTCGAGTTTCTCCAACGTTAATGATAACTGAATCTGGTGAAAGCTTCATAATCTGCTGCCAAAATTTAGGGTGCTGTTGTTGATCCCATTTCGCGCGTTCTATTTCTGAAAATCCCATGATAATGTGTTCAGAGTTGTTTTCAGTTACTGCAATCATCTCTTTTTCCCAAGGTGAATTTTGAGAAAACAAAGTTGTGGTAATGCAAATTGCTAATAAGAAAACAGATAATTTCATGGTATAAAGGATTTCAACGAAAATAACTAGCGAATCTATGTGCTTATCTTAAACGAAGAAATCTTTTCAACGTTACACCGTTAAAAGAACTGGTTGAATTATTTTTTTATTTCAAATATTGCTCAAAAAAAGTAGTGTTTTCGAAAGTGTTACCATTGAAACTTACAAAGTTTATGTTATTCGAAAACAAGAATCGTACGGTCACTAAACGAGAAATATTTTCATTGTTCAGGTAATGTAATTTTGCAACACGTGTTGTTTCATTGTATTGAACTGTAAAATAGTCGGTATAGAAATCCGCAGTACTTGTAATTTTTACCACATCTGCTGAAGATGGAAAGGTGATTGAAAGAGAATTTTGTGACAAATTATTTTCAAATTCACTCAATGTAGCAGCTACAACAACTGTGTTTTGTTCGGTTTGAGCATAAAAGATCTGAATCTGAATTACAAATAAAAGTGCTAAAAGGTATCGCATACGAATAAATTTTTAATGAATAACTAAGCGTGAAGTTTTCGTTGAGTTAGCAGAAATAACTGTAACTGTATAAATTCCTTTTGCAAATTCAGTTGCATCAAGATTCCATGTTTTCATTCCTTTTTCGATTGTTTCTTCTGTTTGATAAACTACATGCCCCATCGCATCTGTTATTGTAAGCGTACAACTTTCGGTGTGCAAAGCAGTGTAACCAATTGAAACATGATCAGTAGCAGGATTTGGAATAATATGAATTTTATCAGCACTCAAATAGCGTTGTACAGATTTAAGGTCTGAATATTCTGTTTCACCGCTGTTGCTTACGATTCCTAATTTATAGTATGAGATTCCAGATAATGGTCGTTCGTCTGTTATGAAATAGCTCTTACCCGAATTCGTATTTCCAAGAGCTTTAACAGAAGTAAGGTATTCAAAATTTGTTCCATCATCAGAGCGATATATTTCAAATCGGTTTGTTTCTTTTTCTGATTCTGTTTTCCAGTTCAGCGAAACACTAGCTGGATGATTTGTAATATCAAAACTGTTAATAACAGCAGCCAGCGGACAAGAAATTACATAGTTCACCGTTCGCGTTTTATTACAAGCGTTGGTAATGGTTACAGTAATCGTTTGACCTGAATATGCACTTGGAGAGATAGAAATAGTTGGTGTGGTTTGGCCCGTACTCCATACATACGTTGAACCAGCTGGACCATTTGGATTTAATGTAATGTTTCCACCCGAGCAATTAGCTGCAACAGTTTGGGTCTGATTGGGTTGCAATGTTGCTAGATTTCCACGAATCATCACTCCAGAGTCGTAACTTTCATCGCGAGCATCTGCTACAGCAAGTTTGAAATGATATGTTTGTCCACATTGAACTACTGCTTTAGCTTGTATTTTCACTGTATAACCATCCCACTGAATGTATTGATTATTTGATTTGTATGGATTTACTGTTGTACCATTTCCAGGGTCTCCATTGTAAACATAGTAAGCACAATTCATGCAATTTGGAACAAAAGTACCAGTGGAAGAGGAGCCATTGTTTACAGTATTGATTGAAACAGGGGTAGATGTTCCAGGAATTACAGCAAGATTGATAGCACCTCCTGAAAAAGGACCACTAATTCCAGGTCCACTTAGAAAAAATCCGAAGGGGTCGTTGTATTGGTTAACAAATTCGGGGTATTCTTCAGATCCAAAAATAAAGTCGAATGTTATGGTATCCCAGTCTGATACAAAATCGAATGCTAATATTGCTCTGTCTTTCACTTTTGCCCCTGCAATAGCATGAAGATCTGCGTCATCCGTGTTGTCGCCTGTGTACGAATCAATACCGGCAGCATAAGGTTCTGTATTTGGACCAATCTCAGTCATCACATTTCCTGTTGCTAAAATAATTCCGGTTGTGAATCCGTAATTGGTATTTAGAACGGTGTTTGTAGCGTTAAAAGTTCCTAGCTGATAGTTTTTCCCAATAAAAGTTGCATTGGATACGGTAACACCGGGTTGTGTTAAATTCGAAGTAATAAATGGAATTAGATTTGCTGTTGGAGCGCCATTGTTGCCTGTACCACCGTTGTATTTGGCAACGACTAATTGCCCAAGTATAATGCTTTGACAAAAAAAGACGATTAATAGTGTGTGTATCAGTCTCATAGTTCATTAGTTTACACACAAATTAATTGAAAATACTTAGGGAGTTTATTGACCTATGTCAAAATCAATTTAATATTATGAGGTTGGATTAACAAACAACTTCTGTAATTTTGCAAATGATGTTGGTGTTTCTAAATCGCGTTTTTTCGTTTGTGCTCATAATTCCAGTGAAAATTTATCAATGGGTTATTAGCCCAATATTGCCAAACTCTTGCAGGTATAACCCAACATGTTCTTCATATATGATTGAAGCCTTAAAAATACACGGACCAATAAAAGGATTGTGGCTAGGAACCAAACGTATAAGTCGCTGTCATCCTTGGGGAGGATTTGGAGAAGATCCTGTTCCTGAAAAAAAATGCAAGCACCCCAAAAAATAAAGACTAAACTTGCATTATTCAAGTTTAGTCTATAATGTTTTTCAAGAGAAATTTACTTTAATTTACTCAAAGCAATTCTAAGATTTGAGATTACTCCATCAACATCTTCTACTTTACACGTTCCAACAGACAATCGATACCATGAAGAGTTTGGTTTTGAGCCAAAAGCATAGAAAGGTACAATTGCAACTTTTGCTTCGTCTAATAAATATTTTGTGATGTCTTGAGTGCTTTCTAAAACTTTTCCTTCTGCAGTTGTTTTTCCGATGAGGTCAAAACGTACTGTTAGATATATAGCAGCTTCTGGAGCAATTGCATAAACAGCGTGACCTTCGTTTCTCAATGCTTCAAATCCGTTATAAAAGCCAACCAAACGTTTATTTATTTCGGATTTAATTGAGTTTAAGAAGTTGTCGTACTTTAGCAGTTCATTCAAGAACTTTGCAGTAGCCATTTGTTCTGCCTTAGGTGCCCAAGCTCCAACGTGAGTAAGTATTGATTTTATTTTCGAGATGAGGTGTTTTGGTCCCATAGTCCAGCCAACACGAACACCGGTTGCCGCTAAAGATTTAGAAATTCCATCAACAAACAAAGTGTATTCTCGCATTTCAGGACGTAATGAAACAGGGTTGTAATGTTGGATATCTCCGTGAGTTAATGGCCAATATATTTGATCATACATTACGTAAAGTGGCTTAAGATCTTCATTTTTTCTACGGTTATTTTCTTGGATAACCAAGTCGCAAATAGCTTCTAGGGCTTCTTTTTTAAAAACAGTTCCAGTTGGGTTCAACGGTGAACATAAAGCTAAAAGTGATGCTTCAGAAACAAAAGGGGTAATTTCTGCTGCAGTGGGCATAAAATTGTTTTCAGACTTTGTCTCAATTATTATAGGTTTAGCATTGTTCAAATAGGTGTAATGGTTGTTATTCCAAGATGGAGTAGGGAAGATAACAGAGTCATTAGGGTCAACCACAGCTTTAAAAATGGTATAGATAACAGGTCTAGCACCACCGGCAATTACTATTTCGTCTGTACTGTAATTCAAATTACCTCTTTCAGCCAACAATTTTGAAACATCTTGGCGTAATTCAAGCATGCCATCTGCCGCAGGATAGTTGGTTTGGTCATCTTCATAAGCCTCTTGAATGTGTTTTTTCAATTCAGTAGGAATAGGAAATACTTTCGGATTAAAGTCGCCAATTGTTAGGTTGTAAACTTTTTCGCCTTGTTTGATTTTCTCATTTACCTCTGCTGCCAATTTGATGATTTCAGAACCGATTATGTGTTCAGCTAGTTTTGAAACTTTTGGGGTGATAGCTGTGTTTTGTACATCCATAATTGTATTGATTTAATTGTTTTTGTTCAAAATTTGAATCATTCAAAAGTACAATTAATTAAAAACTTAATTTGTGATAAAAGTCAAATTTATTAAGCTAATTTGATAGTCACCTAATTTTTTATTTAAATCAATAATAGAACACTAGTTTTTCACAATCTTTTCTTTCAATACGTGTTGATTTTTTGAAGATACATGAATCAAATACATGCCATTTTCACTTCTAAACAACAATTGATTGATAGCGTTTTCAATTGTTTCAGAATTTCCATGTGCTTTCCCGATTTCTTTGCCATCAACACTTAAAACATGTAAATCAAATTCAGCATACTCACTAGGCAATGAAAGCTTAATTTTTTGATTGCCAATGATAGGATTTGGA
>JBDHXR010000034.1:0-22354 GCA_039810825.1 Fluviicola sp.
TCCATTTTCAAATATATTATCAATGTTCACCATGTAACTGTTCATTCTTAGAGAACCACCAATAGCAATACCCTTGTATTCTATTTGAAGATCTGCCTTAGCCAAGTGGTTGAAGCGGTATTTCAGCATGTTAGTTAAAGTATCTGAAAAAGTGGATCGATAAGCAGAATCAATACTTTTTGAAATGGGATGCATGTATGTATATCCAAGCAAACACAATATAGAAACAGGACCAATATTGCCTTCACCGGAGATAGAAATTTCTGCTCCTGTGATATCAGCAGATTCAGCATTTTGAGCTTGGAAACCAAACCATTTTTTGTAATACCCTGGTGCATTTGGATTGAAGAAATTGAAAGGAATTGAATCGGGTTTGTAATTGCCAAAAGTAAACTCCATCATGTTGTTGTAGTGGTTTATGAACCCAGCTAGGTCAACATATCCTTTCCAATTCCCAATTTTCACTCCTTGTTTTATTCCAATTTCTGCAGCCCAACCAGTTTCTGGTTTTAATTGTGCATTTGGGAAAATATTCAATCCTCCCACAGAAGTAAAAGTATAACGTTCAGCTACAGTAGGGTAGCGCACTCCTTGCCCAAACGAGGCACGAAGATGTGTGTGTTTTGCAACTGCATAATGAATTCCTGTACGAATAATAGGGCGAATTGGGATTTTCTTTGTGGAATCTTTGCCAAAATAAAAATCAGAATCGCCGCGAATATTATCTTGCTGGAAATATTCTCCACGCACTCCCAATACTACATTTACTTTTTTCCAATTTTTTTCACCTTGTAAATACAAAGCAGTATTTAAAGATTTATGATTGCCAAATAAATAGGAGACAACATTATTACCGATTGCTGTAATCCCAGTTGTTAACACCCATGAATTGTTATTCCACCCACGTTGAAATTGATAATCGCCATACCACATTTTTGAAAGTGAACTTTGGTTTAAGTTTGTATAATTCTTATTATCGATATAATACAAGCGAGTTCTTAATTGATGTTTATTCGTAAACTTGTCAATGTATTTCAAAGAGGGATCAACAGAAAGTCGCAAGCCTCGGTTATACGTTAAGCTTGAACCTGGCAAACTTGTATCTGCTCCACCAAAGGGCTGATAAGGCAATGAATCGCTTTGCCAAATGATAAAGTTACCAGTTTTTTGAAGCTGGGCGTTCCAATCAATAGATGCCTTAAAGTTTTTGAGTTTCTTTGGGCGATAACTAAAGGACCCGTTAAACCTTCCTCTTCCTTCTGTTTCTCCTTGTCTATAGCCTTGATCTGAAAAACCATAAGCTCCTAGTGTTAGTCCAAATTGTCCAAATTGCTGCGAAAATGTGAGATCTCCTTGATAAAAAAGTGGATTTTTTTTCCACCAATGCAACGAAGCTCGTTTGGGATTATCATACATTCCTCCCATTAAATTCACACCCAGTTGAGCTTTTTCTGTTGGTTCACGTTCAATGATAGAAATCATCCCATTCAAAGCTCCTGAACCGTATAATACAGATGAAGCACCTTTAATTACTTCTATTTGTTGAGCATTTTCAATGGGTATTGAATTCCATTTTGCATCTCCCGCATCTGCGGATAATAGAGGCATTTCATTCCACAACACAAGCACTCTACTACCTGCACCATAGGTAAAACCACTTCCTCCACGGATACTCACTTGACCGTCCATAGTATAAGCTCCCGGAGTTTGATTCACTGCTTGTTCCAAGTCCACAATTCCTTTGTTTGCAATCAATTCAGGTTTAATGATATCCAGTGAAATGGTTAACTCTTCAACCGCTTGTTTTCTTCGAGATGCGGCAATAACTACAGGACCTAACTCTTCTTCTTTAATGCTTGATTTTAATAAAATCTCGATAGTAGTTGAATTTTGTACAAGTAAAGTGTCATTGAAATAATCAGAGGCTGTTACAATGATTTGTATTGGTAAAGTATTACTATTGAATCCAAAAACACCTTTTTCATTTGCTTCAAAATACATATTATTTTCCGTTTGAATGCGAGCAAAAGGGATAGGTTTTTTTGTGACTGCATCTTTTACTACCCCGTTAACTGTTTGTGAGAAAACAACAAAATTTGAAAAAAAAAGTAGGATAAGTAGTTGTTTCATAAAGGTATTTTTTCTTATATTCAAAAGACCAAAGTATAAAAAAATTGTATTTTACAACCAAACATCATCAAATTGCCCTTACACTTTTAGCAGGCGTAGGGAGTAAAAGAGCGCGTACAATATTAAATCACTTCAGCAACCTTGAAGAATTTTTTTCTGAAAAGCGTATCAATCTTGCAAAATTACCTGGCATTTCTGCCACTGCATTAACAGTAAAACAACGACTAGACGCTTTGATAGAGGCAGATAAAATAGTGGAATTAATTGCAAAAGATGGAGTAAATACCATTTTTTTGAATGAAGTAAGTTATCCGAATCGATTAAAACAATGTGCTGACGCCCCTTTACTTCTTTATTCTAAAGGGAATATTGAATGGAATGCAAAAAAAATCATTTCAATTGTAGGAACTAGAAATGCAAGCAATTATGGGAAAGAGTTGGTTAAAGAATTGGTTCATGGTGTTGCAGCGCATGATGCAATAGTGGTTAGCGGAATGGCTTATGGAATTGATGTTTTTGCACATCAAGAAGCCTTAAAAAATGAACTTTCAACGTGGGGTGTTTTAGGTCATGGAATTGGGTGGATGTATCCGACAGAGCATAAAAAAATTGCAAATCAGATGTTGGAACGAGGTGGGTTGATAAGTGAATTCATACCAAGGTTAAAGCCAGAACCACCGTTTTTTCCGATGAGAAACCGTATAGTTGCAGGACTAACTGATGCAACAATTGTAGTAGAAAGTGGTGAGAAAGGAGGCTCATTGATTACTGCAGATTTAGCAAACGATTACAATCGAGAGGTGTATGCTTATCCGGGAGATGTAACCAGAACTACTTCTTTGGGTTGTTTATCATTGATTGCAAATAACAAAGCAACACTTGTACGAAATTCAAAAGATGTGTTGGATAATTTAGGTTGGCTGACAAGAAATACCAAAAAGATTTCTCAGCCAACTTTGTTTGAGCAAGTAAATGAACAAGAATTAAAGATTATTGAGGTGATGAAAGAAAAGAAAAATAATTCATTAGAAGCTATTTGTTTTTTAAGTTCACTAGCTGTAAATGAGGTTGTTACATTGTTGTTGTCTTTAGAATTTAAAGGATTAGTACAATCAAAACCAGGTAACAGATTTGAATTAATTTGTTAAAAGTGTAAACTATTTACAGCAAATCCTTACATTTAACACAAAATTCATTAAATCTAAAATCCTATGAAAAGAATTATTTTATTGTTCTTTTTCACTTTATCATTTCAACTTCTTGTTGCACAAGATGTTACAAATGCGAAAGACAGCAAGTATCAATTTACTAAAATAGCACATCTTGATGCAAATCCTGTTCAAAATCAAGGTATGACAGGAACATGTTGGAGTTTTTCAGCATTGTCATTTTTTGAGAGTGAATTATTGCGAAAAGGAGCAAAGTCTCAAGTGGATTTAGCCGAGATGTACATTGTGCGTAAAGCTTATGAAGAAAAAGCAGATCGATATATCCGCATGGATGGGAAGATTAATTTTAGTCAGGGTGGCGCTTTTCATGACATTCCATACGTAATCAGAAAATATGGAATTGTTCCTAAAAGCATATACACAGGTTTGCCTAGTGGAGAAACAAAATATGACCACGATGAAATGTTTTCGGCATTAGACGGATTTATTCAATCAATCTTGCAAGTTTCCTTGAAAGGAGATGGTATTGGGAAAGAGTGGAAGAAAGCGTTTAGTAAATTGTTGGATATTTACTTGGGGAATGATCCGTTAGAATTTACAGTTGATGGTAAAAAATATACTCCAAAATCGTATGCGTCGTCTCTTGGGTTAAATATGGATGATTATGTGTCTGTAACTTCGTTTTCAAACGATCCGTTTTATCAGACTTGTGAGTTAACTATCCCAGACAACTGGGCATGGGGAGACAGTTACAATGTTCCGTTGAATGACATGGTTGAAGTAGTCGTAAACGCCTTAAACAATGGATATACTGTTGCGTGGGGAGCAGATGTTTCTGAGAAAGGGTTTAATTTCCGTCAAGGCATTGCGATTAATCCGGAAGATGAATCTACGATTCAAGTGAGAGGTCGCGACAACAAATCCTTCAATGACGCAGGTGCAACAAAATCATCAAATGCTTTTTTAGAGCCTGTTAAAGAAGTTGAAGTTACTCAAGAAATGAGACAAGATGGTTATGATTGTAAGTTGACAACAGATGACCATGGAATGCATATAGTAGGGCTGTACAAAGATCAAAATGGTACACGTTTCTTTTTAGTGAAAAATTCTTGGGGAACAGACAACCTACCTCAAGGGTATTTATATGTTTCTGAATCGTATTTCAAAATGAAAACAATCAATGTTTATCTACACAAAGATGGAATTACAAAAGAAATGAAATCAAAATTAAAAATACAATAATTAATCAACCCTTAAAATTTAGTACACACTTTTATGGATCGTTTAACACCTGCAGAAGAAAAGGTAATGCTTCGCTTATGGAAATTAGAAAAAGCAACAGTCAAAGAGATTGTTGAAATGTATGAGCAGCCTAAGCCAGCTACAAATACAATTTCTACCATTATTAGAATTCTAGAAAGGAAGAAATTTGTAAAACACAAAGCACTTGGTCGCGGTTATGTGTATTTACCTAAAATAAGTAAAGAACAATACCGTGAATATTTAGCGGAACATTTGTTGAATAATTATTTTGAAGGCAGTAGAAATGAGGTGCTCTCATTTTATAACAGCTCAATGTCTTTAAGCGAAATCTTGTAAGGCAAAAAGGTGAAATTCATTAAAGGGCTTTATGCCCTTTTTTTTATTGTGATAACCACAAACTTGGATTTATCTTTTGCACAGTACCATTGATAACCTGATGAATTTCAAAATGAGCAGTTGACAATCCTCCTTCATCATCAGAGAGTAAGGAACCAATGGCTTGTTTTGATGTCACTTTATCGCCTGTTGAAACATAAACTTCTTGTAGATTGCTGTATACGGTTCTATAATTTCCATGCTTGATGATAACTACTTTACCAGCTCCGGGAATATTTAAAATACTGCTTATTTCTCCTTCAAAAACTGAACGAACTTGAGCGTTTTTTGGCGTGCCGATATCAATTCCGTTGTTGTTTGTAAATACATTGTCAAGAGTAGGGTGAGCGTTTCTGCCAAAATGTTCAGTAATTGATCCTTTAGCAACAGGCCAAGGTAATTTCCCTCTATTTGTTTCAAAGCTTTTACCGACAACAATGTTTTCTTTTGTATCAACAAACTCGGTAACATCCGATTTTACAGGAGTTTCTGTTTTTACACCTTCCGATTTTGCCTTTGCTGCCAATGCAGCTTTTCTTTCTGCTTCTTTTTTCGCTTTTGCTTCTGCTTCTGCTATTTCACGAACGATTGCCGCTTTGATTCTATTTTTTAATTCTTCTTTTTGGCGTTCTTGTTTTTTTAATTCAGCCAGCAAAGTGCTCTCATCTTTTCGAAGTTTATCTAGAGCATTTTGTTTTACCAATTTGTCTTTTTCAATTTCTTGTTTCTCAATAATTTTCTCTCCTAGTAGTTGTTTTTTGTACTCTTTTTCTTTTTGTATTTGTTGAATTTCTTTGTGAATAGTCTTTTCACTTTGTACGATTACTTTAAATTGCTTTTGTTGAATTTCTGCCAATCGCTTTAAATAAGAAGCTCTTTTGATAGCTTCAAAATAATTTGGTGAAGTAAAAATATACATCAACTTAGCACTTTTACTGCGGTGTTTATACGCATATAGTAACAAGGCTTTGTATTGTTCTTTTAGTTTTACTAACCTTGCTTGTAGTTCAACAATTTGATTATCTTTTGAAGTAATAGTAAGTTCGGCACTTCTGATTTGGTTATCAAAATTACGCACCAGCTGTTCTCTGTTTTTCACTTGATTTTCAATAAGTTTCAACTCATTTAATGAAGTTTCAGTGCCTTTTTGCACTTTTTGAAGCAGAGATTTAGTTGTGGACAATTTTTTCTCAAGTTTGTTTTGTTCCACTTTTAATTGGTCGCTTCTTTTTTGGCTAAAAGAAAAATGACATGCAAGTATAATTGCAAGTAAAACGCTATTTTTTAGAAGTACATTCTTCATATTCTTCAGGTATAATAAAACGAATTTCTTGAGGAGTATTTATCTCTGAACGGTCATAGGCCATTTCCAGCACAATGTGATTGCGTTTTGTTTGAATGTCAACACGTAAATCTTTAGGCATTAAGAATGATGAAATGGTGTCTCTAGAGAGGTAATCAACGGTAATTCTTGTAGTATCAGAAGGACTATCAACAATAATTCTGTCGATACTAGTCAAACTAGAATTGATGTAATATTGAATCAATACTTGATCATCTAAATCCTCTTTTTTAGGCGACCTATCAAGATGATTTTTTTCTTTTATTTTAAATTCTTTTGATTCTTTCTTCAAAATATGCTTTCGGTGTGATGAAACAATGTATTTGAATGGATTATTTATCAAAAAATACCGCTCTGTAGTGTCAAAAGCTACGGGCAAACCTAGTAATAGTTCCTCTATGTTTTTGTATTCAAAGTCAACACCGAACGCGTCTTTTATATAGCCAACAGTAGTTTTTATGTAACATTTATCTTTTCGATTCGAGATAAAAAGAGAATCCGGACGAATCAACGAATTGACAATCGGAATTCCTGCATAAGTGATAAGTGGATTTATTAAACTGTCTTTTATTGCTCGAATTGAAGTTTTAAAACTAATGCGTTGGTTTGTATCTGAATAATTGCATTTTGCTTTGCTGTAGAATGAGGCAGGACGAATTTGAGAAAGTGAATCTAAAACACGCTCCAACACTTGAATTTTATGTTTTTCCAAACGCTCAGGTTTTTCATCCAGTGGCATTTTTGCACACGAAATTAATACCAGAGTTAGTAAGCAGTATATGATATTAATATTCCGGTGCAACATACTGTTTGGTCTGAATTTTTGTAGATAGAGATTTGTTTTTTGAGCCCATTTTCAATGCTTTTTTCCAGCATTCAAGTGCCATTGTTGAATCTCCTAACTTGATTAATGCATCTCCCATGTGCTCTAAATAGCTGCTGTTATTCAAATCTAGTTCACTAGCAATTGTAAATTGTTTCAACGCATTTTCATATTCGCCTTTCTGAAATAAAATATATCCTTTGGTATCTATAAAAGGCGCTTGTTTAGTGGTTTTATTTAGCACTTCATCAATTAATTTAAGTGCCGTGTCTAAATCAGCATTTGCTAGAGCCAATCTCATGGCATAATTGTTTTTCACCAAGTTATTGGTTGGTGTAAGAGAAATTGCTTTTTCATACGCTTTCTTCCCATCTGAATAATTTTTCATAGCAAAATAGGCATCTCCACTTTGCGCATAAAACTCAGACAACGTAATTACATCATCACTAGCCAAAGATTTTCCAATTTCTGCTGCGTCAAGCGCTTCTTTGTATCTTTTCAGTTGAACACTTGCAATGGTGTAAAAAAGTTGTACGCTTGCTACATTTGGAAAAAGTGCGCTACACGCACGTGCTTCTTTATATAAATCATCAAACTTCAATAAATCATATTCCAACAACAATACTTGATTCCAAATAGCAAACTTACTTGTTTCAAACTTCAACGCTTTTAAATACGCATCCAATGCCTCTTCTTTTTTATTGCTTTGCAACAAAATGTCTCCTTTAATCGAATATGCTTTAGCGTTATCCGGATAATTCAAAACCATCAAATCAGCAAGTTCAATCAACTCTTTATCTGGAGTAACTTGTTTTTGCTGCATATCTATCATGATAGACATTTTTGTATCGATATCGATATCTGTACCTGCAAAGGCTTGCTTAAAATATTCGTATGCTTTTGGTTTGTTTAATTGGCGATAATACAAATCTCCCAACGCCAAATTTGCCCGTTGGTTACTTGGGTCAATTTCAACCAAAGCAGTAAGCATTTTTTGCGCTTCAGCTATTTTATTTTTTGAAAAATAATAATCAATCAGCGTGCCGATTAATGACAAATCATCCGGGTATAATTCTCTTGCTTTCTGAATTTCGAGTATGCCTTTATCGTCTTGTTTAATGGATTGAAACAGTTCAAACTTACGGATAGATAAATCTGGGATAATACCCAATTGGTTTTCAATTGCGTTCAGTGAATTTATTGCTTCATTGGTTTTGCCTAGACGTTTTAATACATCGGCATAAGCAAACTGCCAATCGATATTTTCAGGCTCTTTTTTCACCAATTTTGCAAATTGTATTTCTGCGTTGGCAAACTTTCCTTGATTGTGAAACATATAGGCCAACTCTTGGGTATACCAAATATTGGTAGGGTCTAATTTGCTTGCAAGTTGGGTGTATTCAGCAGCTTTGCTCAAATCATTTTTCATCAAATAGCTTTGACTTAAGCCGTAAGCTGAAGCATCATCATTAGGTTTTAGCCTTAAGCATGAATCATAAGCTACAATTGCTCTATCAACTTGACCTGTAAGTTTATACCTGTTCGCTTCGTGAAACAGTTGGATGTACTTCATTTCAACGCTATTGTTGGGTGCCATTTTTTTCGAAGTACTGCAGGCAACAAATATTAATACCGAAACGAGTATAACAAAAGGTTTCATTGTGTAATAATTGAGTAATCGCTTAAACTCAAATCTTGAGCCAATCCTTTATATTTTGAATGAGAACCCAACATTGAGTTGTGCATATTTGCATCTACAATAATTGAATTTTGTTGAAGAATACTGTTTTTTATGATTGAATTAGTAACCATAGATCCTTTTCCTAGAGAAACATGCGGACCAACAACAGAATTTTCAATAATTACATCTTTCCCTACAAAACATGGAGGGATAATAACTGAATTCATTACTTTCGCTGTTGCATCAACAAGTGTTACTCCTTTCTCTAAATCAAATTCAAGAACTCGTTGATTTGTAATAACGGTAACTTCTTTGTTTCCACAGTCAAGCCATTCTGTAACTTCACCCGGTTTAAATCGCATTCCTTTTTCAGTTAATCTGCGTAAAGCATCCGGTAATTGATATTCGCCACTTTTAATGATGCCGTTTTCGACTAAAAAATTTAGTTCGTCTTTAAGTGCCGTTCCATCTTTAAAATAATAGATTCCTATCATGGCTAAATCAGAAACAAAATCTTTTGGTTTTTCAACGAAATCAATAATCTCATTTGATTCATTCATTTTCACCACTCCAAATGCACTTGGGTCATCAATTTTCTTCACCCATAATATTCCGTCAGCTTTTGGGTCGATAGAAAAATCTGCACGGAACAACGTATCTGCAAAGGCAACTACTACTGGGCCATCCAATAATTTTTCTGCACACAATACGGCATGTGCTGTACCCAAAGGTTTGTCTTGATAAAAAATAGAACCTTTAGCTCCTAATTTTTCTGCAACTTTGATAAGTTCAGCCTCAATTTCAGGGCCAAAATCTCCAATTACAAACCCAATTTCTTCAATTGGTTCATTACACAATGCAGCTATATCTTGAACCAATCTATGTACAATGGGTTTACCGCCAACTGGAACAAGTGGTTTTGGTACTGTTAAAGTATGTGGACGTAAGCGACTACCTCTTCCGGCCATTGGGACAATTACTTTCATAGTTGATTGATATTTGATTCTTTGTGCAATCTAATTATTTAATTTCTTTATTTTTCTATGCTTGAAGAAATTGATAGTTGTATTATACTTTTCCAGTGCTTCCAAATCCTCCTTCACCTCTACTTGTTTCTGAAAGTACTTCTGAGTTTTTTAATTGAGCTTGAACATAAGAAGCAACCACCATTTGTGCTATTCTATCACCATTCTCAATTTTCACATTTTCATTCGAAAGATTGATGAGCAATACACCAACTTCTCCTCGGTAATCCGCATCAATAGTTCCCGGTGAATTCAATACTGTAACACCTTGTTTGAATGCAAAACCACTTCTTGGTCTAATTTGCACCTCAAATCCGGTTGGAATTTCAAGATACAAGCCTGTTGGTATGAGTTTTCTTTCCAATGGTTTTAATTCAATTGCCGTTTCCAAAAATGCTCGAATATCCATCCCTGCAGAATCTACAGTTGCATATGAAGGCAAGTCATTTTTTGATTTATTGATTACTTTAATTACCATATTTAATAGTTTAATCGACACTTACACTACAACTAATATCCATAATGTTAGTTATCGTTTTTTCAGTTATACCTTGTTCAAATGTAAAATAGTATATCCCTTTTTGAGGAAATTTACGGTGTTTAAACGAAACAGTATTTTCTACAATTGTTCCAGTTGTTTTACCACTCCATGAACCATCCGGATTTGCAACTTTCACTTCGTATGGTTCACGACCAGTTTCTCCGTTTGGCGCTTTTGAATGCATGAAAAACCATAAATTGCTATTCAAATAATCTGTAGTAATTCGTATAGTAACATTCATTGTATAATACAGAGATGTATCCTTTATTTCAACCTTAAACACCGGTTTCACATCTTGTTCCCATGTATTATTTTTAAATGTATATGCTTTGGTGTACAATACATTATTATCGCTACATGCAGTGAATAGAAGCGCAAAACTAAAAAGAGATATAACTATAAATTTACTCATTTGAATCAGAATTGTTTTTTGGTTTATTTCTGTTCTTATTTCTTCTACGATTGTTGTTTCTATTGGGTAAATTATTGTTACTTGTAGCTCCGGAAGCAGTATTTGCGTTAGATGAGCTTATTTCCACCTTTTGTTGAGGGGACTGATTATTTTGCCCTTGATTATTGTTTCCAACAGGTTTTTTCTTTTTCTTTCGGTTATTGGATTTAAACTTGTTGTCAAATCGATTCAATGAATCTTGACCAACTACATTGTCATAATCCAATTCTTTTTGCACAACTTCTTCTTCGGCTTCAAAATCTTTAAGTTCTATTGGCTTTTGACCATTTTTATTCATGCGAATAATTTCATGAACTCGTTTTGGATGCAAGCACACCAAGCCTGCTCCAATTCCAGCTTCACCAGCATAAGCGTACCAAAGCTGACGTTTAAACACATCGGTTTTCACATGAAATGCTGAACCTTTCTCCGTGTGTAGTTTCACTTCTGTACTTGGAAATTCTTTGATAGCCTCTAAGTACATATCCAATTCATAATTCAAGCAACATTTAAGTTTTCCGCAAAGTCCCGTTAATTTTTGCGGATTTAATGAGAGCTGTTGATATCGTGCTGCCGAAGTAGAAACTGTTCTAAAATCTGTTAGCCAAGTTGAGCAGCAAAGTTCTCTACCGCACGGTCCAAGACCGCCAAGACGTTGAGCTTCTTGTCGTGAACCAATTTGGCGCATTTCAATTCGAATCTTGAATTTATCTGCCATGTCTTTAATCAATTGACGAAAATCGACACGAGTTTCTGCGGTATAGTAAAATGTAGCCTTTGTTAAATCACCTTGATACTCGACATCAGAAATTTTCATTTCCAAACCGAGGTTTACTGCCAAAGTTCTAGATTGAAACATAACTTCATTTTCAAGTGCGCGTGCTTCGCCCCACTTATCAATATCTTCTTGCGTAGCAAGACGAATAATTTTCTTTGCCTCCAGAGGTTTAAAATCTGGAGCTTTTTTATTGACTTGTATTCTGGCTAACTCACCTTCCACCGAAACAACACCAACATCATAGCCGGGCGACGCTTCAACCACAACCACATCACCTGTTTTTAGAGGGATATTTTTTGCGTTGCGATAAAACAGTTTTCTGCTGTTTTTAAAGCGAATTTCTAGTATATCGTATGGAGCCTGACCGTTTGGCAACTGCATATTTGCCAACCAATCATGCACCTCTAATTTGTTGCATCCACCAGAACTACAAGACCCTTTACTGCCGCAACCTTTTGATGATTTATCACCACTGCTGCATGAGGAACATCCCATAGTTAACTATTTATTTTTTGTAAAAATACGAAAAAATAAAGTTGAATGGTTGAAGTAATTTAGAAGTTCAACACAATTGTTTGTTGAATAGATTAGCTTTTATGGATATACCGCATAATTTGAAAGCAAACTTGGGTAAAAAGAATCTTGGGAGCAGCATTTCGATCAATGTGGTAATACGCATCATCAAACAATTGAATGAAATCGTAAATATTGTTGTTCGTTATAAAGCGTGAAAAATTTTCCAAAAACTGAATTTCTTCTGTAGATGCTTGAACCAACATGTTTTGTGTGTAGTTTTTCAGCATACTTTGCCGAATCATGAACAAGGCATACAAAGTAAATTGTTTCTGTTTTTCTTTGTGTAATGCAGCGACTTCTTCCGACCAATCTAGCATTTCAATCACATTTCGCTTGAAACAGACCCTCATTAATTTTACAAAAAGATCACGAAATTGATGTTCTTCATGTTGTTCTTTCAGAATTTCATTTGCAGTATTTAAATCGCCACCGCAACGATTAGCAATATTTTCTGCCAATTGTTTGCCAACACCTTTTTGTTCTAGTGCTTGTTGAATTTCATAATTTGCAAATTGTGGTATACGGATAAGCTGTGTTCTTGATTGAATCGTAGCTAACACCTTGCTTGCATCTTCAACGACTAATATAAAAATAGTCTTGTCTGATGGTTCTTCAAGTATTTTAAGTAACTTGTTTGCACATGCAATGTTCATCTCTTCAGCCATCCAAATTATCATGACTTTAAAACCGCCTTCATACGATTTCAATGCAAGTTTTTTGATAATTTCTTGGCTTTCATCTTTCCCGATTATAGGAGTTCTGCCTTTTTGATCAATTTTGTTAGACCAATCATACAAACTAAAAACAGGTTGATTGATAACTTGCTCACGCCATTGAGGCAATAATTTAGCAGAAGTTTCGGCTATACTTAAAACTGTAGGAAAAGAAAAATGCAAATCAGGGTGCTGCAATTCTGAAACCTTCTTGCATGACGAACAAGCCCCACAGCTGTCATTTTGCCCTCGGTTTTCACAAAACAGATAACCTGCATAGGCAATAGCTAAAGGTAAAGTGGCATATCCAGATTTGCCTAAAAACATTTTGGCATGACTAATTTTCCCACTTTGAATTTCTTTTATCAAATGAGATTTAACTTTTTCTTGCCCTTGTATTGTTGAGAATAGCACCGTGTAAAATTAATATTTAATCTGAAAATCAACTTGTGAAAAGTTACAAGTTTTGTGTATCTTTGTTTAAAATAAAACATATAACAATGAAAACAGTATTCGCATTTTTGTTTATTGGATTAAGTACATTTTTATTCGCACAAGAGGTAACAACTTCTTCTGAAAAAGTTCAATTCTCTCAAGGTACATTTGATGCAATTGTAGTTTCAATTCCTTTTGCCTCAAAAGATGAGGTATTAAAATCGTTAAAATCTGAAATGAAATCATGGGGGGGCAAGGTGAAAACTTCTGGTGATGAAGTGTCTTCTTTGAATGCGAAGATGAAGAAAATGGGGGAGCAATATTTCAATGGTTATTCGAAAGTGATTAAAGACGGAGATGTAATTAAAGTAGCTTTTATTGTTGATTTAGGAGGTGCTTTTATGGATAGAATGCAGCATGGCAGTCAGTATGATTACATTGAGCAACGGGCTAAAGACTTTGGGGTTAACGCTTCAAAAAGCAGTGTAAAAACTTCTATCTCTGATCAAAACAAAGCATTGAAATCTTTAAATAAAGAGAAAAAGTCGTTGGAAAAAGGGATAGCAAAATCTAAAAAGAATATTGATAAATATAAATCTCAAATTTCAGCTGAAGAAAAAAATATCAACGATAGTGAAAATGCAATAAAAGCAAAAGACAAAGAGATTTCTGAACAAGAAAGTTTAATTCGCTCTACGAAATCTACTTTAAAGAAAATTGACTAATCAAAAGGGTAAGAGCATTGAAAAGAGGCGACTTTTTATAGGTCGCCTTTCTTTTTCTTATTTTTGAGGCATGAAGTTTTTAATTGTCCGCTTTAGTTCAATAGGTGACGTGGTTCTAACTACGCCTGTTGTACGTTGTATTAAAGAGCAACAGCCAGAAGCGATTATTCATTTCATTACAAAAAAATCCTATAAAGCAGTCTTAGACGCAAACCCTTATATCGATCAATTGATTACCATTGAACATTCTATAGATGAGGTTTTGGAAACATTGAAGGAAAACAATTATGACTTTGTAATTGATCTCCATCACAATATTCGTACGTTCAGATTAAAACGTTCATTGAAAAGACCTTCATCAGCATTTCCTAAGAAGAACTTTTCTAAGTTTTTGCTAACTACTTTCAAGTTAAATCGCTTGCCAAAGGTGCATGTTGTTGATCGTTATTTTGAAACGGTGAAGCAGTTTAAAATAGTACCAGACAACAAACCAGCAGATTTCTTCCTTACTGAAAAAGATGAATTAGAGCTTTCTGACTACGCACTTTTGCCGAAGCAATACCTAGCCGTATCAATGGGTGCACAGTTTGCGACTAAACAAATGCCCATTTTGTTATTGAAAAAGGTGCTTACACAGATTGATTGTCCTATTGTATTGTTAGGCGGTGATGTGGATGTTGCACGTGCAGATGAACTAACTTCTCAACTTACAAATAAAAAGATTATTAATTTTTGTGGAACTGTTACGTTAAAGCAATCTGCTTTTTTGTTAAAACAGTCTGCTTTGCTCTTAACTGGAGATACAGGATTGATGCACATAGCGTCGTGTTTTGAAATACCCATTGTAAGTGTATGGGGGAATACAGTTCCAGATTTTGGGATGTATGCCTATTACCCGACAAAACCTGAACTAGCAACAATTCATGAAGTAAAAGGATTAAGTTGCAGACCCTGTTCAAAAATAGGATATCAAAAATGCCCCAAAAAGCACTTTAACTGTATGAATTTGCAAGATGAAACAAAAATAATTGAAGCAATTACTAAGTTTCTTCAAAAAACAAACGTTTCAACTCAGTAGCATCAGCAGGCTTCATTTTTCCTGCCAATATAAGTGCAAGTTGTCTTCTTCTCAAAGCTCCATTAAACCGCTCGGTTTCCTCTTCGGATTCAGGAATAAGTTCAGGGACATGAACTGGATTTCCTTTATCGTCCAGTGCAACAAAGGTGTAAATTGCTTCATTGGATTTCCATTTCTTTTGAGAAAATTTATCTTCAACAAATACATCAATAAATACTTCCATAGATGTGTTAAAAGCCCTTGAAACTTTAGCTTCTAGCGTAACAATAGATGCATGGTTAATCGGAGAATTAAAACTCACATTGTTCACAGTTGCAGTTACGGCAATACTTCCGGAATGCCTGTGTGCTGAAATACTTGCTGCTTCATCCATCCAGGCCAACAATTGTCCACCAAATAACTTCCCCATGGTGTTTGTGTCATTTGGAAGCACAATTTTTGTAACAATGGTCAATGACTCTGAGGCTTTCTTTGGTGACATATCTTTTTTATCAAAGCTACGCAATTTCTTTTGAAGAGCACTTATTAATTTGTTGGATATCAAATGTTAATCGTTTATTTTTTTTAGGCATGAATCTTCTGTAAGTCAATAATAGCATGAGTATAAGTGTTTTTAACGGTTAATCAACGTTGAAGTTAGTTAAAAAAAACATCTCCCGCCAAATCTCAAATTCATAACCCAATAAAGCAATAAATCAAAAACGCAATATTGCGTTCAAGTCAGTGTTTTTAAGGGTTTCAAGCGTTAATTCACCTACTCACACTCACAAAACCCAGAAGGCTGTCAATGTTTCGATTGACAGCCTTTATCATTAATTCATGTGATAAATTTGTAGATTAATTAATATTTGAAATTCAAACCAAAGGTTATTTTCAAATTCATATCGTATATTTACACACTTCTTGAATACACTATGGAAAAACTTATTCAACAATTTTCTTCAAACATTAAGGAGGCTTTGCTAATTGCTTCAAAAATTAGCTTTACCAAACCCAATCAACCAATCAACAACATCGTAATTTGTGGCATGGGTGGCTCTGGAATTGGTGGCAAAATTGTAGCTCAATGGGTTTCTAAATATTGTTCTGTTCCAATCTCATTTGTTCAAGATTACTCTTTGCCAGCTTTTGTAAACACCAATTCATTGGTAATTGGTTCATCTTATTCCGGAAACACAGAAGAAACTTTATACGCTATACGCGAGGCATCACAGCGAAATGCTTATGTTATGGGAATTTGTTCTGGTGGTGAATTGGAGTCATATTGCAAGGCAAAAAATTATCCTTTTGTACTTGTGCCCGGAGGGAATCCTCCAAGAACTGCGCTAGCATTCTCATTAGTGCAATTAAGCAACATCTTCCTTCAATTAGGATTTGCACATGCTTCAATATTGAATGAAATAGAAGCAGGAATGCAATTGATTGAAAAGCACTATTCTTCTATTCGTGAAGAAGCGCTATCTATTGCCAAGGAATTGCAAAACCGAACCATTGCAGTGTATGCAGGTGCAGATTATGAAGGAGTGGCAGTGAGAGCAAAACAACAGATTAATGAAAATTCAAAAGAATTGTGCTGGCAAAATGTAATTCCTGAAATGAATCACAACGAGCTAGTTGGTTGGGGTGGAGGAGATACACGTTACGCATGTTTATTCCTTCAAAGCAATGATTTGTCTGAACGCAATCAAAAAAGATTTGATATTTCTGTTGATCGTACAAAATCTAAAACGGATAAAGTAGTAATACTCACAGCAAAGGGTAATTCTCAAGTGGAAAGAAGTATTTATTTGATTCATATTATTGATTGGATTTCTTTCTATTTGAGTGAGTTGAAACACGGAGATCCCATGGAAATAGAAATCATTGACTACTTAAAAGGTGAATTGGGTAAAATGAAATAATTTTCAATGATGGATAAAATTTATTTTTTATTTGTTAATGACCAGCAAATAGGTCCTTTTTCGTTGGATGAATTAAAGGCTAAACACATTAATCCAGAAACTTATGTTTGGTATGAAGGACTTGATGATTGGACACAAGTAAGAAACATTGAGGGACTTAAATCTTTATTTTCTTCGATTCCTCCTCAATTTAATAAGAATACAAAGGAAAATATTTCCCAAAAAAGTCATGACAAAATTTTAGGGATGAAAAAACTAAGATTTTATGCCTTAGTTTTTAGTATTTGCTTGCTCAGCATTTTGTTATATTTTAGATCTACCTATATCAGACAACAAGATTTAATTCACAGTAAATCAAGGCAAATTGAACAGATGACAACGCAAAACCACAATCAACAAAAAATGATTGAAGAGTTGCAGGTTGAACTTACTGAAAATATTGAAAACAACAGAAGGCTATTTGACAGTGAGGTTAGGGATAATATAGAAAATAAGCGACAAACACTTCTCATTCAACTCAATGAGGCGAAGGCAAATTTAAGAAAAGCAGAAGCTGAGCTAAGCGATGCCGAATCATTTCAATTATTGAGAATGAGTTGGGAAAGGGAAGAAGATATTCGAGTTGCTATGGACAACGTAGACAAATGGAGATTAGAAATAATCCGGTTAGAACAAAGTATGAAAAGCTTAACTAAAACGGGGTATTAATTTTTAGCGATTCTATTTCCATTTAGAAATCACTCGTTTCTCTAATTTTTTGTGCAACTTTTTTACGAGTTTATCTCTAGAACCAATTCCTGAAATTCTCAACATGTCAGTAAACACCAAATCTCCACTTCTGTAAAAGTGAAATTCAAAAGTTACAGATGAAATATCTTCTTTGTAAATAGGAAATAAGTTGTCTGCATCTAAATCCTCTGCTAGAGTCATTTTACCAGATGAAGGTTTAAATCGATTATCAAAACCTCGAACTGAAACCAACATCAGTGTATTAATTCCTTTATTTTGCAACACTTTTGTTAATGAGTCAGTTAGCAATACTTGAGGATCCCCACCTTGTTTTAACACATTTAACGAGACCATGTTTTTTACGCCCGATCTGCTTAATACGTCAGAAACTGCAATTTCTAAAGTAAACCGATCCGCTTCTTTATCAAGATGACTTACGATTAATGCATTAGAAAGTTTGAGTGGAGCATATTTTTTTTGTGCAAAAGAGGAAAGTACACTTAAGGAGAAAGTTAGGATTATTAGATTTCTCATAATTAAAATATTTTTTCTGCAATTTTTCGAACACTAGTGGATGTCGACATTGTGTAGTAGTGAATGCCTGGCACGCTTGCTTTTTTTAATTCATTTGACTGTGCAATTGCCCATTCAATCCCTACATTGGCCACATCTATGTTGTTTTTACATTTAAGTAATTCTTTACTCAATTCCTCTGGAAAATCAATATGAAAAACTTTTGGTAAAAAAGAAATATGATTCAAAGTACTGATAGGTTTTATTCCGGGAATTATTGGGCAAGTGATACCGATTTTACGACACGCATCAACAAAGCTGAAAAATTTCTGATTGTCAAAAAACATTTGAGTGATGATGTATTCTGCACCTGAATCTACCTTGGCTTTTAAGTATTGTAAATCTGTAGCTAAATTCATCGCCTCAAAATGCTTTTCAGGATACCCAGCAACTCCGATACAAAAATTAGTGGGAGCAAGTTGGTTCTCATCAGAAAGGTAAGAACCGTTATTCATTTCAGTAATTTGCTTCACCAATTCTACAGCGTGTTTGTGTCCATCTGGTTCAGGCTTAAAACTGCTCTCATTCTTAATTGAATCACCACGTAATGCCAATACATTATCAATTCCCAAAAACTGAAGATCGATTAATGCATTTTCGGTCTCCTCTCTAGAGAATCCACCACACAATAAATGAGGCACAGCATCAACTTGATATTTATTCATAATTGCAGCACAAATTCCAATTGTACCAGGCCTTTTACGAATTGATATTTTTTCAAGTAAGACTTTTTCTCTTTCCTTGTACACAAATTCCTCTCGGTGATATGTAACATTGATATACTTAGGATTAAATTCCATTAAAGGATCAATACCATCATAGATTGATTGAATAGTTGCACCTTTTAAAGGAGGTAGTATTTCGAATGAGAATAGTGTTTCTGTTGCTTTTTCTAAATGCTCAATTACTTTCATTTCAGGTTAAAAGAATTTTGTGCAAATATACGGTATCGTGAACTGATAATGCGTGTATCTTTTGGAATATTGTTAAAATACTACAAATTTTAAATATGTACCGATATTCTGCGTTATCTTTGTACTATCTAAGTAAGTGAATAAAATATCGGATTTTTTGGTACGTTATTTGATTCTACAAATTTAGAAGTTAGTTTTCATAAGTAGTAGTAGTTTAGGTTGGAACAAGAGAGAAACGCCCGTTTCTCTCTTGTTGTTTTTAATACTTTCTTTATTTTTTACGGAAGTATATTCTAACGGGCACACCTTCAAAATTATAAATCTCTCGAAGCCTGTTTTCTAAAAATCGTTTGTATGAATCTGGAATATATTGTGGGAAATTACAGAAAAA
Source organism: Fluviicola sp. (assembly GCA_039810825.1). Classification (GTDB taxonomy): domain Bacteria; phylum Bacteroidota; class Bacteroidia; order Flavobacteriales_D; family Crocinitomicaceae; genus Fluviicola. The sequence continues at coordinate 19,614 of JBDHXR010000034.1, forward strand.
TGCAAAAGAAGGAGCATGAGTTGGCAATTGTTTTACGTACTTAATGCGTATGTATTTACCTTTCATTGCCGGAGGAGGGTTACTTTCAATCACAGGCAACATAACATCATTTAATTCTGATGTTGAAATTTTCTTTGTTCTATGTTGATGCACCTCCATTACTTTTTCTAACGCTTTGTGAATACGCTGTTTAGATATGGTAGATGTGAATAAAATAGGAACATCGTTGAACGGAGCTAATTCAGTACGCAGTTTCTTTTCATAATCTACGGCAGTCATTGTGTCTTTCTCTACCAAATCCCATTTGTTAACAAGCACAACAACACCTTTATGATTTTTTTCGATCATATAATAAATGGTAAGGTCTTGTTTTTGCAAACCTTCTGTTGCATCGATCATAAATACACAGACATCTGAATTTTCAATTGTACGAACAGATCTTAGTACTGAATAGTATTCAATATCTTCATGCACTTTATTTTTTTTGCGAATGCCAGCCGTATCAATCAACACAAAATCGAATCCAAAAGCTTTGTAGCGCGTATCGATAGAGTCTCTAGTTGTACCAGAAATGTTTGTAACTATATTTCGTTCTTCACCGATTAAAGCGTTTATAAGTGAAGATTTTCCAACATTAGGTTTTCCAACTACTGCAATTCGTGGTAAGTTAACATCAATTTGATGGGAGTCGCTTTTATCGAAATACTTAACTACTTCATCCAATATTTCTCCTGTTCCAGAACCATTTGCTGCAGATAAATCGAAAACATCTCCTAAGCCAAACGACCAAAATTCAGCAGATAGGCCAACCCTATCTGTATTATCTACTTTATTGGCAACCACTAAAATCTTCTTTTTCGTTTTACGAAGAATTTCAGCAACCATTTCATCTAAATCCACTATACCTGTTGTTGCATCTACAACAAACAAAATAACGTTTGCTTCTTCTATTGCTATCTCAACCTGTTTTCTTATTTCCCCCTCAAATATATCATCAGAGCCTTTAACGTATCCACCAGTATCAATTACAGAAAAAGGTACACCATTCCATTCACCTCGACCATAAATTCTATCACGCGTTACTCCACTCACTTCTTTCACAATAGCATGTGAACTCTCTGTAAGTCGATTAAAAAGTGTTGACTTACCTACATTGGGTCGACCAACAATTGCTATAATATTCCCCATTTTTCTTAACTCTTGAGATTAATATCCGTATTTTTTTAGTTTTTGTTCACTTCCACGCCAGTCTTTATCAACTTTTACAAACGTTTCTAGAAATACTTTTTTACCAATAAATTGTTCCATTTCTATTCGTGCGTCTTTGCCAATACGCTTAAGCATAGAACCTTGTTTCCCTATGATTATTCCTTTTTGAGAATCACGTTCTACTATAATTAATGCACGGATATGCACAATATTTTCGGCCTCTTGATACGATTCAATTTCCACTTGACACGCATAAGGCACTTCTTTATCACAATGGATGAATATTTTTTCGCGAATCATTTCAGATACAAAGAATCGCATCGGACGATCAGATAATTCTTCTTTATCAAAGTATGCAGGACCTTCTGGAGCAAGTTCCAAAATACGCTCCCAAATTCTATTGATGTTGAATTTGTGCAGAGCAGACACCGGAATAATTTCGGCATTTGGAACTTTTGATTGCCAATACGATCTACGTTCTACTACTTTTTCCTGGTCCCCCAAATCAATCTTATTAATGATTAACAAAACCGGGATTTTTAAATTGACAATTCGCTGAAGTGTTTCTTTATGATTCATATCAGACTCAGTCATATCTGTAATGAACAACAGTATGTCTGCATCCTTGAATGAACTTTCAACATAACTCATCATTGCTTCGTGTAACTTGTATGAAGCATTCACAACACCTGGTGTATCAGAAAATACAATCTGATAATCATCTTCGTTTACCAAACCATGTATTCGATGTCTAGTTGTTTGAGCTTTTGCTGTAACAATAGATAGTTTTTCTCCAACCAATCCATTCATCAACGTTGATTTTCCAACATTCGGACTTCCAACGATATTTACAAATGCAGATTTATGAGCCATTGTCAAAGAATTATTTTTGCAAAGATACGTTACTTATTTGTTTTATTAGAAAAAATCCTTACCTTTGCACTCGCAACAACCAAACGAGGTTGAAAAAGAAGTACAGAATTGAAGGTCACGAGTTACTTTGTGAATGATTCAAAAAATATATCGCGGGGTGGAGCAGTTGGTAGCTCGTCGGGCTCATAACCCGAAGGTCGCACGTTCGAGTCGTGTCCCCGCAACTAAAGAAAAGGTCAGTAATAGCTGATCTTTTCTTATTATAGTATGTTTGTAGTTTACGCATTGTATTCCAAGAAGTATGATAAGATATACATTGGTTACACATCAGATTTAATTACGAGATTTCATTCTCACAATGAATTGTCAAGGAAAGGCTACACCATTAAGTTTCGACCATGGGAGGTGATTTATGTTGAATTTCATGATGATAAACAGGATGCGATGAATCGTGAGAATCAGTTAAAATCCTCAAGAGGAAGGGATTTTATTCGAAAATTAATATAGCTCGTCGGGCTCATATCCGTCGGTTGACGGACGCACGTTCGAGTCGTGTCCCCGCAACTAAAGAAAAGGTCAGTAATAGCTGATCTTTTCTTATTATAGTATGTTTGTAGTTTACGCATTGTATTCCAAGAAGTATGATAAGATATACATTG
>JBDHXR010000035.1:0-22169 GCA_039810825.1 Fluviicola sp.
ACTTTGCGATTTTTCAATAATTTGTTTTGTAATCACACCATTGTTGTTTACCCAAAAGGGACCTCCACCTTGCTGACCTTCATTTCTAACCATGCCACACACACGAAGCGGTCTCTTTAGCAAAGAAATTTTATCATGTTCAGATAGTTGCATGGTAGTTGGATGAAACAATTGGTATTTAAAATTCAACTCTTCAAAATCTGCATCATTGAAGTTATCAATTAATTTATTGATTTTTTCTTGAACTTCTAAAAACATCCCTCCTATCATCTGTTGAGTTTTTACGGACTTCATAGACTGATTGTAATGCTGTATATTATCAATGTTTTTAATAAAAATTAAATCTGCATCAAGTTGTTTAAAATTTTCAAACAAGGCGCCATGACCTGCAGGACGAGTGAGTAATTCACCATTCTTGTCTCGAACAGGATTTAGTTGATTATCAAAAGCAATTGAATCTGTTTCACGGTTTTGTTCTGAAAAATCAACTTGGTATTTATGAGAAGTCATTCCTTCCAAAAAGGTCAACTGCTCCTTTATCATGTTTTCAAACTTCTGCTGAATGGTGAAATGTATAGAAATTCTATTTTTATTTAACAAACTTCCTTGTACCACATGCTCCTGAAATGGACTAAGCGTAAACGGGCCAAGCTTATGAAACGGAATCAATCCTTTAGGTAAATTTGCAAGTCCAAAACCTTCTCTATTCAAAATATATGCAACAAGTTTTTCTATATCTAAACTTCTGTTTTTCAAATCATTTTGGAAAGAAAATGGCAATTGATTAAAAAAAGCGAAATCTTCAATATGCGTCAAAAAACGCTCAATTTCTCCTTGATTGGTTTCATCAATTTGTTCTAAAAATTCAAATAAAAAGTGAAACATTCTTGAACCAGAACCAGAAGCTGGAATAAATAACGTTATCTTTTTATCCGAATTGAATAATTTTTCAGCTAGCAACTTCTCTTCATCTTTGTGAACAATGATTATCCCTTCATTGAGTCTGCATGTTGCAAGAATATCAATAAAAGGCTGCTCACTCTGTATTCGTTTTTTCTGTATTTCAATTTTATTATTGTCCATTTCTTCAACTAACGATTGAATTTTGTTTTTTTGTACTGTGAAATCAAAATCATACATCTCATTTCTTCGAAATTCAAAAGGCAGGCACGGCATTCACTCACCTTTTGTGTATGAGTTTGTTGACACTTGTTTAACGGCAAAAGTAGATAAATGTTTCCTCAGCGAGCGAAAAAATTGGATTAAGCAGTTACTTAGGGAAAAGGAAACTTTTCAAGTGACTGATTTGGGGGCTGGTGCCAAAAAATTAAGCAAAATACGCTCCGTTGCTCAGCTTATAAAAAACAGTTCCAGCAAAGGTTTGTATGGCTTGATTTTATGGAAAATTGCACGCCATTATAAACCAAGCTTAATCTTAGAACTAGGCACTTCAATTGGAACAGGCAGCATTCATTTAAAAAATGGATATCCTGAAAGCCACTTGATAACTGTTGAAGGTTGCGACCAAACATTGAGAAAAGCACAGGAGCAATTCAGTAAATGGAACTTAAGTTACATTACAACCATAAACAGTTCATTTGAGGATTTCCTAGACATCCCAAGTATTGGTAAATACAATTTGATATTTATAGATGGAAACCATCAAAGTAAAGCTACATTAAGCTACATAGATAAATTACTTCCATATACGCACAGTGAAACCATCATTATTTTAGATGATATTCGTTGGAATGAAGATATGTGGGCAATGTGGTGTAACATTACCCACGATAATCGATTTCATTTAACCATTGATTTAGGAAGAATGGGGATAATTTGGCGTAAAGAATCTCAAGAAAAAGAACATTTTATTATTCGCCCCTGGATACTAAAAACTAAAATATTCTAATTTAGTTTTTTAATTCAGGTCCCATTGTAATTACGTAACGTAAAATCTTCTCTTCTGCAGCTGCATCCAATTTATTCGTCACTTTATTGTTTGCTTTCTTTACCATTGGTGGCACAACATTTCTCCACCCTTCTTCAGTTTGCGAATCTAATTTCTTTAAACCATGGCACAGTGCACAATTGTTTTCATACAACTCTTTTCCTTCTTTTAAATCAGCCAATGTATAACCCGGGAATTTTGTTTGTACTCTTGAAACATCTGCATCAGATAATTCTGAAACATTTTTATCCACTTTTGCTTCTGCTCCACTTTTTGTTGTTGCACAAGCTACTAAAAAGAAAATTGAGCTTGCGATTAATACGAATTTTTTCATTTTTTTGATATTAAAATACTAAAATACCAAAAAGATTCTTAACAAAAACATTTCAAATAATTTATCTCTTTCAAATAGGAATTCAACGCATAAATTTGAATATTTGTCCTAAAAGACATTTGTATGAAAATTTACACAAAGAAAGGCGATAAAGGTACAACAGGGTTAATTGGTGGCACACGCCTTCCAAAGCACCACATTCGAATAGAAAGTTACGGCACAGTAGATGAACTAAACAGTTACACGGGCTTACTTCGAGACAACATTGAGAATGCACAAATGCGTGAAGATTTAAAAGAAATTCAAGACCGCTTGTTCACAATTGGGTCAAATCTTGCCGCAGATCCTGAAAAATCAAAAATGGCATTGCCTGAGTTGCACGAGACAGATATTGAGTTTTTAGAGAAACGAATAGACGAAATGGATGAAGATTTACCTCCGATGCGTTCCTTTTTACTACCGGGTGGACATACCTTGGTTTCTTATTGCCACATTACACGGTGTATTTGCAGAAGAGCTGAACGAATAATTTCTCACTTATCTGAATTAGAAACAGTAAATCCATTAATTCCAGCATATATGAATAGATTGAGTGATTATTTCTTTGTACTCTCAAGAGCTATTGCACAAGAAACCAATGCTGAAGAGATTCCATGGGTAGCAAGAATGCACTGATTCACTTTTAATTAGAGATAATTTTAAGAATTAAAAATAAAAAATTTGGAAGTTTTCAGAATAAGATTACTTTTGCGCAAATAAACAACACTTAACTATGTATTGGACCTTAGAATTAGCATCGTATTTAGAAGATGCACCGTGGCCAGCAACAAAAGATGAATTAATTGATTATGCTATACGTGCCGGTGCTCCGTTGGAAGTAGTTGAAAACTTACAAGATTTGGAAGACGAAGGTGATATTTATGAAAATATCGAAGAAATTTGGCCAGATTATCCTTCTAAAGATGACTTTTTATTCAACGAAGATGAATATTAATCAATATTGAAACAACATTCAAAACACTCTTTTTAGGGTGTTTTTTTTTGCTTAATCTTAAAATTTGCAAATTAACCAAATGTTAACACTACACTAATCTATGTCACTGTAGATTTGCAATATGAAACTTATGTTGAGTTTTTGGATTATGCTGACCGTTGCTTTTCAGGTACACGGCAAAAGTTTTTCATCTTCTTCTGAAAACGACTTAAAGATTTTCATTAAGACCACTTCTACCTCAATAAGTCATCTTACTATTAATAACGATACAAAAATTTCGTGTAAGAAGGCAGAAAATGAACATTGCATTATTGTAGAATGCATCGATATTGAAGTCAATAAAAAAGAACAAAAAGAATCTTCATCATTTCATTTTCAAACAACTGCAATCCTCCCTGAAATTGCAAAGTACTTCTGTTATAATAAATGCTTAAAGAGCTATTCTACAAAACTTGAATCTCATCCTTTTTCAAGTAAACACATCCTGATACTTCATCAGGTTTTTCGACTATAAATAACTAGACAAGTTTAGGCTGGGCTTTTCATGTCCAGACGCCAGTTGAGCGTTTAATCAGCATTCATTTTACTTTACAATTTTATTATGAAAAAAACAGTTTTACTCCTATCGGGAGTAGCAGCTTTGTTGGTTGCAAGTTGCAACACAAGCAAAATTGAAAAAGAAGTAAGCGAGAAATTTCTTGTCACTTCACCAATGCAAACGGATACATTGATAACAAAAGATTATGTTTCTGTTGTTCACGCCTTTCAACATATAGAAATTCGAGCACAAGAGCGAGGGTATCTTGAAAAAATATACATTGACGAAGGGCAACACGTAAAAAAAGGGCAATTATTATTTCAAATTATGCCTGCATTGTACAGTGCAGAAGCGCAAACAAAACAATCTGAAGTAGAATTTGCCGAAATTGAGTACAAAAACACAAAATCTTTAGCAGATAGCAACATCGTGTCAAAAAACCAATTAGCGTTAGCAAAGGCTCGATTAAACAAAGCAAAAGCAGAGCTTCAAATGGCTAAAACACATCTTGGATTTACAGAAATTAGAGCTCCTTTTGATGGAATTATTGATAAATTCCACGTAAGAATTGGAAGCTTGATAGATGAAGGCGATTTACTTACCTCACTTTCAGACAACAGCAAACTTTGGGTTTATTTCAACGTGCCAGAAGCAGAATATTTAAGCTTCAGAGAAACAAATGCAAACAACAAGTATCCTAAAGTTCAGCTACAAATGGCTAATCAAGAGCTGTTTAACCACGATGGAATCATCGAAACCATAGAAGCAGATTTTGATACAGAAACAGGAAACATTGCATTTAGAGCAACTTTCCCAAATCCTGATGGATTGTTGAGACATGGCGAAACCGGGAACGTGAAGATGCCAATTCGTTTGAAAAAAGCACTGATTATCCCACAACAAGCAACATTTGAAGTACTTGATAAATTGTTTGTCTATGTTGTTGATAATAAAAATGTTCTGCATTCTAAAGAAATTACTCCAATTGCAGAGCTTCCACATTTATTTGTTGTAAAAGGCTTGCAAAAAACAGACAAAGTACTTTTAGATGGATTGAGAAAAGTAAGTAACAATCAAGAAATTGATTACGCTTTCAAAAGTACTGATCTGGCTTTGAAAGAATTAAATAAATTATTTGCAGAGTAAAAACTGCAATAAATAAATATTGTCATGTTTAATAAATTTTTACAAAGACCAGTTCTAGCGATTTCGCTTTCGTTAGCTATCATTTTTATGGGATTACTAGCTATTGCTACAAGACCCATTTCTCAGTTCCCTTCCATCGCACCTCCTCGGGTAAGTATTTTTATTGCTTTTCCCGGAGCTAGTGCTGATGTATTGGTGAAATCTACTCTAATACCATTGGAAAGAGCAATCAATGGTGTGCAAGGAATGCAATACATCATTTCAGATGCTACAAGTGCGGGTGAAGCCACAGTTCAGGTCGTATTTGAACCAGGAACCGATCCCAATGCTGCAGTTGTGAACATGAAAACACGTGTTGACCAAATCATGAACAACCTACCTCCTCTTGTACAACGTGAAGGGATCATCATTACGCCAATTCAACCCAGTATGTTGATGTATGTGAATTTGTATAGCAAAGACAAAAATACAGATGAAAAATTCTTGTACAATTATGCAAACACGAATGTAATCCCAGAACTTCAACGTATCAACGGTATGGGCCGTGCACAAATTCTTGGTAGTAGACGTTATGCTATGCGTGTTTGGCTGAAACCAGACCGAATGAGGGCATACAATGTTTCTACTGAAGAGATAATGGAAGCATTGAGTGATCAAAGTGTGATAGGAAGACCGGGAAGACTTGGACAAAGCTCCGGTTTAAAACCTCAGTCACTTGAATATGTTTTGTTATATAAAGGAAGATTTAACAAACCCGAAGAATACGAAAATATTGTATTGAAATCTACTTCTGAAGGAGAAATATTGAAGTTGAAAGATGTGGCAAATGTTGAGTTAGGAAGTGAATTTTTTGATATTTACTCTAACAAAGACGGTCACCCATCTGCATCAATAGTTCTAAAACAAAACATCGGAAGTAATGCCAGCAAGGTTATCAAAGATGTGAAAGAAAAGCTTGAGGAAATGAAAAAGGATTTCCCTGCTGGAATGGACTATGAAATCAACTATGATGTATCCAAATTCGTTGATGCATCTATCGAAAAAGTACTACACACATTGGTTGAAGCGTTTATCTTGGTAGCAATAGTTGTATTTCTATTTTTAGGTGATTTACGCTCTACGTTAATTCCAACCATTGCTGTACCTGTTTCCTTGATTGGAGCATTTTTCTTTATGCAGTTTTTTGGATTGACCATTAACTTAGTTACTCTTTTTGCATTGGTATTGGCAATTGGTATTGTGGTAGATGATGCGATTGTAGTTGTAGAGGCTGTTCACGCTAAAATGGAAGAAAAACACCTCTCTCCTTATAAAGCAACAAGAGAAGTATTACCAGAAATAAGTGGGGCAATTATAGCTATTACCTTGGTAATGACTTCGGTATTTATCCCCGTATCTTTTATGCCGGGACCGGTTGGAGTATTCTATCGAGAATTTTCAATTACCATGGCAAGTTCTATCGTATTATCCGGTGTGGTAGCATTAACTCTTACTCCAGTGCTTTGTGCCATGATATTGAAGCATAACCATGGAAAGAAAAAAAGAACACCTGTAACCATTTTTATCGATTGGTTTAACAGAGGCTTTGAAAAGTTAACAGGTAAATACACTTCATTGTTACGTATCATTGTTAATAGAAGACTAATCACATTTGGTATTTTAGCAGCATTTGGCTTTGGTATTTTTACAGTAAACAAAGTGCTTCCAGCAGGCTTTATACCTAGTGAAGACCAAGGTATGGTGTATGCAATTATTCAAACTCCTCCGGGTAGTACTTTGGAACGTACCAATGAAGTAGCAAGGCAATTGCAAGCTATAGCAGAAAAAGTTGAAGGAGTGCAATCTGTTTCTTCATTGGCTGGTTATGAGGTGCTTACCGAAGGGCGTGGTTCAAATGCCGGCACATGTATCATTAACTTAAAAGATTGGGACGATAGAAAACACAATGTTCATGAAATAGTGGAAGAACTTGAAGCTAAAACAAAAGACTTAGGTGCTGTGGTTGAATATTTTGAGCCTCCTGCTGTGCCCGGTTATGGTTCTTCAGACGGATTTTCTTTGAGACTATTAGATAAAGAGCAAGAAACAGATTATCAAGAATTTGATGAAGTAAACAAAAAATTCATGAATGCACTGCGTCAACGAAAAGAATTGAGTGGACTTTTTACATTCTACGCTGCCAATTACCCTCAATATGAATTGATAATTGACAACAACAAAGCCATGCAAAAAGGTGTTTCGATTGGTACAGCAATGGAAAACTTAAATATTTTAATTGGTAGTACGTACGAACAAGGTTTTGTGAGGTTTAATACTTTCTTCAAAGTATATACTCAATCGGCTCCTGAATACCGTGCAAAACCGGAAGACATCTTGAAATTGTATGTAAAAAATGATCGAGATGAAGAAGTGCCATATTCAGCTTTCATGACTATGAAAAAAATGCAGGGACCAAACGAATTAACCCGCTTTAATTTGTACATGTCTTCATCTATACGTGGGATACCTGCAAAAGGGTACACAACAGGAGATGCCATTGATGCCATAAAAGAAGTGGCCCAAAAAACTTTGCCAAATGGGTATGACATTGCCTGGGAAGGTCTCTCTTATGATGAAGCAGCTCGAGGGAATGATGCAATTTACATTTTTTTAGTGGTAGTTCTATTTGTTTATTTGGTGCTTTCTGCTCAATATGAGAGTTTCATTATCCCGCTCTCTATCTTATTTTCATTACTAGCCGGAATTTTCGGTTCGTTCTTACTCTTAAAAATGATGGGCTTATCAAATGATATCTATGCGCAGATTGGGCTAATCATGCTCATCGGTTTATTGGGGAAAAATGCTATATTAATTGTAGAATTTGCTGTACAGCGACGTAAAGAAGGTTTATCAATATTAGACGCTGCAATTGAAGGTGCAAAAATAAGGTTTAGACCAATTATGATGACATCCTTTGCTTTTATCGCTGGTTTAATTCCTCTTGTTACCGCACATGGACCAGGCTCTGTTGGTAACCATACCATTGGTGCGTCTGCTTTAGGTGGTATGCTATTTGGAACATTATTCGGTGTAGTTGTTGTGCCTGGCTTGTACTACATCTTTGCTAAAATGGCAGACGGCAAACAATTAATCAAAAATGAAGAAGAAGGTTCTTTGACAAATGAATTTGTTCACGCAATAGATAATTTTCCAACTGAAGACAACGAACACCATGAAAAATAATAGAACAATGAAGACAACAAACATTTTGCTTGCAATTACTCTAGCTGTTACACTTATTGGTTGTAAAAGTTTGAGAGTTGTTTCAAAAGATGCTGTTACGGCAACTCCTTCTGGTTTCAGTAATGCAACAGACACAATAAGTAGTGCAGATATAAAGTGGAATAGCTTTTTTACTGACCCAAATTTAGTTGCACTGATTGATTCTGCTCTTCACAACAACAAGGAGTTGAACATTACCTTGCAAGAAATTCAAATTGCTCAAAATGAAGTTCGTGCAAGGAAAGGTGAATATTTACCAAATTTAGGTGTGGGTATAGCTTCTGGAATTGAAAAAGTTGGAGAATATACTACACGCGGTGCAAACGAAAAAAACGATGAAATTGTTGAGGGAAAGAAAAACCCTGAGGTAGTGCCAGATTTCATGGTTGGAGCGTTTGCATCATGGGAAATAGATATTTGGAAGAAGCTTAGAAATGCTAAAAAATCTGCTTATTATAGATATTTAGGTTCTGTAGATGGCAAAAACTGGGTAATGACCAACCTTATTGCTGAAATTGCTGATTCGTATTACGAATTATTGGCTCTTGACAATCAATTGGAAATTATTAAAAAGAACATCGAAATCCAATCTGATGCCTTGGAAATAGTGAAGCAGCAAAAATTAGCGGCTCAAACAACCGAATTGGCAGTGAAAAAATTTGAAGCTGAAGTTGCGCACACCAAAAGTATGCAATACGATATTCAACAGTTGATTGTGGTAACCGAAAATAAAATCAATTTTTTGATCGGACGTTTCCCGCAACACATTACCCGTAGCACAGATATATTTTTGCAAACTCCTGCTCCTATACTTACAGCTGGGGTTCCATCTCAATTGCTGACAAACAGAAGCGATGTGAGGCAGGCTGAAAATGAATTGGTAGCTTCCAAATTAGATGTGAAAGTTGCTAAAGCTAAATTTTACCCTTCTTTAACTCTGCGAGCAGGTGTTGGATTTCAATCTTTCAATTTGAAATATTTTATTCAAACTCCACAATCTATGTTATTCAATGTTTTGGGGGATTTAATTGCTCCTTTAGTAAACAGAAATGCCATCAAAGCCGAGTATTACTCTGCAAATAGTAAACAAATTCAGGCAGCATATAAATATGAACAAGCAATCATCAATGCGTATGTTGAAGTAGCAAATCAATTGTCAAGCTCTTCAAACCTCACTGAAAGCTTGAAACTAAGAACTGAGCAAGTAAATGCGTTAAACGCATCAATTTCTATCGCTTCAAATTTATTCAAGTCTGCTGAGGCTGATTACATGGAAGTTTTGATGACGCAGCGAGATGCATTGGAAGCAAAATTCGAATTGGTGGAAACCAAAATGAACCAACTAAAAACAAGTGTTAATTTGTACAAAGCACTTGGCGGAGGTTGGAAATAAAGTAAAATGAAAAAGGAAAAGGTTGCCAAATAGCAACCTTTTCTGATTTCACTAATATGTATTAATGATATAAATGAATGAACCCTTGTTTTGTAATTTGATTTCCATTTAATAACGTTGCTTGCAAATTGTAGGTGTAAACTCCTTCTGTAAGCAAATCTCCATCAAGTGTTCCCGTCCAAACATTTTGTGGGTCATTGGACTCAAAAACAACATTCCCCCACCGATTTGTAATAATTATATTCATCGATTGAACTCCATCATAATCAATATACAAGGCATTATTTCCTGATGTTGAAGATATTACAATAATGTTTGGCACATTGACATTGCAAGAAATCATTGTTACAATTGCAGAATCTATATCTGTCCCACAAGTATTACTTGCTGTTATTGTGTATATTCCGTCAGTAGAAACTGTTGTGTTTATTCCTTGTGAACCATTACTCCAAGTATAAGTTAACCCAGACGGAGAGCCAGTTGCTACCAAGGTTACTGTTCCACCGCTACAAATGATTGTGTCATTGACATTTACTATTGGGTTCGCCATAAAATTTATCGTGAGATTTTCTGTTGTATGGCATGTGTTGTCTGTAAATTGAATCGTGTAAATTCCTGGTGTTGTGGTTTGCACAATTGGATTTACAATAGAAGCATTATTAAAAGAAATCTCAGGATTTTGACTACTCCATATTCCACCTGCATTTGCAACAGTTCCAATTATTGATAATAGATTGTTACAGGCTATTGTATCATTCATCACGTGTGGCGGTGTAGCAACGGTTACATTTGTATTAACAGAGTTTAAGCACTTTTTATCAGTCATCACTAAATTATATGTTCCAGGCTGGTCAAACACAACTGTAGCAAGCATCGTTGCGTCATCGGGTGAAAAATGCACATTCGTAGGGTCAGAATTTGACCAGATTACCGAATTTCCATACGCACTAACATTCACAATGTTTAGTGTATCACTACATATTGTAGTATCGGGGAAAATTGTAGGATACGGTATGAATTCAATGGAACGGGTAATCGAATCTCCGCAAAGGTTGTCTACAAAAGTAACTTGATAAGTTCCAACAGCTGAACTTGTAATAATTGGGTTCGCCAAAGAAGAATCGTTGAAACCAATTTCAGGGTGCAAGGTTGACCAAATTCCGCCACCAGCAGAAAATGTATTGCTTACTTGAAATGTAAAGTCACAAGCAAAGGTATCAATGAAAATAAACGGAGAAGGAATCATGGATATTGTAATTGTGGTATCATTTGAACATGCCCCGGTATTGTCAAATATTTCAACAACATATTGACCATTTATCAAACTTATGTTGTAGTTATTTGAAATTGGAATTGTAGGTGCTGTTGCATTGTACCAATTTACTCCGGATAAAAGAAGTGAGTCTGATAAGGCAAGTAAGGTAAAGAAGTCATTAGAACAATAATCAAAACTCCCACTAAAATTAAATGCTGGAGGAGTGTTAACCACGATAAATGTATCTAATGTGTATGAACAACCAAATTTAGTGATGGTTAGATTCAACATTCCATTGTGGCTATGATTGATAATATAGGTATTGTCTGTGTTATTGGGATTTGTTGTACCATTCGCTTCTTGCCATTCATAGCTATCCCAAGTACCTGATACAGAAAGTTGCACAGGAGCACAACCTGGTGAATAGCTAATAACCGGTTCAGGAGTAAAAAAGCCTGATCCATCAACCACTTCAAAATAATAGGTGATAGTAGTTGTATCAGGAGTACTGTAATTGTCAACAGCAGAAACAGTTACCGTGTGATAACCCAATGTTTCCGCAGCACCGTTTATATTAATTGTGAGTGAACCATTTGCAGCTACAATTGAATCTGATGTTGTATAATTCTGAAAGGTTGTTGAATCTATATAAACGTGAGTTTGTTGATTCGTTTCCGGTGAACTAAATAAAAAAGGGAAAGACAAAGTACCTGAATTGCATATTTTTATCGTGTCACAATAAGCAGTTTGAAGGGCAATTGGTGCTATATTTCCAGTTGAACAGAAGTCAAAATAAAACGATTTATTATCCAACCAAGATACACCATCATTGTTTCCATTTGGACCATCGTAATCTGTTCCTGCATGATCAAAACGTCCAATTTGAATAAAATCAATACCATTCCCGGCATTTGCACCAACTGTAGCCGGAATTCCTTGAAACCCTCCAACTCCAGCAGAAGCTGAACCTGTAGTCCATTGCATATCTGCAAAATGGATAGCTGTGTTACCTTCAATCACAAGTGGATCTGTCCCGTTAGTGATTACAATTTGGCAGGTATTCACTTTATCTGATTGGTTATTGTAATAACCCATTGAAACCCAATTGAAAATTGCAGCTGTTGGAGTTATTGTTGCGTGCATCGTTCCACCATTTGTTAGGTAAAAATCTGCCCAAAAAGCAGCAATCATCTTGTTTCCAACTGAAGGAAATGCCGTAGAACTAAATGATGAAATTCCTGAACCAAAGCTAATGTTTCCATTGTTATTCATCCAAACTTGGTTATACGACACACCATAAAAACAAAATTGAAAAGGCAATGTTAACGGACTAGCTGTTACCCAACCATCATCTAAAGATGTAACGGTCAAAGCTGGACCCGGAGGGGGGAAATACCCCGAACATCCTGTTGCTTTTTCTACATCAAAGTGCGAAACATAAACTGTTCCTTTGTAGTCGTTTGGGTTTACCATACCTGGTGAAAGTACCACCTCATTTCCGGTTAAACCATTGTGTGATTTCAAATACGCGTATTGCGCTTCTGTCAGAAAATTGTATTGCTCTTGATTTTGTCCTAAAGAATAGGTAGCTGTAATAATAAAAAGAAGTAAAAGTAGATTTTTCATGATAATAATTTCAATTACTAAGCAGACTTTTTAGTAATAGATAAAGTTGCATATCATAAAAAAAAAAGATACTTTTCTTAAGATAAAATTGCAGTGATTTTCTAACTATACATTGAATCTAAAGTGCATGATATCACCATCTTCCACAACATATTCTTTTCCTTCCACTTTAAATTTTCCGGCTTCTTTAACAGCTGCTTCAGAACCCAAATTGGTATAATCATTGTACTTCATCACTTCTGCGCGGATAAACCCTTTTTCAAAATCTGAGTGAATTACGCCTGCAGCTTGCGGAGCAGTAGAACCAACTTCTATTGTCCATGCTCGAACCTCTTTTACCCCTGCAGTAAAGTAAGTTTGTAAGTTTAACAAAGCATACGCAGCACGAATTAATCTATTTACTCCCGGCTCTTCCAATTGCAATTCATCCAAAAACATTCGTCGCTCTTCGTACGTTTCTAATTCCGTAATGTCTGCTTCAATTTTTGCCCCAATGATTAAAACCTCAGCATTTTCACCTTTTACAGCTTCTTTCACTGCATCAACATATTGATTTCCTTTCAACACAGATGACTCATCAACGTTGCATACATACATTACAGGCTTAGAAGTAATCAATTGAAATTTTTTGACAATTTCTTTTTCGTTATCATCAAAATCCATGGAACGAACAGACTTTCCTTGTTCCAATGTAGTTTTGATAGCCAATGCCAATTCATTTTCTTTTACAGCTTCTTTGTCTCCAGATTTAATGACACGTGCCAACGATTGAATCTTTTTCTCAATAGATTCCAAATCTTTCAATTGCAGTTCTATATCGATAATTTCTTTGTCTTTTACTGGGTCAACTCTTCCATCTACGTGAATAATATTGCCATCGTCAAAACATCTCAATACATGTAAAATAGCATCTGTTTCACGAATGTTTGCTAAAAATTGATTGCCCAATCCTTCACCTTTTGATGCTCCTTTAACCAATCCTGCAATATCAACAATTTCCATAGTTGCAGGGACTACACGCTCTGGGTTTACCATCGACTCTAATTTTTCAAGCCTTAAGTCTGGAACTGAAATTGTCCCCACATTTGGTTCTATTGTACAAAACGGGAAGTTTGCTGATTGCGCTTTTGCATTCGATAAGCAATTAAACAAAGTAGATTTTCCAACATTGGGTAAGCCAACAATACCACATTTCAAAGCCATAGCTGTAATTTTTTGTGCAAAGATAGATTTTTAATTTAATTCTAATTTTTTCTATTTTCTACAAATCTTTCGTAATTTCGTTTATTATCCAAATTTGTATGAAATTCATTTACTTAACTCTTACATTATTCGTTGTTGCATTTTATTCTACTGCACAATCAAATACAGACTCAGATCAAATTCGCTCATTTTTCAATGAAGCATTGCTACACGGTAAATCGTATGAAGATTTAAGGTATCTATGCAAGCAAATTGGGCATAGACTTAGCGGTTCTGCACAAGCACAAATGGCAGTAGAATGGGGTGAAAAAAAAATGCAGGAATACGGATTAGAAAATGTGCAGCTTCAAAAAATAATGGTTCCGCACTGGGAAAATGGAACACAAGAAATTGCTTGGTTTAAAAAAGCAGATGGAAGCATCACAAAACTTGACATTATTGCTTTGGGTGGATCTATTTCAACAAATGGTATCATGCAAGCAGAGGTGATTCAATTTAATCATTTGGATGAGTTGAAAAAAGCAACTAAATCTCAAGTAAATGGGAAAATTGTATTTTTAAATCAACCTATGAATCCTGAAGAAATAGTCACCTTCAAAGCATACAATATTTGTTATCCAATTCGAGGAAACGGAGCAGTAGAAGCCTCAAAACTTGGAGCACTTGCAGTTGTAATCCGCTCCTTAGCATTGCCAAATGATGACCATCCGCACACCGGCTCAATGCACTACGAAGAAGGAATAACCAAAATTCCTGCTTGTGCTTTATCAACTAATTCGGCAAACATGCTAAGCCAAGCAATTGCAAGTGGAAAAACAACATTCATATTTGAAATGGATTGCAAAACCTATCCGGATGCGGTTTCATACAATGTAATTGGTGAACTAAAAGGCAGTACAAAAGCCAATAAAATCATCACAATTGGTGGACATCTTGACTCTTGGCACACAGGAGAAGGAGCGCATGATGATGGAGCAGGAATAATACACTGTTTAGAAGCGCTTAGGATTTTCAAAACACTAAATATTCAACCCATTCATACCATCCGAGTAGTATTTTTTATGAACGAAGAAAATGGCAATAAAGGAGGTCAAGGATATGCCGATTGGGTGAATGAAAAAAATGAAAAAATTGTTGCTGCAATAGAAAGCGATCGCGGTGGCTACACTCCCCAAGGTTTTGAATGTGATGGCACGGAAGAACAAGTACTTTGGATGAAGTCTTTAAGAAAGACCTTAGAACCTTTTGGACTTCATTACTTTGAAAAAGGATATGGCGGAGTAGACATCAATCCGTTGAAAAAAGTATATCCTACAATTCCATTGTTTGGTTTTGTGCCAGACTCTCAACGTTATTTTGATATTCACCATTCGCCAAATGATGTTTTTGAAAATGTAAATAAACGTGAACTAGAATTAGGCTGTGCAAGCATCGCTTCGTTTTTGTATTTGCTTGATAAAAATCTTTAACTTCTTGCCTTATGAAAAACTTAAGACCCTTCATTGATAGACCAATTCTAAGTGCCGCACCAGATTATTACCACTATTATTTTCAATTAACGAATGAAGATTCGTATTTAGAAACCGCGCTTCAAAATCAACTAAGCAATTTTGAACTCTTTATCAATTCTATTCCTTCAGAAAAAGAAAACTATTCCTACGCAGAAGGAAAGTGGAGTGTAAAGGGCGTTGTGGCACATTGTGTTGAAACTGAACGTATACTGCAATACCGAGCATTAAGATTCTCAAGGTTTGACAGTACAGAAATATCCGGATTTGATGAAAATTGGTACACAAAACACAACAATCACGAAGCATTATCACTAAGTGATTTAATGGAAGAATTTACCTGTGTTCGCAAGGCTACATTATTGTTGTATCAAAACATGACACTGCAGATGCTTGATTTTGTTGGAATAGCAAATCAAAAACCAAATACAGCAAGAAATATTGGTTGGTTTATTGTGGGACATTTAATTCACCATACCAAAGTAATCAAACAACGTTATTTATAACCATATTTTTTTATACATACAAAGACAAAGCACACTGACCAAAAAAATACACATCTTGAATTCCTTTTTCAAAGGACTGTTCATTACTTGGTTGATTTCTTTTAATGCTAAATTATGATTTTGACAAGGAACCTATTAAATTTGCAAAATCTAACTACTAATCTGAAAACAAATTTGATTGGTAGAAATAAAAATGCATATGGCTGATATTTTTGAAAAAATTGAACGTAATCGTGGACCAATTGGTCAATATTCAAAAGGTGTACACGGTTATTTTACTTTCCCAAAATTGGAAGGTGAATTGGGTCCTAAAATGACTTTTAGAGGAAAAGAGTGCTTGGTTTGGTCTTTAAACAATTACTTAGGATTAGCCAACCACCCTGAAGTGCGCGAAGCAGATGCAAAAGCAGCGCAGCAATATGGAATGGCTTACCCAATGGGAGCAAGAATGATGACTGGACAAACAAGTGAGCATGAAAAATTTGAAAATGAAATTGCTGATTTCATGGGAAAAGAAGATGCAATCTTGTTGAATTTTGGTTACCAAGGAATGGTTTCTGCTATTGATAGTTTGGTTGACAGAAACGATGTTATCGTTTATGACAGTGAATCTCACGCTTGTATTCTAGACGGAATGCGTTTACATACCGGAAAACGTTTTGTATTCCAACACAATGATATGGAAAGCTTTGACAAGCAAATGAAAAATGCTACTGCTTTGATTCAAAAAACTGGCGGAGGCATTTTAGTTATCACAGAAGGCGTGTTTGGAATGGCTGGAGATCAAGGAAAGTTGAAAGAAATTATTGACTTCAGAAAATCTGGCAAATACGATTTCAGAATTTTTGTTGATGATGCTCACGGTTTTGGAACACTAGGAAAAACAGGTCAAGGTGCTGCTGAAGAACAAGGAGTACAAGACGAAATTGATGTGTTATTTGGAACTTTTGCAAAATCCTTTGCTTCTGTAGGTGGTTTTATCTGTTCAAAAGAAACAATCATTGAATATTTACGATACAATATGCGTTCTCAAATGTTTGCTAAGGCCTTGCCTATGGTAAATACAATAGGCGCTCGCAAACGATTAGAATTGCTAAAAAATCATCCTGAATACAAATCTAAATTGTGGGAAATTGCAAGTGCTCTACAAAACGGATTCAAAAATGCTGGATTTGATATAGGTCACACAAATTCTTGTGTTACTCCAGTATTTATGAAAGGAAACTTAGCCGAGGCAACAAATTTGACGTTTGACTTGAGAGAAAATTACAACATTTTCTGTTCCATCGTTATCTATCCTGTTGTGCCGAAAGATACAATCATGCTTCGTATTATTCCAACAGCAGCTCATTCAATGGACGATGTGAATTACACCATTGATACATTCAAAAAAATCAAAGAAAAGCTAGATTCAGGAGCATATCAATCTGAAGAACTTGCTCAAGTAGAAGTAGATAAGCAAAGATAAAACTACAATACTGAATACTTTTTATAAAAACTGGTTGACTAGTCAATCAGTTTTTTTTTATGAAAAATTTTATCCTACGGTAAAATCTTGTACATTCACGCTAAGAAAACAACTATGGCTGACTTCATAAACAGAATATTGAAACCCAATTTTGAGGATGATCAAGACCTTGAAAACAAAGCCAGATTTTTATTGGCCTATCAAATTTCGCTTTTTATCTCAATTGCCTTAGGAATCTTTTTACTGACATCATTCTTTCATTATCAAGTAATACAAACCACAATTACCTTGATTGCTTTTGCATGTTGTACGTGGGCTACAATCTACATGTCTGTTCGGAAAAAATTCTACTCCCCAGCTGTTATTTTTAGTTTTCTAGGCGCATTTGCTACATCTTTTTCACTGTTTTATATTCAAAATAGAACAAATTACACAATCTGTTTTTGGATAACAATAAACATTTTCTATGCTTTTACTGTGTTAAGATATAAATGGGGAATTTTCTTTATCGTGTTTCATTGTATATCATTTGCTACTTATAACTATCTAAATCTTTCTAGTAATTCTAATCACGTTGAGATTAATGTAGTTATTAGCATGTTTGTAAATATTATTGTTGTCTTTGCTATCATCACATACATTTTTTGGGTGAATGTTTCAATTACAGAAACAGGTAAATCCAAATTATCAGAATCAAAGCAATTGCTTGAACTGCAATATGACATTATTTCGAAACAAAATGAAGAGAAAACTGTAATGTTAAAAGAAATTCACCACCGTGTAAAAAACAACTTACAAATTATTACCAGTTTATTGCGTTTACAAGCACGTGAATTGGAAAGTCCGGAAGCTATTTCAAAGTTTAAAGATGCTACAAACCGAGTAATTGCCATTTCAATGGTTCACGAACGCATGTATCAGAGTGATGAACTTTCTTCATTATCGCTAAAAGAATACCTTACAGAACTTTCAAAAGATTTGTTGAATTCATACCAAAGCGACTACGATATCAACATGAAAATTGAATGCGATGTTGAAACCATTGGGTTAAAAGCGATTGTTCCTATTGCGCTTATCATTAATGAGCTGATTTCAAACTCGTTAAAATATGCTTTTGATAACAACGATGATTGTTGGATATCCATAAAATTTAATCGGCATAAAGATGTTTATTGTAAAATAACCTATTCTGATAGCGGCACGTGGAAAGCACCTTCAAGAACAGGCACTTTTGGTATGGACTTGATTGAGTCATTGACCTATCAAATGGAAGGAACATTGAATTACAAAACATTTCCAGATACAATTTTTGAAATCATTTTTACCCCACAAGAAGAACTTAACATAGCGTAACCAGGAAATCTTTACATGAAAAATTTTTTCTTATCCATTTTTTACCCAAAATTTTTTAGTGAAATTGCTATTGAAAATCGTGCTGAAATAATTATTTCGTATCAAACTTCCTTGTTTAGTGCGATCGGCTTATCTGCATATTTATTAGGTAGCGCAAATTATTTTCAATTATTTCCATCTATTCTTATCTTAGTTGGATTGTCCACTTTTACTTGGAGTATGGTGTACATTTACCGCAAACGAAAAAGTTTTATCCCGTCATTAATTATTGTATTACACGGTGCTTTTGCTGCTCAATTTGCTTTGTATGTTATTGAAAACAAATCTGTTGTTGTGGCAATTGCTTTTACTTTAATCGATACACTTTACGCTTTCATTATCTTAAATTTTACTTGGGGAGTAATCATTGCTTTAATTCATGCCATAATGGTTGGTATCTACGTCTTAACTCATCATCCATTGTATAATGAAACCATAGAAGATAACAATTTGTTAAGCACAACAATAAACTTGACATATTGTTTTTTAATTACAATCTACTTGTTTTGGGTAAGAAACAAAGTGGACAAAGAAAAAACAGCACAACTAAATGAATCTCAAAAATTGATGACATTGCAGTATGACATTATCTCGAAACAAAATGAAGAGAAGACTGTGATGTTAAAAGAAATTCATCATCGAGTAAAAAACAACTTACAAATCATTACCAGCTTATTACGATTACAAGCAAGAGAGTTGGAAAGTCCGGAAGCAATCTCAAAATTTAAAGACGCTACCAACCGAGTAATTGCCATCTCAATGGTGCATGAGCGCATGTATCAGAGTGACGAGCTATCCTCATTATCTCTAAAAGAATACCTCACTGAATTGTCAAAAGACCTGTTACATTCTTACCAAAGTGATTACGATATCACCATGAAAATTGAATGCGACATTGAAACCATTGGACTTAAAGCAATAGTTCCTGTAGCATTGATTATCAATGAATTGATCTCAAACTCATTGAAATATGCATTTGACAACAACGATGATTGCTGGATCTCTATCAAATTTAGTCAACACAAAGACACCTATTGTAAAATCACCTATTCGGATAGCGGCACATGGAAGACTCCTTCAAGAACAGGCACTTTTGGTATGGACTTAATAGAATCATTGACCTATCAAATGGAAGGTACACTAAAATATGAAACCTATCCAGATACAATTTTTGAAATCATTTTTACTCCACAAGATGAATAATTCTCAGCGGTATTTTATCCTCGCTTTTCTATTTACTTTATTCTTATCTAGCAATTTTTGTGTTGCTCAATTTACACACGCAGACACACTAAGGGGTGCTTACTCAAAAGAAAGAAGTTGGTGGGATTTGAAGTACTACAACTTATCGGTAACTTTCGATATTACCAATCAATCAATCTCTGGGGTAAATACTATTTTATTTTCACGAAATAGCACGACCAATGCAAAAAACATAGAACTACAAATAGATTTACAAGAACCAATGGTGCTTGACAGTGTTTTTGAAAAAGATAATGCAACCAAACTTTCTTTTAGAAAAGATGGAAATGCTTATTTTATTCAAAACTGTGCAAAAAATGAAATTTCCCTCTACTTTCATGGTTCTCCCCACATTGCAAAATACCCACCATGGGATGGAGGAATAGTTTGGGCAAAAGATAAAAACAAGAACCCTTGGGTTTCTATTGCTTGTCAAGGATTTGGCGCCAGCTCTTGGTTTCCTTGCAAAGATTCTCAGTATGACGAACCGGATAGCATTGAAACACATTTTACTTGCCCGGCAACATTAAGCTGTATTAGTAACGGACAATTTATTGGAAAAAAAACACACGCAAACCAAACTGCTACATACTCTTGGAAAGTATCTAGCCCAATAAATAATTACAACATTATTCCATATATCGGTGATTATGTAAATATTCACGAACACTATTATGGAGAAAAAGGTTTGTTGGAAATGGATTATTGGGTGCTAAAAGGAAATGAAGAAAAAGCAAAAAGACACTTTAAAGAAGCCCCAAAAACTATTGAAGCCTTAGAATACTGGTTTGGTCCCTACCCTTTTTATGTTGACGGGTATAAATTGGTAGAAGCACCGTATTTAGGCATGGAACATCAAAGTGCAATTGCATACGGCAATAAATTTCTGAATGGATATGCTGGGAAGGATTTGAGTAATACAGGAATAGGTTTAAAATGGGACTTTATCATTGTACATGAAAGTGGTCATGAATGGTTTGGTAACAACATCACATCCAAAGACATTGCAGATATGTGGATTCACGAAAGTTTTACGTGCTACAGCGAAACATTATTTACCGAATATTGGTTTGGAAAAGAAGATGGAGATAAATACTGTCAAGGACTTCGAGAAAATATTGACAATGACAAGCCCATTATAGGAGCATACAACGTAAACAATGAAGGCAGTGGAGATATGTACTACAAAGGTGCAAACATGCTTCACACTATTCGTGCAATTGTAAACAACGACTCATTGTTCAGAAACATGTTGCGTCAATTGAATGTTTCCTTCTACCACCAAACGGTGACTACTAAAGACATAGAGCAGTTTATGAGTAATTATCTAAACATACACTTAACAACTATTTTTGACCAATATCTTCGAGCACAATACCCTCCTATATTGCAAATGAAAAAAAGTGCTACCAATTTAAAATACAGATGGTATAAACCTGTGAAAAACTTTGATATGCCATTAATAGTGAATGGGAATTCTGTAAAATGCTCCTCTAAATGGAATGTGATTGAAATTGAAAAAGATTCTAAAGTGCAATTCAATTTGAATCAATACTTTCTAATCTACAAAGAGAAAAAAGGCAAAAAAGTGCTTACAGAAATTGTTAATTAATTTTCAAAATTTCTCCAATATTCAGCACTATTTAATTCGTATCTTTGCATAATGGCAAAGATGACAACGCTTGATCCGAAAGAATTACCTGTACCAAAATTACATGGGTACTTACTTGGTGCTATTGGACCAAGACCCATTGCTTTTGCTTCTACTGTTGATGAAAACGGAGTAAACAATCTTTCTCCATTTAGTTTTTTCAATGTGTTTTCTGCAGCGCCACCTATATTGATTTTTTCACCAGCCAGAAACGGGAGAACGAATACAACAAAAGACACTTACAACAACATCAAAAAAAATCCTGAAGTTGTTATCAACATTGTAAACATCGATATTGTTCACCAAGCTAGCCTAAGCAGTTCACCTTTTTCGCCTGAAACAGATGAATTTAAAAAATCTGGACTAACACCTATTGCATCTGATCTTGTTCGCCCGATGCGTGTACAAGAATCTCCTGTTCAATTTGAATGTAAAGTATTGGAAGTGCGTGAATTGGGTGACCAAGGTGGAGCAGGAAATTTGGTTATTTGTGAAGTTGTAAAAATTCATATACATGATGACGTTCTGGATGAAAATGGAGTTATCGACCAAAAGAAAATAAACTTGGTAGCAAGAATGGGAGGAAATTGGTATTGCCATGCAAATGAAAAATCCATGTTTGAAATAACAAAACCTATTACAACAGTTTACATTGGAGTTGACAATTTACCTCAAGATATTCGAGAAAGTAAAATTTTAAGTGG
>JBDHXR010000036.1:0-21971 GCA_039810825.1 Fluviicola sp.
AGTAAGTTTTGTAAACAATGCCGTTACGCTCCCTGCTTCTAAAAAATTCTTTGTTTCTGTCGATATTACAAATTTACAATGGACTGCAGGTGTAAAAGACACGCTTGCAATTGTTAGTAACACCAACGGACAAACAACACCATCTGCCATTTGGGAACAGCAATCTGATAATTTGTGGTATCAATATACTACAGCAGGTTCTTGGAACTTAAGTGCTTCTCTATATATTCATCCGTTCTTAACAAGTACTCCAACTCAAGCTGTATTAACGCCAACTGCAACAACAATTTGTTCTGGAAATTCAATTGGTTTTGACGCTGCAGGTAGCACCTATCAAGATACTTTATTGTGGTATTTTCCAGGTGGAACTCCAACAGTTGTGCCGTCATCACCAACTACCTCTATTACATATAGTACACCGGGCACCTACAATGCAATTTTATATGTAGTTGGAGGCGGGTGTAATCTTTTTGACTCTACATTTGTTACCATTACTGTTAATCCAACTCCAGCGATTTCAATTGCTGGCACAAATACTATTTGTAATGGATCAAACACTGCATTAACCGCAAGCGGAGCAAGTGCTTATACGTGGTCGCCAAGCACAGGCTTGTCTGCAACAACCGGAGCCAATGTAACGGCAAATCCTACTACCACCACTACTTACCTAGTTAGTGGAGCATTGGGTGCATGTAACAATTCATCTTCAATTACAATTACTGTTAATAACCCACCAGTTGCTACAGTTGAATTTGTAGATACAACAGTGGCTTGTCCTACGTTGCTTTCATTAGACGGAAGTAACTCTACTGATGTTGACGATTTTAGCTGGAGTTTTCCGGGGGGAATGCCAGCAAGTTCAACTGGTTCTTCTGCAACAGCAAGCTTTGGTACAGCAGGTAATGTAATAGTTACACTTACAACTACCAATGCATGTGGAACGGATACAGAGACTTTCTCCATAAATATTTTAACCAATTGTGGCGCAGGGTTAGACGAAAACTCAACGAATTATCAAATAACATTTAACCCAAGTAGTGGGCAAATTTTTATTGTAAATGAAAATGGCATCAACGCAGGAACAGCAATTGGCTTGTATAATGAAATGGGGCAATTGATTTCAAACGCAACGCTTGTAAACCAAACTACTTCTCATACTTTATCACTTTCCGAGTATTCTGCAGGAGTGTATTTTGTAAGAATTAGCAATACAAGCGGAGAGGCATCTGCAAAAATTGTAAAGCTGTAAGTACTATTTTCTTTGTTTTGGCACTTAATTTGTTAAGGTCAAGAAAAAGAACGAAGCTATGAAAACAGTTTTGATATTTGGCTCAGCACTTACATTGGTTTTAGGACTGAGCAGCAGTATGCAGGTTACACTTCCAAGTGTTAGCAACAAAGTGTTTCAAACGGGCGAAAAACTTCGCTACCGAGTTACCTATGGTTTTGTGGATGCTGGTGAAGCAGTGTTGGATGTAAAAGAAACTTCTAAAAAAGGAAATGGTTCTAGAGATATGTTTCACATAGTTGGAACCGGCAAAACATTGGGAGGTTTTAACGCTGTATTTAAAGTAAATGATGTTTATGAAACGTATCTTGACAAAAAAGGTATTTTTCCTTGGCAATTTGTGAGAAGAGTAGATGAAGGTGGATATAAACTTTCTCAAGATTATCTCTTTAAGCATGATAAACTTAAAGTGCACAACGGTACCAAAGACATTACTATACCGGTTGGTATTCAAGACATGATTTCTTCATTTTACTATGCAAGAACCTTGAATTTTAGCAACATGAAAGTTGGTAGCACTTTTGAGTTTAAATGCTTTATGGATGATGAAGTATGGCCATTGAAAATAAAATACCTGGGTGATGAAAAAATCACTATTCGAAAAGGAAAATTTAATTGTATGAAATTTGCACCGATTGTACAAACAGGACGTGTATTTAAAAAGCAAGAAGATTTAAATTTTTGGGTTACGAAAGATGAAAATCACATTCCAATTTTAGTGAAAGCAAAAATTCCGGTTGGTACTGTAAAACTTCACCTGGTTGAATGGGAAGGATTAAAGTATGACCTTGTAAAAGCTAAATAATCTATCACAACAATAAAAAACTCCCGTAAAAGCGGGAGTTTTTTATTTAACAGGAGTTCGTAGATACTTTCTTACTTTTGTAAGATGAAAAGAGTCATTGGTTTTGTTTTATTATTGCTCTTACTTCTTTCTCTAAATGCAGAGAAAACGATACGATTACCCAAAGAATTGAGTGAAATATCTGATCTTGTTTTCATTAATGACACAACTTTTGTTAGTATTAATGACAGTGGAAATGAACCCATAATTTATGTACAAAATCTAAATGGTTCTATTCGACATAAAGCAGAGATTAGTAATTTTAAAAACATTGATTGGGAAGACTTGGCTTTTGATGGAAAAAACCATGTGTATATTGGAGATTTTGGTAACAATGAAAATTCAAGGAAAGATTTAAGAATATTGAAAGTACAACTGGATAAGTTGGTGTCACAATCATCCGTTGAAGCTGAAGCGATTTACTTCTCCTATCCTAATCAAACAGAATTTCCACCAAAACTGAAAGATAAGTATTTTGATTGTGAAGCCATGGCATTCTACCATGATTCACTCAGAATTTTTACAAAATGTAGAGCTGAACCTTTCAATGGCAGATGTTATGTTTACTCACTACCAACTGCTACCGGGACTTACAAAGCAAGATACCAACAATATTTCATTATTGGTGATAGAGATTGGTTTAGAGATGCTGCTACTGCTGCAGATTTTGCAAAAGATAAGCTGTATATTTTAACCTACAATCGGTATATTGTTTATACAATTGATGGTGGTAAGCTGCAATACCAATACCACCAAACCTTGCTTCCTCTAACACAAAAAGAATCATTGGCAATTCATCCGAAAGGAAATATTTACCTTGCTGATGAACGCAATAAATTGTTAGGAGGTGGAAATTTATATGTGCTAAAGCCTAAACAGAAACAGAAATGAAATTAAGTCAGTTTTACGGTGTTATTTACGACATGGATGGAGTTTTGACCGATTCTGAGCCCCTATGGAAAATAGCTTTGGAAGAAGTTTTCAATCAACTGGGGTGTAATTTAACAAAACAAGACTTTCAACGCACTGTTGGGCTAAGAATAGATGAGGTAATTGCATATTGGTACAATGAAGTAAAGTGGATTGGCCCAACAAATCAAGAAGTTGAACAATCCATAATTAATAAAATGATTCATTTACTCAATACACACGCAAAGCCACTGCCAGGCGTTCTTGAATCATTGGAATATTTTAAATCTAAAGGATTAAAAATAGGACTTGCTACTTCTTCCTATTCGGTATTAATTGATTGTGTTCTTGATACGTTGAATATCCGTCATTATTTTGATTATACCTATTCAGCAGAAAATGAAAGATATGGAAAACCACACCCGGGTGTTTATTTACATGTTGCTGAAAAGCTTGATCTAAATCCAAGACACTGTTTGGTTGTAGAAGACTCTTTTACTGGAGTAATTGCAGGAAAAGCAGCCCGAATGTTCGTGGTTTGTGTACCTGAAAAAACACATCATCCAGATCAACGATTAATAGCTGCGGATAAGATCTTTGATAACTTAAATGAGGTTATTGATCACTTTGTGTAATTTTACATTATGATTTTAGCAGTTGATGATAAATTAATTTCTTCAGAAATATTTGAACGCAAATTTGTGTGTGATTTGAATGCGTGCAAAGGAG
The DNA here is from genome assembly GCA_039810825.1 of Fluviicola sp. GTDB lineage: Bacteria > Bacteroidota > Bacteroidia > Flavobacteriales_D > Crocinitomicaceae > Fluviicola. Next base: position 3,771 of record JBDHXR010000036.1, read on the forward strand.
CATGTTGTGTGGAAGGAGACGCAGGAGCGCCGCTTACTTTTGATGAAGTAGATATCATGGAAGAAATTGTTGAAAAGGTAAAACCTTTTATGCGGAAAGAAGGCATTGATGTCATCGAACAGTCTGGTGTGTTTTATATGGATCAATGGAATCAACCAGCTACAACACTTGTAAATGGAAATGAATGTGCCTTTGTTTATTTTGATGAGAAGGGAATTTCTAAATGTGCTTTTGAACAAGCGTATTTAGAAGGGAAAACAACATGGAAAAAACCCATTTCTTGCCATTTATATCCAATTCGGGTGTCAAAAATCAATGATGGTTTTGCTTTGAACTATGAAGAATGGAAAATTTGTGACCCGGCTTGTAGCTTGGGTGAACAACTGCAAGTGCCTGTATTTAAGTTTTTGAAAGAGCCCTTGACTCGAGCGTACGGAGAAGATTTTTATGCAGATTTAGAAGAAATAGCAGTTGCGCTGAAAGATGAATTTAAGAAATAATTTAGCTAGAATTCCGAGCTATCTACAACCAAGCAATTAGAACAATATTTAGCTTCTCTGGTGTGTTGAAAAGGTATTGACTTGTTCATGATGTCATTAACGATGTGTTCAATAGTGCGCTCAAAAAGTTGTGGTAAATTATCTTTATTAATAAAATCTGGTAGTTCTATAAAAAACGGACTTTCTTTCATGTTTACCATAGAGAAAATTCCAGCTTTTGGCAAAATATTTTTTTCTTTAATATATAAATAGCAATAAAAAAGCAATTGCATATAAAATTTATGATTATCATTTGAATAATTTTCAAGTAAACGATCAAAAAAATCAGTTTCACTATCTGCACCTTTCAATGAAAATGATTTACCTTTAGCTTTCCCAGTTTTAATATCAATAATCCGATGATCTCCATCATACTGGTCAATTCTATCACAAATTCCCTTAATTTTTATTTTTAGACCATCTGGAAAATCAATGCTTGTGATTGAAAATTCAGTTTCTAACTTTTCTTCCAAGCCATTGATAAACAAAGCCTTGTCAGGATAGTCAATGAGCTGTTGTTTGTCCTTATCCAAAAACTTAAACACATATTCTTTTGCCACCTGGTAATTGATGTGATTTTCTCCTGTTTGCCATGATTCGCTGTCATCAGAAAAAAACTTCTTAAACGCCTCTTCTGTTAACTTTGGCACTTCAATTTTCATCTTATCAATATCAGCGGGGAAGATTTGACCTTTTGTTATCTTTTTTTCTTTATCGTAAAAAGGCAAGTATAATTTTTCTAGGATATAGTGTACGATGGTTCCAAATGTGTTTTTCTGTATGTTTTCTTCAACTTCTTTTTCGTCTTTTATGCCTACAATATATTTCAAGTAAAACTCAAGCGGACAAGAAAAATAAGTACTCAACATACTATAACTTAAACCATTAGCAAGCAATTCTTTAATTTTTTGAAGTACTTCCGGCGTTTTTTCAATAGACATTTCATCAATGTTTTCTTTGTTTTCAGACAGATAATACTGCTGAGTAATGTCTATGTTTGAATTGCATTTAGCCAATTCAAGACTAATTTGCTGAATATATCTACTTGGTTCATTAGACCCAACTACTTCTGCTGTTTTAGCATAGGTGATAAATATGTTTTCAGCTTTGTGTGTCAATCTGTAGAAGTGATGTGCAAAAAGTCCCTGCTTTTCTCGCGGAGTTGGAAGATTAAAATACCTTCTCAAATCCATAGGTATCAAAGAGTTTATTGTGTTCTGAGGAGGCATTGCCCCCTCATTCATGCCTATTACAAAAATGTTTTTAAAGTCAAGTCCACGTGTTTCAAGTAATCCCATTATTTGTAATCCATCTATCGGATTTCCATAATAAGCAACGGTAGAATTAGACCATTGAGATTGTAGCAACAGTTTAAATGTACTTAATGTCATCTCAGGCAATTCTTGACTTGAAATGGTGTTTTTAAAAGAAACAATACTGTTTGCGAATCGTTGAATAATTGCTTTTTCTAGTTCGTTATCCTGTTGAAAATTCACGTCAAACAACTCATTAATTTGTTGAATTGTTTGCAGCGCAACATTCCACTTGTGATTCCAAGGAATGTATAATAATTTCAACAGTGAATTGAAGCAATCATTACTGCTAATGTTTTTTAGTGAAAAATAAAAACGTTTGTCAGCAATCAGTTTCCTTTCTGTTGTTTGAAGTTTTTGCTTGTCGGCATCAGTCAATATCCCAAGCACAAATGGATGGTGAATTAACTGTGTATAATCTTTATAATAAATTACTCCATTTTTCTTTTTCAGGATAGATTCTTGAATTTTAAAAACTAAATCAACCCATGAGCGCAATGCAGTATTTTTCAAAGGCAAGCCAACTGTAATGTTTGCAGTTCCAATTTGTGCTGGCAAGTGTCGAACAACAGAACTCAACAGTGTTTCATCAGCCAACAACACCAATGTTTCATTCACTTGTTGACTATTAAGTTTAAGCAATTCACTGCCTATTACTTGAGCTTGAACCGTAATTTGTGGACATTCTACAAGTTGTATGGAAAGTTTTTTGTGTTGCAAATTATCTTTTATGAAGGGCAAATCTTTCACTTCTAAACATTCACACAATTTTCTATGAAAACGACCGGCTTCATGAATTTTATCGTCAAAATAAAAACGGTCGGAATCGATGAATACACTTGCCTTGCCATAATTGTAAAGCTGCTTGATGATTGACAATTCTGAAACAGACAGGGCATTAAAACCCGCAAAAACAATGTGAATATTGGGATTTTCTTTGGTTATTAGGTTTATATTTTCTGAAAGAAATTTATAGGCTTTTCCTTTTGTTACAACTTGTTTTTCTTCTAAGAGTTTTGTTAATTCTGAGTAGTAATTACCTAATTTATCCCAGAATGCCATAAACTGTTGTTGTCCAACTGATAATTCAGTAGAATTGAAAGACCAATTTTCAAGCTCTCTTATATCTCTTAAATTTTTGAACAATTGCTTTGCATCTATACAATATCTATCTATTTCATCAAAATCACTCAACAGCATCTGAGCCCAGGTCAGAAACTTGTCAAAACCCATTTCTTCATTATTCACCGGATTTTTTTGAAATACTTGATACAAGTCAAAAAGCAGTTGCGTTTTTTCAACCACCGAGTATGGCACATTTTTTTGTACCCACTTGTCAATGCTTATTATTTGTGGAGACAAAACAGGTTTTCCGGAATGCTCAAATATTGCTGCATGGAAGTATGCAATCATTCTCTCTGAAGGCACAATTATCACAACATTCTTGTAATCAAGATTTTTATTGTTTATCTCTTGAATTATTTGTTGGATGAATGACTGCATGCTTTTTCTTTCCGCTGAAAATACATATTATTATCTTATCGAAGATGGCAAATTTCTAATAAAACTTACTTCTTATTTAATTGTTGTGCTTGTATTCTCAAGTTATAGGACATTTACCTGCGCAAGAAATTAGATTAAAGAAACTTTGTTGTGTAATACATTTTAGATATTTTTGTTTCATATCAAAATGATATTATCATGGCAAAACCATATACTTTAGACAAAAGTTCAACAACCGGATGGTGGCAATGGGCGTGTAAAGATGGTAGTGGGGGAGGTTCTGCTCCTACTAAGAGTGATGCTAGAGATGCAGCCAAATCAGCATGTGGTGGAGAAGGAATTATCACACCACCAAATGTTGATCTTGTAGCACACAGAGGCTATTTGTCTCACTTTATTGTCGAAGATTTAGATGGGAGAAAAAACACATTTAGTGCTGAGGAAATCAGACAAGCAGAATTCTCTTATTTCTTCGGAATGCCCTGTTCTAATGATGAAAAGGTTGATGATGCGCGTAAATTAATTACAATTCTAAAAATTTGGGGGATATATTGAGGTGGATTTAATGTAGAAATGATTATGAAGTTACATTTTTTAACTCCCGATGATACTAAAAAACTCATCTCTAGACGTTATTTTGGCGGTACAATTATAGTTGAAGACAACGGTGCAATTATCTGGAAATTACCTTAATATGAGATTGGTAGCATTAATTATTATTACTACACTCGCTTCTTATCCTAGTTTTGTTGTAGGACAAAATCACCCTAGTGGCACTTTTAAATTTGGGGAAATCAATCTATTGATGGATAAAAACTTTATCTCAAATAAAGATTGGTCTGAGTATATTTATTATCAAAAATATATACATAATACAGACACAAACTATTTTGTTAAAAGTTTACCTGATACAAATGTTTGGAAGAAAGAGTATGTAAATGGTAAAATTCCAAGTTTTCTTGGCGTTGATATAAAATATGAAAATGCTCCAATTATAGGCCTGTCAATTTATCAAATAATAGATTATTGTGAATGGAGAAAAAATAGATTAGTTGAAAAATACAAAAAGAATTATGCCTGTAGATTGCCTGATTTAGATGATATTAAACTGTTTGTTAAAAGACAAAAAGATACAAATTCATTCAATGTATTGGTTCTGATTAATGATGAACCCAAGATTATTAATTACAATTCATCTACAAAATCTATGGAAGTAACTGATTATCATGATAACATAAAATTCTTTTTCTTTTGTGTTATAGAAGTAAAAAATTAACAAAATACGCATAGACGTTAACAGTGTTACTGTTAATGCTTATTCTTTCGTTTAGCTTCTGTTGGTATATCGCTTCAAACTCACGTAAGAAAAAATTCTCATTTTCGCATCAATATTTAACATAGACTCTGCCTAATCGATATTTAATATTCATTACATTTGAGACATGAAAAAGCAATTATTCGTACTCACTCTATTTTTGTTAGTTATAGATTTTATCTATGCTCAAGGTTGTTCACAATGTAGATTGGTTACTGAGCAGAGTACAGAGCTCGGAGAAAATTCGTTTGGAAGTTCAATTAATTACGGGATTTTGTTTTTACTGATCGTTCCCTACTTATTGATTGCTTTTTTCTTTCGCAAAGGACTCATTAAATTTTTTAGACGCGTTTTAAAGCTAAATAAAATTACTGATTAACGGTAAAAATTCATTTCTTCGATGTATTTACATACAGGTTCTGTCAGTAAATAGCGTACATCTTTTTTATCTCGAATTGCTTTACGAATAAAACTTGATGAAACTTTCATTACAGGCGCATCTTCACAAATAATCACATTTGGATGTTGATTTAGCTTATTATCAAAAGTTTGTGATAGATTGTGTGTTTCCAGTTCTTCTTGTTCCGTTAATACTCTCGGATACACGTAAAAGGTATAATTTTCCAATAATCTTTCATAATTATACCACTTATGGAAAGTTCTTAAATTGTCTTCTCCCATAATTAATGAAAAGGTGTTTTTTGGATATTTATCTTTTAAATATGCCAATGTTGTAGCTGTGTAGTTGGGTTGTTGCAGTTTAAATTCGATATCAGAACTCTGCAATTTAGGGTTGTCTTTTATTGCTTCATTTACCAATGCCAAACGATGGTAATCTGCCAATAACGAATGTTTTATTTTTAATGGATTTTGAGGAGTGACTACTAGCCAAACTTGATCTAAATCCTTGTATTCGGCCATGTAATTTGCTATCACTAAATGACCAACATGAATTGGATTGAAGGTTCCAAAGTATAGGCCAATTTTCATGGTGTTTGAATAAATTTTAAGACTTTTTGTTCTGCTTGTTTACAAGCAATTTCTAAATCGTCGTTAAATAGAATAGTATCAAATTCATTAGCTCGCGATAATTCTTGAATTGCTTTATTTAGCCTCATTTGCAATTTATCTTCTGTTTCAGTGCTTCTAAATCGAAGCCTTCTTTCTAAAGTTTCTAAAGATGGAGGTTGTACAAATATTGCCAAAGCTTGATTTCCTATTATTTTTTTAAGATTTAATCCACCTACAACATCAACGTCAAATATCACGGTTTTACCTTCGTTCCAAATTCGATCTAGTTCAGATTTTAATGTTCCGTAAAAATTATCTTGATATACTTCTTCCCATTCTACAAAGGAGTTTTCATGTATTTTCTTTTTAAACCCTTCAATTCCTAAAAAATAATAATCTTTCCCATCTACCTCACCATTTCGTGGCGGCCTACTGCAAGCCGATACTGAAAAAGAAAGACTTGGTATTTTTGAGAGTAAACAGTGAACAATTGTTGTTTTACCTGCACCAGATGGAGCAGAAAAAATTATACATTTTCCTTTGTTTACTTGTTGTGAATCCATTACAAAGTATTTAAAACCTGTTCTTTTATTTTCTCAAGATTGTCTTTCATTTCTACCACCAGTTTTTGTATTTCTACATGGTTGGCTTTGCTGCCTAAGGTATTAATTTCTCGGCCAATTTCTTGTGCAATGAAACCCAATTTTTTACCACTTAACGGTACTTTCATTGTATCTTGAAAATATTGAAGATGATTTAACAAACGCATTTTCTCTTCAGAAACATCCATTTTTTCTATGTAAAAAATCAACTCTTGCTCCAATCTATTTAGATCAACAGCTTGGCTTTCAAGTTTTTCTAGACCTGTTTTTATACGGTCTTTAACTGTAGTGATTCGCTCTTGTTCGTATTGCTGAACATCACCCAGCAGTTCTTCTATGTTTTTGATGTTTTTTGTAAAATCCTTTCTCAACTGTTCACCCTCTTGTTTTCGAAATTCAATAAGGTTTTCACATGCTTTTTTCACTAAATTTTGCACCAAGTCACTTTCTTCATCAGATAGCTTTTCTTTATCATTGGAAAATATTTCCGGCATACGAAGGATGAGCGAAAAAATATCGTTTATTGGTTCATTTAGTGTGAATGATAGGTTTTTTATATCTTGATGATAGCTTTTTGCTAGTTCTTTGTTGATTGTGTAGTTTTTTGTATCACTCGTGTTTTCAATATTTATTGAGGCTTCAACTTTTCCTCTATCCAACAATTCTGATATGATGGTCCTTATTTCTAACTCAATTTCTCGGTAAAGGGGAAGTGTTTTCAAATTCAAATCAAGTGACTTGCTATTTAGAGAACGAATTTCTACTACTATTTTTTTACCTTGAAAAGTTTCTGTTACTTTTCCATAACCGGTCATTGAAAGAACCATATTCAACACATTTGTACAAAAATATAGATTATTTGCAGACAAAATGTAAATATAACAAAAGCCCCTCAAAACTTCGAGGGGCTTTTGAAACGATATGTGCTTAATCCTGCTCTTCTGGAACTACTACTCCGTTTGAGCTTAAAGCTTCCTTTATTTTATTTTCTAATTCTTCAAACAGTTCCACATTATCTGAAATCATTCCCTTAACAGAATCCCTTCCCTGACCTAATTTTACTTCGCCATAAGAAAACCACGAACCACTTTTTTTGATGATGTTTAATTCTACACCTAAGTCTATGATTTCACCAACTTTTGAGATACCTTCTCCATACATAATATCAAATTCTGCTCTACGGAATGGTGGTGCAACTTTGTTCTTTACTATTTTCACCTTCACACGGTTTCCAATAACATCTTCGCCTTCTTTTATTTGACTTGATTTACGGATATCAATCCGCATAGAAGCGTAAAATTTTAATGCATTTCCTCCTGTTGTTGTTTCAGGGTTTCCAAACATCACCCCAATTTTATCCCTTAATTGATTGATAAAAATGCAACAACATTTTGCCTTATTTATTGACCCTGTTAGTTTACGAAGAGCTTTTGACATCAATCTTGCTTGTAAACCCATTTGTGAGTCACCCATTTCTCCTTCAATTTCTGCTTTTGGTGTTAATGCTGCTACGGAGTCAATTACAAGTAAGTCAACTGCACCAGAACGAATAAGGCTATCAGCAATTTCTAATGCTTGTTCACCGTTATCTGGTTGAGATATCAATAAGTTATCTATATCTACCCCTAGTTTTTGAGCATAAAATTGATCGAATGCATGTTCAGCATCCACAATTGCTGCTATTCCACCTTGTTTTTGTACTTCTGCTATTGCATGAATCGCCAATGTTGTTTTACCCGAAGATTCAGGGCCGTATATTTCTACAATTCTCCCTTTTGGATATCCATTTACTCCTAAAGCTAAATCCAATGTAATTGAACCACTCGGTATCACTTCAACTTGCTCAATTGCCTCGTCGCCCAGTTTCATAACAGTACCTTTCCCAAAAGTTTTGTCTAACTTTTCCATTGTTAGCTGAAGCGCTTTTAATTTTTCTGGATTAATTTCTCTTGTTGCCATATCGTTTTTTTATCGTTTTTGCAAAGGTTATACTTGATGTACGTAATCTTTTTACGTAGTTATTTTTTTTCTAACTCTAAAATTTCTTGAGCATGAATTTTTGTTTTGGGTTTTGTAATTATTGCAGTAATTATTCCTTTTTCATTACTTACAAATGTTGTTCGGTGAATCCCATTGTATTCTCTACCCATAAATTTTTTAGGCCCCCACACGCCAAATTCATTGATTATTTTTTTATCCACATCTGCCAACAATGTAAATGGCAGTTGTTTTTTTTCAGTAAACCTTGCATGTAATGCCACGGTATCTGCACTTACTCCAAATATTGTATAGCCTGCGTTTAGTAAAGCTTCATAATTATCACGTATGCTACATGCCTGCATCGTACAACCTGGAGTCAAATCTTTTGGATAGAAGTAAACAACAAGTTTTGTTCCTTCATAGTCACTAGATTGATGTGTATTTCCAAATTGATCTATCCCCGAAAATGTTGGCAGTTTGTCACCAACTTTTAATTTTTTCATCTGTAATTATTCCAATATTTTAATCAAATATAAGAATTGTTTTTACAAACACCAAAAAATTAATTCTTTTTTGCTTAAAAAATAATCATTATTCAGGAAAGTACTGACTATGTCCAGTTTCTAGCTCGGTCAAAAATTTACTGCGGATGATATCCTGCACATTCTTTTTCTCCAATTTACATTCGAGCCATGAAATAATATCTAAGTACAAAAATGGTCTTTTCTCATAAGGTAGCTTGGATAACTTAACCAATTTTGCGTGTAAAATACGAAAGGCTCGCATCATTGTTTTCTCATCGGCAAAAGGCAATTGACGTAAAAAACTTAATATTTCTTTTTGCACGCCATGCAAATCGCCCATATTTCTTAAAAAACGATACACCGATTTTATTTGATATTCTAGACTGTCATCTGTTTTGCCCATTTCAAAGTGAGCAATTAAATTTAATATTCGAGCAAATGCTTGTATATCTTCCTGAGCATTAACGTCTCGCATTTGAATAATTTGATTCAAGTATTTAATACACTCTTTATTGTCTCCACTTCCAAAATACAAACACGCTACTTTATAATATAGAATCATGATGCGGTGATTGTCGATTGTATGTTGGTATGCTTCAATAAATGCATTTACTTTTGGAACAATGCTAAGTCCTTGAGTAAATTTACCACACAAGTAATAATCATTGATTTTAGCAATCAGCCAATACATTTTGTGTAATAAGTTCAAGTTTTCGTTTTCACGATTGCCTAAATCTACATTTTCTAGTTTTACAATGACATCGTTCAATCGTCTATGATTTCTCAAATTGAACAACACATTTTGTAGGTTATACAGTCCTTTTAGATACATCTCACGATACGCTACTTGAATTTCAGGTTCATCTTCAAACAACTTTACCCATAAACTGGCGTATTTAAAACACATCAAAAAATCTTGTGTAATGTAGTAGTACCATACATTTGCAGTAAATAAGTGTATTTTTTCTTCAAAATTCAACTTATTCAATTCATAATCTGGAATTCTCTTTTCAAAAAACTCTTTTACATAAATATAATCTTTCTCATCGCGTACAAAGCCGAGTTTAACGTACAAAGCATATAACTGAATAGATAAATTTGAAAAAAGAGTCGTTCTGCCTATTTGATCGCTTAAATGGTTACTTTCCGTTGTCAATTCATTCGCCTTCAAAGCAATGTTTTTTGAAACATGATGCGATTCAATCAACTTTTCAAATTCTACAATTTCAAGCTGTAATAGTGTAGATTGAATTTTTGTTGCCAGTTGTTTAGCTTTATCTAAAAGCTTGGATGCTTGCGAGTAAAACCCTTTTTCATACAAGATCATTGCATAATCAATCATTTCTCGAACCTCAATTTGAGGTAAATGACTTGCGTGCTGTAAACGAAGACTGATGAGTAATTGTTTGTATAGGTGATTTTTGGTATTTGAAACCTGACTTTTTTTTAATGATTTGATTTTTTCTATCGCTAAATCATCTGTATAAGTTGGATTTTTATCAATTAAATCAAATAATTTCAAATAGTTAAGCTCTTCTAGCGATGATGAATTACGATTTGCATACAGTTTAAAACTACGCTTTTCAGATTTTGAAAGCGCCCAAATTAACCGTACCAATGCATCTGTATTTCGTGTGGACATTGTAATAATTCTATAATAAAATACATAAAAACAACTGATTATCAGTTATATATGTAACAATATTCATGTTTGGATATCGTAAATTAAGTGATTTTTTTGTTTCTAATTGTAATTTACTTCTTACATATTTGTAAAGTGAAAGTTTTTTCATTCAATAATGTACTCGTTTGAGTAACAAGAGTAGGGGTGCTCTTGTTTTTTCGATTAATAGTTAAAATCCTTTGCTTTCGAGTAAAGGATTTTTTAGTTGTAAGACCAGTTATTTTAAAAAAGCTGTTACTTTTAACTTTTTTCGGACTTATTTATTAAAACAACATCATGAAACAACTTGCATTCTTCTTGTTATTAGCCACTTTATTTTCATGTTCAACTGCAACAACTGAAAAGGTAAAACCTAAAGAAAAAACAGTAGTTAATTTAAAGTCTGAATCAGAGATGGATGCCCGAGTGAATGAATTAAAGCTACTTACTGCAGCTTCGGGAATGATGGCAGCTTCTTTAAATTACCAAAAAGGAACGGGAGAGATGGTACAAGTAAACGGATATGTGGATAGCACACAGATGTTGCAAATTGTTGAAGAAAACTTCTCTGAGGGGAATGGGAAAAATTTTGGGAAGAATTTGTTTTATTTATATAATGGTCGACCTTTTGTTTCACAAGAATTAATAAATATTGTTGCACCAGACGGCACCTCATCTTTGTTTACAGACAGAGTTTCTTATTATGATAAGAAGGGAAAAGTGATAAAAACGAAAGAAAGAACAGGTGATTCTGAAGAAGATGCCGCTCTGAAAAGTTACAAAGCAGTAGGATTACACGCTGTAAGTATGGATAGAGCCATGCGGGCATTAAACTCCGAAAAAGAATTTGAAACAACTTTTCAAGGCTTTGTGGATCAAGGAATCTTTAGCTACATTGTGTTAGGGGAAAACAAAGAAGATGGGTTTACATCTGCAATGAGGCTGGACTATAAAGACAAGTTGATACAGGTGTTGTATCAAAACCCAAAGAAATACTTGGGATCAAAAGTGAAGGTTAATTTTGAGAATCATGAAGATAGAGGTTTTCAGTTTCAAGTATATGCCGGAGGTGAATTTGTGGATTAACAAATTTCAAGTTACTACTTCAATCCTATCATCAACTTTATTTTAGAAGCAATACTGTCTGCATAAAGATCTGTGCCTTGTATGTGTGCTCCGGTGATTTCATAAAAAACCTTCGGTTGGTTGGCAGCATCGAATAATTTCTTTCCCAATTTTATGGGTATTACCTCATCTTCTTTACTGTGAATTATTAGTACAGGTTTATGAAATTTCGGGATTGATTTCAATGCACTGTATTGCTCTTTTACAAAAATTCTTCCCAAAAATTTTGCCCCAACAGCTGCAATGTCTTTGTGTGAAGAAAAGGCACCTTCAATTACCAGCGCATCGATATCTGCTTCTCGCTGTGCCGCCACTACAGCAGAAAGATGTCCACCCAATGATTGTCCGTAAATTACTAAGGGTAAATTTTTAATTTCTGAACGTGTTTTTACATAGCTAAGCATAGAATTTACATCAATGAGTACATTTTTTCGTGTAGCCTTTCCTTCCGAAAATCCAAAGCCACTATAGTCAATCACAAAAGCTTGAAAACCCAAATCAAGTAAGGGAATCATAGCTTGATATTGGCTCAATAAAAAACCGGCATTTCCATGTAAGTGAAGCAATGTAGCAGACTGTTTAACTGTTCTAGATTGCAACAACCAACCATTCAATATATTTCCACTTAAACTTTTAAATGAAAAACTTGTGATCTTGTAACTTGTTTGAATCGTGTCATTCTTCTTACTCAAAAAAACAGGCTGAAAGAAACTTGTACTATCAAAATAAACATAAGAAGTGTCAGATTCAATTGCAAGACGAATTTTTTTAGTTGAGGGACTTAGTTTTGTTGGTTGAAGAAATAATTTATTAAAACTACACGCACTGAAAATGAAAAATAATCCTAAGAAGAAATAATGCTTCATAGCGGATAGCTAACATTAAACTCGGCTGCATTAATAACTTTGGTTGATGCCGGATTAATTCGAGACAATAAACAAGAATAAGTGCCCGAAATCTTTCTGTTTACTTTATCGTGTGAAACGATGGTAACCGAGCCCGAAGTTGAAGTAAACAATGTAGCATAATTATCATCTGTGTGGGTTACTTTGAAAGCAGAATTACTATTGATGGAGTACGTGCCAACATTGATGCTATCAGCTATAGATATCCCAACTTTTAATCCTGTTCCTACTTCAGTTTCAATTGTAATGTATCCTGAATTGTGCTGTATAGTTAATGTTGTTGAAGAATATTCCGAACCGTCTATCTTTATTTTGAAAGGAGCCAAAGCAGCTGGAGTAGTATTTGAGTTTTCATCTGTATTTGGTCGTTGATCTTTCTTTTTACAAGAAAAACAAGACACCAAAAGGATAACAAGAAAATAGAAGCCAATTTTTTTCATAAATCAAATTTATGTAAAAAAATGATTGTTCACAATAGGGTGTTTATTTGAAATGAAGTGAATCGCATGAAGTTTTTACAGAAATCTGTATTTTAGCCCTTATTAAAATTTAGTAAATTGGGACATCTTTCAGAGTTAATCATTGATTTAGCTTTAATACTTGGTTCAGCAGCAGTAACAACAATATTGTGTAAAATATTAAAACAACCTGTTGTGCTTGGTTATATTGTTGCTGGTTTGTTGGTTGGGCCACATTCTAATTTTTTCCCCACAATTGCTGAACACGAAGGGATAAACACATGGGCAGAAATAGGTGTGATTTTCATGTTGTTTGGGTTAGGACTCGAGTTTAGTTTTAAAAAATTATTAAAAGTAGGGAATGTTGCTTTGATAACAGCTCTTATTGGTTCTGGAATGACCTTTTTTATGGGGTACAATGTAGGTGTAATTTTAGGGTGGGAGAGCACGGACAGCTTGTTTTTAGGAGGAATACTTTGTATTTCATCTACCATGATTATTTTTAGAGCATACAGTGATTCCGGTTTGATTAGTCAAAAATTTGCAGGAATTGTATTGGGAGAATTGGTCATTGAAGATTTAATTGCCGTAGTGTTGATGGTTATTCTATCTACTGTTTCTATTAGCCGTTCTTTTCAAGGGCTGGAGATGCTAGGCTCAATCGTAAAATTGGTTTTCTTTTTAATTCTATGGTTTGTTTCCGGAATATTTTTCTTGCCCACAATTATTAAAAGATTAAAAAAACACCTTAATGAAGAGTTACTTCTTATTATTTCTTTGGCCTTGTGCTTCTTAATGGTGATTCTTTCTTCTCAAGCTGGCTTTTCTCCTGCCTTAGGAGCTTTTATTATGGGGTCAATTTTGGCTGAAACTCCGGTTGTAGAAAAAATTGAACACGCTGTGCTGTCTGTTAAAAACCTGTTTGGAGCGGTTTTCTTTGTTTCTGTAGGGATGTTACTAGATCCAAAGATGCTCATACAATATGCTTTGCCTATAGGTGTTTCTGTGTTGGTACTGCTGATTTGGAAACCACTTTTTGCAACCATTGGAGCATTGGTAGCTGGTCAACCCATTAAAGTGGCAGTGCAATCCGGGATGAGTCTTTCTCAGATTGGGGAATTTTCGTTTATCATTGCTGCATTGGGGACTACGCTAAAAGTAACAAGTGATTTTCTATACCCAATTGCTGTTGCAGTTTCTGTAATAACCACCTTTACAACTCCGTATATGATTGGGTTTTCAGGAAAATTTTCTGATTGGATATCAACAAAAATACCTGAGAAGTGGGCTCAAAAATTGAATCAATATAGTTTGGGAACTCAACAGGTAAAGCAAGCAAGTGATTGGAAAAGAATTTTACGTTTTTACCTCATCAATACTGTCATTTTTTCTGTAATTATCATCAGCATTATTTTTCTTTCAAACCGTTTTCTTTTTCCATTATTTGATGAAAACAGATGGCAAAATGTAATTGTAGTAGGCATTACATTAATTTTTTCATTTCCTTTTTTATATGCTCTGTCTTTCAGGCGCGGTCCTTCTGAACTGTATGTTAATATTTGGTCAAAACCCATATATCGAGGACCACTTGTTGCATTGATGTTTTCTCGATTATTGTTGGCATTGTTTTTCATTGGCTTTATTTTCTCCTTTCATTTTTCAACTTTTTATACGTTCTTGGGCGTATTAGCAACAGTACTAATCTACTTACCTCAACGCTACCGAATTAAATTGTTTTATAAAAAAATTGAAAGCCGTTTTTTATTGAATTTGAATGATCGTGAAAGAAGAGAGCTTGAAAAAGCAGAAGAACAGCAAGTATTAGCTCCTTGGGATGCCCACTTAGCAAAGTTTACAATTGATTCCAACTCTCCAATCATAGGAATTCCTCTTCATAGTACAAAAATTAGAGAACAATTCGGTGTAAACATTGTAATAATAGAACGAGGTGAAAAAACCATGAATATTCCTTCGCGAAATGAAATGATATTTCCTAATGATGTTGTTTCTGTTATTGGAACCGATGAACAGTTGGCGCAATTTGAAGCCTATTTAAATAAAATTGATGAAACAAAAGAACGTACTAAAGAAACAAATTCCGTTGGGTTGCATTCATTTACCTTACTTGATAATTGTACACTTGTAGGGCAATCTATTCGCACATCCAAAATTCGTGAGCGCTGTAATGGCATTGTAGTTGGATTAGAAAGAGATGAGAATAGAATTGTAAATCCGGAACCCGAAACTGTTTTTCAAACCGGAGATATTATTTGGCTTGTTGGGATTAATAAACGGATTCACATTTTCTTGAAAGAAGCATTACAAACAGAAGGAGCTATTCAAATCGACTAATACTTACTTCTTTGTTTAATGAGGCGTTGTGTAAAAGATGATTGGCCAATTCATGCATCAATAATGGAGCAATTAAGTAACCTTTAGCGCCCATACCATTTGCAACTACCATTTTTGGAAATTTTGGGTGTTTCCCCAATAAAGGTCTTCTGTCTGGAACAGTAGGGCGTACACCTGCCTGATGATCAATGATTGAATACGCTTCATTTGTTACCGATAGTAAACTTTCTTTGATGGAGTTTTTACCTTCTTCAGTTGGAATGGTGTTATCTACATCCCAATCATACGTTGACCCTGCTTTGAAAGTATGGTTTTCCAAAGGCAAAAGAAAACATTTTCGGTTAAGCGATTCCTTGTTGTATATTTTTTCTGAATGAAGGGTTAATAGTTCTCCTTTTGTTGGTTGCATCGGCAAAAATGAAAACAACGGGTTGTATAACATGTCTTTGCCATCTGCAAACACAATATAGTCAAACTGCTCCTGATTATAAGATCCACTTGTTGCATCCAATTTATCAAAATCAAAAGTTTCTTCGCGTAAACCATTGTTACGTTTCAAAAGGTTTTTACTTTCATGAATAAATGAAGCTGTATCGATATAACATGCTTGTTTTACTCGTCCTGTTCCAAAGGTGTTTTGTGAAAGAGGGTAATTGATGTCGTCATCTGATAGTTGCTCCATAAATGGTTGAAATTCAGGTAATTCCTGTTTTTCCTTCCAAAACTCCAATTCTTGTTCAGATGCAAATAATCGGCGCATGGGCAATTCATGAAGGAATTTAGTATGCGTATCTTCTTCCATTTTGGAATAGACTTTTCTAGCGTATGGCATCATTTCTGCAACTCGCCAACTCAAAGTCATTCTTCTAAAAACCAGTGGTGTTATCATTCCAGCTGAAACCAAAGAGGACACGTTTTTATTGTTATCCATTACTGTTACTTCACAGTGTAGAAGGGCTAACTCATGAGCTAAACAAATTCCTGTAACACCTGCACCAATTATTAGAATTTTCATGGAGCAAAAATAACGAGAATGAATTTAAAAAAAGTGACCCAAATCAGTGTTTTGTGGTAAAGCGTTTCAATTAATCGTATCCTGAACAACATCACACTTGTTGCCTATTTATACAAGGGATTTATTTTTTAGAACAACGTTATTTGAAAAGAATTTTTCGACTTGATAATTGAAATATTCTATCAATAAAAAAAAGAATCAGCATATAATTTTTCATATTTAACTGCGTTTTTACATCACAAACCGTAAATTCGCAACACAATTATCAAGATGGAAGAACGAACATTGACGTCAAACGACCAACGCATGAGTTTGTTGGTAACACTTTGGAAAAATCGAAAATTGATACTCATACTAACAGGAATCGGATTTGTTGTTTCCATTGTTATCGCATTTTTATTGACGCCGATATACCGATCAACAGCAATTGTTTTCCCGGCTGCAACAAGCACAGTTTCTTTCTCTGAACAGCGCAATGCCAAAGCGTCTTCAATGGATTTTGGAGAAGAGGAACAAGCAGAGCAGTTGATTCAAATTTTACAATCTTCTAAGGTTCGAGACCGCGTGGTACAACAGTTTGATTTGATGAACCATTACGATATAGAGGCAAATGACCCAAACAAGCATTATAAATTGGTGAAATATTACTCCAACAACATCTTGTTTGTGCGCACCCGTTTTGGCTCGATTCAAATAGATGTATTGGATAAAGATCCGCAGTTGGCGGCCGACATGGCAAATAAAATTGTAGATTTAATTGACACAGTAAAAAATGAAATGGTGATGGAGCGTACAGTTCCGGCATACTTAATCAACAAACGAAAAAAAGAACAGCTTGAGCAAGAACGCGATTTTATACTAAGAAAATTAGATTCACTTGCAGGTATTGGTGTTGTACCTTTAGAAAGCCGTGCAAACCTTTTTCAAGCGTATGTTGATGCAAAAGGAGCAGATGATAAAGCGGTTTATAAAGAACGTATTGCCATTAACTTAAAATCTGGAGCAATCTACGATGCCTTGGAGCGCGATCGAAATGAAAAAATCATGAAATTGGCTGAGTTTGAGCAGTCGTACGAGCAAGCTGAATCTGATGCGAACACACTTTTTACTCACAAATTTATTGTAGAACGTGCGGTAGTTGCAGATAAAAAAGATAAGCCCAAACGCATGATTTTGGTTTTTATGGCAACATTGGGTACGTTTATTTTCTCTATTTTCTTTGTTTTACTTCGTGATAGATATCTTGAGCTGAAAAAAATAGCATAAGTGCAATTCGTACAAAAAAATAGTCTTATTATCCTTTCAACGCTTTTATTCATTGCTTTGTTGGGATATGGAATTTGGGAAGACAATGCATACATCTCTCTGATTCCATTTGCACTTTTAGTGTTGTTTGTTGCTGTTTTTTATACTGAATTCACGTTTTTTTTCATACTTTTTGCAACTCCATTATCCATTAACATTGAAGAATATACCAATGGATTCGGATTGTTTCTGCCAACTGAACCCCTGTTGTTTGGCACCATGATTTTGCTTTTATTGCAACATTTTAAATTTATAGTTTTCCCGCATTACCTTAAGCAATCACCCATTGTTTGGGCTATTACTTTTTATTTGCTTTGGATGCTTATTACCTCTGTTACAAGCGAATATCCAGTAGTCTCATTAAAATATTTACTTTCAAAACTTTGGTTTATCATTCCTATACTTCTTTATGGTAGCGCGGTGTTTTTAAAACCTCAAAAAATACAGTGGTTTTTATGGCTGTTTCTTACTTCAATGATCGCAGTTATTTTATATACCTTGCTTGTGCATGTGCAATACCGCTTTGGAGAAAAAGAATCGCACTGGGTAATGTGGCCATTTTTTAAAGACCATACCATTTATGGAGCATTG
>JBDHXR010000037.1:0-21928 GCA_039810825.1 Fluviicola sp.
TCTAGATGTTTTTTGATATTGTCTTTCAACGGTTCAATACCTACTGCACATTTGTTGTTAAAGGAAACACATCCCTCTCCAATTAGTCGGGCAGAATGGATGAAGTTGTAAATCATTACAGGTTTAAAGACATTTAATTCAAAATGTCCGTTTGCACCACCAACATTGATAGCAACATCGTTTCCTAGTACTTGTGCTGCAATCATTGTTAATGCTTCACATTGAGTTGGATTTACTTTGCCCGGCATAATTGAAGAACCAGGTTCGTTATCCGGAATATACAATTCTCCAATTCCACTTCGTGGACCAGAAGAAAGCATACGAATATCATTCGCTATTTTCATTAAACTTACAGCAACCGTTTTCAATGCGCCATGCGCTTCTACAATAGCATCGTGTGCTGCTAATGCTTCAAATTTGTTTTCAGCAGTAATGAATGGAAGACCAGTTAATTTTGCAATATGTTTTGCTACATTTTCTGAATAACCTGCTGGAGTGTTAATACCTGTTCCAACTGCTGTGCCGCCCAATGCCAATTCACTTAAATGTGCTAAGGTGTTTTTTATTGCTTTTAAACCATGGTTCAATTGACTGACGTAGCCACTAATTTCTTGACCAACTGTTAACGGTGTTGCATCCATAAAGTGAGTACGTCCGATTTTTACAATTCCCATAAACTCTTTGCTCTTAGCGGCTAAAGTATCTCTCAACATTTCAATTCCAGGAATGGTATTCTCCATCAATACTTTGTATGCTGCAATGTGCATAGCTGTAGGAAAGGTGTCGTTTGAAGACTGAGATTTGTTAACATCATCGTTTGGATGAAGCACTTTTTCTTTATCCGTTAAAGAACCGCCTTGAAGCACATGTCCTCTAAATGCAATTACTTCATTCACATTCATGTTGCTCTGGGTTCCACTTCCTGTTTGCCACACAACTAAAGGAAATTGATTATCTAGTTTTCCTGCTAATATTTCATCGGCAACTTTTCCAATTAAATCTGATTTTTCTTGAGAAAGAACTCCCGCTTCAAAATTTGTTATTGCAGCAGCCTTTTTTAAATAAGCAAAAGCTTGAATAATTTCTCTAGGCATCTTGTTGATGTCCCTTGCAATCTGAAAATTTTCAATACTTCGTTCTGTTTGTGCACCCCAATAAGCTGAAGCTGGTACTTTCACTTCGCCCATTGTGTCCTTTTCTATTCTGAATTCCATTACTATTAATTTTGGTTGCTAAATGTAGTGTTTATTAGCCAATTTTAGTGGAATTTTCCTAAAAAAATAACACCAATAATGCGAACTTTACTGGGAGCGAAATATACGCAGCTTATTTAGCTAACAGATAGAGAGAAAGCGGAAAACACCCTTGTTTCTCATGAAATATTGCATCGGGTACTGTAAAACGGATTGTGTGTTTTCCACTTTTTTGTTTGCCTAAATGACTGATTCGTATAGGAATCGCATCTCCCGGGCACCAGTTGTTCCAGCTTATCCATGCGCTATCACTCATAGGCTTATTTTCGTAAATTCCATTTGGTTGCGTGTTGTATTTGCGGTATGGCTCACAAGATTTTCCACCAGGTTGATAATTCATTTTCATTTGATTATCAACATACATATAATGCCATCTACGTACATATTCTTCACCATGTTCGTTTGCTCCATGGTTCGAAGAAATAACGAATAAATACGATTTTTTCACCTTGCAAGGAAGTGTGTATTCAAATGTTTTTGTTGTTTTACCCATCGTATCGGTATGGCCAGTCTCATAATTGTTTAACATAAACTGATAAGAGATTGGAATAAGATTTAAAGATTTTGATTCCTTTTTCTTCATTGGAACTAAGATCATTTTCACTTCACCTTGGTAGGTATCATTTCTGCCATCACAACCTTTTACTTCTTTTTGTGCAGCATAGGGTACGGCTTCAATTCCTAATTCAATCCAAAAATCATAACGAGATGAATATTCTTTGTTTTTTAAGATATAAGTAAGAGCAGGATTAAAGAACGTATATGGAACAACCTTTGGATCTCTGTCTTTATACATAAAAGGAGTAATGAATCTTCCGATTTCAATTCTTGTTACCGAATCATAGTTGTATGTGGTTGAATTTTTGGAAGTCAAAACCAGATTTACATATCCTACTCTGTCGTAATTATCACACAAGGCATTGCAGTTTACTTGCAGTGAGAAAGAATACTTTGATTTAGTCAAAATTGAATCTGGAATTTTTGCAGCTACCAATTGATTTTTTAATCGAATAACACCTGTTGGAGTGGGTTTGTTTAGTGGTTTTTCATAAATGTCGTAAAAAACTGATTTTGGTAAAATTGTAAGCGTATCCTGTGAATTTACAAGAAATGGAAAAATAAGTAAAAATGTAGATGCAATAATTCGCATAGTAAATCGATTTAGCACAAATATATTTCAACTTAATAACGACAAAAATTTATTAGGATATTAAATTCATGCATTGTTGGAAAGTTAAAGTGAATATACAAAAATACTATTGATACTCACTTTCACAAATATACTGAAAATGAAATAGATAGAATAAACTAATGATTTAATTTACAAGTTTTTCTGAAGGATTATTTTGCCACTCAACCAGTTGTCATCTTCATTCAAATAACGGATTAAATATATGCCGGTTACATACGTGGATAAATCAACTTGAATTCGCTGGTCTTTCTTTAGGTTCGTATAAACTTGCAGTACCTTTCCGGACAAATCGCTTAAATACAATTCTTTAATATCACTATCAGGTAATATATTTACAATTCCACTTGTTGGGTTTGGATAATAACTCCAACGGATTAGGATAGGTTTTTGTGCAGTATCTGTTGAATCAGTTTTTTGCGAAGATTGTACAATGGAGTCTGGATATTGCATATTTAAATCAGGTATTTTTTGCTCACAATTCGGCATGTAAGTATAAGATTTAACGATTCTCTCTAACAATTTATTAAGTGTTTCTACATCGTATTTATCGGTTGTTGGCTCAATATGATGTCCTCCAATCCCACTGTGATTGGTTAAAAAAGTATATGTACCGTTTGTACCTATTGCCAATGCACGAAGCAAGTATTCTGTGCTTTTATCAATACCACTCGAAGCAATTGGAACAATGCGAATACCTTTGGAAGCAGCTTCTCGAATCAAAGACTCAATTTTTTCTGTAAATTTTCCTTCTTTGTGAGGCGGTGCATCTAGCACCAAGAAAAGTATTCGAGCTCTTGCTTCTTCACTCCAAGATAAATTGTTGATTGCAGAATCTAACGCTATATCCATGGCTTCAGGGAAATCTCCACCGCCGCCAGCATGTTGGGCGTTAATGAATGCTGCAGATTCTGTCAAAACACGTGTAAAATCCATTGATTTTGTTACATATTCATCGCCTTGATCACGATAATATACGTTCGCAAAACGAAAATTTAACCTATTGCTGATTTGTTTAGATTGAAACATGATTTCATTCATTTCGGCTTGTAAGAAACTAATTTCATCTCCCATAGAACCTGTTGCATCAACAACAAAAGCAATATCAACGTTTTCAACTTCTTCACAGACCACTTCCAATTGTTGGTAATTCAAGCCTTTTTCAAATTCTTTCACATTTTTAAGAATGGTTGATTTGCCTTTGTATTCAATTTTCATCGTTAATTTGTCAGTTAAAATTGGTTTTTCATTTTTGATGGTCAACCAACATTCTGCTTTACCGGTATTGTCTGTTCGTGTTTGAAAAAGTACTTTTTGACCTTCTAATAAAAAGACCTTTGCATTTACAATTGGGAGTCCGTTATCTGATTCTACTTGCACCGTATATCTACCTGTAGGTGAAATTTGCCATTCATTCATGCATTTACTCAGCTCCAAATTGGTATATTTTTGCCAGAGTTTCCATTTTGAGAAATCATTAACCTCGCCTGCTGTTAGTAATCCGGGTTTGCCACTTGGGCTTACAGCTGTTTTTTCATCTACAATAGTGCTTCTATCTATACTATCTGAAAGAACAGCTTTTGTCGGTCTGTACATTGGTGTAACACTTATTCTTTCTTTTTCTGATTTTTTCATACGCTCCATTGCCACTGCATCTTCTTTCATAGAAAAATTTGCACTTTCATCTTTTGTCACATGCACTTTTTTTGTGATAGACTCGTAGCCCGCAATATTAAGTACACAAACATACATACCTGTATCTAAAGCAACGGAAAAATTTCCTAATTTATCTGTAAGTACAGAAGCAACCAGCTTGTCGTTTTTATAGATGTCAACCGTGCCATATCGTAAAGCTGCACCCGACTTTTCAGCATTCATATTTCCGGAAATTGATTGTGAAAATGTTGTTGCACAAGCAAAAAGAAGAACACAGAAGAGCATATATTTTTTCATAACAAAAGCATTTGATTTAAAACGTTTTACAATTAAACATCAATTTGGTTCAAACTAACTTGATATTCCCCTTTCAATAACAAAATCAAAAAATTGTCGTTTTTAGTTATATTCGCAATGCATGAATTTATACCTGAATAAACAAAGATGGAAAATCGTGCTGTTAGCAATAGCATTGTTAATGGTTGGAGCCTCTTTATGGTATTCAAATATCATTGTTCAGAAAGTTGCAGATAAAGAAGTGTTTCGAGCTCGCCAGTGGGCAGAAACCATCAAGAAAAAAGTTGAATTGGTAGAATTAACCAATCAAACTTTTCGTCAATTAAGAGAATACGAGCGCAAAAAAATACAACTGTATCTAAAAGCGATGAAAGAAATTGCAAAACCTGTAAATGGAGACTTTTTTCCAGATTATAGTTTTCCAATTTCAATTATGAATGAAAATAAGGACATTCCAGTAATATTATTGGATGATAAAAATCAGGTTTCAACTCACATTAATATTGATTTTGATACCAGTTCCATACATTCATTATACCCGAATGCGAGTCAAAGTGAATTGAATGTTAAGTTTGAAGACAGTTTGATTGCGTTGACCAAGCTTTGGGAAAAACACCACAAACCATTTCAAACAGAAGTGGTAGAAGGATTGGTTATTACTTCTTATTACAGCGATTCAAAAAAAATCATCCAGTTACAACACGAGCGAGACTCTTTGATCAAAGCGTTTAACAATGAATTGATACAAGATACTAAGTTGATTCCAGTGGTATTGATTGATGAAAAAACGTCTGCCTTAGTAGCAAGTAATTTGCCTAAAGAAAGACTTACAAAAAAGGAATTATCAAAGACAATTCATGCATTAGAAAAAGAAAATAAACCCATACAAATTTCATTTAAAGATGCCACCAATAGCCTCTTGTATTTTGGAGTTTCGGCAGATTTAAAGCAATTGGAGTATTATCCGTATGTGCAATTTATCACGTTTGGCTTGTTCATATTGATAGGTTATTTGCTTTTCAATACTTTCAGAAATGCTGAGCAAAATCAAATTTGGGCTGGAATGGCAAAAGAGACTGCGCATCAATTGGGTACACCACTTTCTTCACTGATGGCATGGGTACAACTATTAGAATCTAAAAACATAGATAAAAGCGTAATTGATGAGATGCAAAAAGATATAAATCGACTGAATACAGTTTCTCAACGGTTTTCAAAAATTGGTTCTGAAACTAAACTAGTAGATAGCAATATTGTTTCAACAATTGAACATTCAATTTCTTATTTAAGGCCAAGAATTTCAAGCAAAGTAAATGTTGTTTTCAACACGCCAAGTGAACCAATAATGGTGAAACACAATATACAACTTATAGAATGGGTGGTAGAAAATATTGTACGAAATGCTGTAGATTCAATGGAGTCGAGTGGAAGTTTAATGGTTACTATTCAAACAGTTCCAGAAAATGTGTACATAGATATTCAAGACACAGGAAAAGGTGTCGCACCAAACAATTTTAAGACAATTTTTGAACCCGGATTCACAACTAAAAAACGAGGATGGGGGTTAGGCTTGTCCTTGGTAAAGCGAATCATTAAGGAATACCACAAAGGAAAAGTGTTTGTTTTGCAGTCTGAACTAGGAAAAGGTACGACTATGCGAATTGTGTTGCCACTTAGTTAATAGCCAATTTTATTCGATTGATTCATTATAAACCACTGTATTGCCAGCTTGTATCCATCTAATCCGAATCCCATAATTGAACCATCACATACTGCTGTAATCAATGAGTTGTGTCTGAACTCTTCTCGTTGAGCTAAATTGCTAATGTGAACTTCAATAACCGGTATTTGCACTGCAGAAATTGCATCACGTATTGCAACGCTAGTATGTGTGTATCCGCCCGCATTTAAAATAATTCCTGAGTGAGAAGATTGTTGAATGTAGTTAACCAACTCGCCTTCTACATTGCTTTGTAAATAGTCTAGCTCTATTTGAAATTCATGTTTTATTTTTTCAAAAAATGCTAAAAATGATTGATTTCCATAAATTTCGGGCTCTCGTGTGCCTAAAAGATTTAAATTCGGACCATTCAAAATAAGGATACGCATACGTGAAAAATTGGGAACGTTATACAAAACAATTTATCAATTACTTGAAGATTGAGCGAAACTTGGCGGACAATTCAATTTTTGCTTATCAACAAGACCTTGCTAAATTACACGACTTTTGCGAAACAAGTGTGCTTTCTCCAGAAGAAATTGAAACAAAACACCTAAAGCAGTTTATTGCAGAATTGTATGATTTGGGACTAAGTGCACGCACACAAGCTAGAATCATTAGTGGATGGAAACAATTTTTTGATTTTTTAGTTCTTGAAGAAATTCGAAACAATGACCCTTCTGAATTGTTGGAAGCTCCAAAAATAGGGCGTAAATTACCTGAAGTATTAACCGTTGAAGAGGTTGATGCATTGATTGATACAATTGATTTAAGCAGCAATGAAGGCACACGGAATACAGCAATTTTAGAAACCCTATACAGCTGCGGACTTCGAGTAAGCGAATTGATTTCCTTACGTTTTGAAGATTGCTTTTTTCAAGAGGGATTTATTCGTGTTATTGGAAAAGGGAACAAAGAACGCTTAGTACCTGTTAGTGATCGTGTGGTTCAAACCATTTCTGATTATACAGAACATGCACGCTTGCAGTTAAATATTAAGAAAGGTCATGAATCGTTTGTTTTTTTGAATCGTTTAGGTGCTCAGTTGACACGTGTTATGATTTTTACAATCATTCGGAAGCTTGCTGCACAAATTAATTTGCATAAAGTAATTAGCCCGCATACCTTTCGTCATTCCTTTGCTACACATTTGCTTGAAGGAGGTGCGAATTTAAGAGCGATACAAGATATGTTGGGGCATGAAAGCATCACAACAACTGAAATATATACACATTTGGATCAATCCTTTCTACGTGATGCGATATTGAGTTATCATCCAAGAAATCAAAGGGGCTGATGAGAGAAGGGATAATGTTGTATGAAATGGTGTGTTTTTTTTGAAAGTGAATTTTATGAACAAAAATACAATTTAACAATATTGTTAAATTGTTAAGTGAAATACTCCGTAAATTCCAGGTTTTCATGCCAATTTAATTACTATGCTCTAACTCTTATTAACACATAAATAACCAAGGCTGCCTCGAATAGTACGAAACAGCCTTTAATTGAATTTTTACAATGTTTTATATTACTCTGGAACATAAACTTTCTCAGTGGTTCCATCAGCAAATTGATAAATCAACATTCCTTTTGCTTCGCTGTTCACTTCTTGCCCCATCGTATTGTAAATGTGAATTACATTTTTGTTATTGATTGAGTTATCCACTGAAAGCGTAAATTCATCATACATAGTGCGTTTGCCATCTAAATCATACAAGTTTAATCTGTAATAATTTACAGTGCCTGCAGTTGGTGTATTATGCATGAATTGGTAATTGTGCTTTTCATCAGTGGTACCATTTGCATAGACCATACCTACCTCTTTCCAATTTGTTGCATTTGGGTTTGTTGACCATTCAAGTGTGAAATAATTTGCGCGTTGCTCAGTTTCTGTTTCCCACGATAACAGATTTCCTTTTACAGTTTTTTCTGCTGAAAAATTCAATAGACCAACTGGCAGAATGATTTGATTACAACCCAATACAGTAGATCCACCAAAACTCATATTATACGGTTGACTTGAAGTTGAAAAATTGTCAACCAATAAAATATACACTTCTCCAGCATTGGTGTTTAAATTTTGAACCCATGCATCGCCACCGGCGCCTTCGCTGTTGTCAGTTGGTGTAATCCATCCATAACATGGGCCTAGTCCCAAGGGCGCACAGCCAAAAAGAGATGTTTGTCCCCAATATGGTCCCATTCCTGTTGGACCATCTTCGGCAGACCAGCTACAACGTATTGGTGCAGATACCGGCGGGCAATTTAAAGGAGCTGTAACACTTGTAAATGGACCCCAGATAGCCCAATCATAGTCGTCTGTGCCGTTTGCAGGAGAAATATTCATTGTTAAAGTACCTCCTGTTTGCACATTCAAATAATACCACGAAGATTGATGTTCTGTACTCATGCAACCTTGATTGCTTGAATTTAATTCTTGAATTCCCCCACCACTGCTATTGCCTGTTTGTGAAGTATTTGAACACAACATTTCAGCAGAACTACAATTTACACCACCAGCTTTTTCAACAAATTGTGTTGTAAATGTTTTGTTACTTGTTACAGAAGTCACCGGTATGCCTTTTGATTCAAACAATGAACGTACAAACGCTTCTTGGTTTTGTTTGTTCAACACAATTGAATATCCACTTTCAGTAAGGTGTCTTCCTAAATTTGGTGTGTTTTGAGTAGCAAGTTCTAAATTGTCTTTGCTGATATACTCAGAAGAAACGGTTACTTTATACTCGCATGTTTGTCCAAAAACGAAACTGCTAAAAAGCAGTATTAGTAAGCTAAGGGCTGCTTGAAAAATTGTTGTGTTCATATAGTTGCTTATATATACTTTGAGACGTACTAAAAATCAAAAAGTCATTCAAAATGAATAAACGTATGATTTAGTTGTGCAAATATATGTATTTGTTATTCATTTTGACCTACATCAAATCGCCATATAAATCAAAATGATCGGCAGAAGTGATTTTTACATTCGCAAAATCACCGATTCGAACATAAGTATCTGATTTTTTGACTAATACTTCGTTGTCAACTTCAGGTGAATCAAACTCTGTACGACCGATAAAATACTCACCTTCAATACGATCAAATAAAATTTTGAATGTTTTACCAATTTTTTCTTGATTGAGCTCAAAGCTAATACCGGCTTGTAATTCCATGATGGCATCAGCGCGTTCACGTTTTACGTTTTCAGGCACATTGTCTTCCAATGTATAGGCATGTGTGTTTTCTTCATGAGAATACGTAAACACCCCCAAACGGTCAAATTTCATAGCTTCTACAAAATCATATGTCTGTTGAAAATCTTCTTCAGTTTCTCCGGGATACCCTACAATCAAAGTTGTACGAATCGCTATTCCAGGTACTTTTTCGCGAATTGTTTTCACTAACTCCATCGTTTTTTCACGAGTAATTCCACGACGCATGGATTGAAGGATTTTTGTAGAGCCGGATTGTAACGGCATGTCTAAATATGCGCATACATTGTCATATTTATTGATAACGTCCAATACATCCATTGGGAAACCAGCAGGAAAGGCATAATGTAAGCGTATCCATTCAATTCCTTCAACTTGTGTTAAGGCTTCAACCAATTCAGCTAGATTACGTTTCTTATATATATCTAATCCGTAATAAGTAAGGTCTTGTGCAATCAGCATCAATTCTTTTACACCTTGCGCTGCTAAACTTTTTGCCGACTTTACCAAATCATCAATCGGTGTTGACATGTGGTTTCCTCGCATCAAGGGTATAGCACAAAATGAACATGGACGATCACATCCTTCAGCAATCTTAAAATAAGCATAATGTGAAGGCGTTGTTAATAAACGTTCACCAATCAATTCATGTTTGTAATCTGCCTTTAACGTTTTTAGCAGTCTTGGCAGTTCTCTTGTCCCAAAATAAGCATCAACTTCAGGAATTTCTTTTTCTAAATCATCTTTGTAGCGCTGAGATAAACAGCCAGTAACATACAATTTATCTACCAAGCCTTCATTTTTTGCTTCTGCATAGCGCAAAATTGTATCGATAGATTCCTGTTTTGCATTGTCGATAAAGCCACAAGTATTGATAATTACAATTTCCGAATCATCTTGCACTGCTTCATGCTCCACATCAAATTTATTAGCACGCAATTGTGCCATCATCACTTCGGAGTCAAAGGCGTTTTTTGAACAACCTAATGTAACTACGTTTACTTTATTTTTTTTTAGTGTTTTGGTTTTCATGAAAACAAACAATGAAAATTATGAGATGCTTTATTTTAAAGGAGATGAGGTTGTTTCGTTGAATTTTGTTTGTTCTTTTTCAGATACTTTTCTAAAAAGCAAATAAAGCCCAAGAATGACAAAAGGAATGCTCAAGAGTTGTCCTGTTTTTAACAGCCAAATTGAGTCGTTGTCATTTTGCCCTTCTTTGATGAACTCAATGAAAAAACGAGCCGACCAAATTAAGATCATAAACATACCAAAGATACGTCCGGGTATTAACTTAGAGTTTGATTTCCAATACATTCGGAACAAAACAAAGAATGTTAGCAAGTAACAAATCGCTTCATACAGTTGGCTTGGGTGACGTGGAACAACTTTACCATCAACAAGGTATTCAGGGCCAGCATTGTAAAAGTTAAAGCCCCAAGGCATGCTTGTGGGTATGCCAATTATCTCATGGTTTACTAAATTTCCTAAGCGAATAAAGCAACCTGCAATTGCAATTGGTGCAACCACACGATCTAAAATCCATAACATGGGTCTATGAACTACTTTTTTAGAGAAGTAGTAAAGCACAATTAATATCACTATTGCTGCACCGTGGCTAGCTAAACCACCTTCCCATACTTTAAGAATAGTTTCGGGATGAGAAAGGTATCCTTGTTCAAACTGACCTTTTGAATTGAATCCATCCCAATACGGTCCGTAAAAGAAAACATGTCCTAAACGAGCACCGATAATTGTAGCAGGCACAATATAAAGCAAGAGTTTGTCCAGATACTTTTCAGATATCCCCTCAGATTTAAACATGTTTCTGATTACATAATAACCAATTATCATTCCTCCTACAAACAGTAATCCGTATAGATTTGGTGTTTGCCAGCCATCGATTAATTGAGAATCTATTTTCCAGTCAATTGCTAAATTTATCATAGTATTAGTGATTATATCGTTTCATTTTTTACTTTTTCAAGTAAATGAGAAGCTCTGCCTTTTTTGAATATCTTGTTGCTGTTTTGGAGTCCTTTTCTCAATGTTTTTTGTTCTTCCAAAGGCAATTGGATAACTTTTTTACACGCATTGCTACAACAACTTTGGTATTTTTTCTTACAAGAATCACATTGAATAAAAAGTAAATGGCAAGCTTCATTGGCACAATTTTCATGTGTATCTGCAGGTTGCCCGCATTGATGACAAGAAGAAATGATGTCGTTGCTAATGCGTTCTCCTCTACGTTCATCAAACACAAAGTTTTTACCAATAAACTTGTTTTCAAGTCCTTTTTTGGCACAATCGTTTGCATACTTGATGATTCCACCTTCCAGCATGTGCACTTTTTTAAATCCTTTGTGTTTAAACCAAGCGGATGCTTTTTCACATCGAATGCCTCCAGTACAATACATCACAATGTCTTTATTTTCGTTACCTTTTAAGTACGTTTCTTCTATGATTGGCAATGATTCTCGAAACGTATCAACATCTGGTAATATTGCATTTTTAAAATGACCAACTTCATGTTCATAGTGATTTCTGAAATCAACAAGAATAGTGTCTGGATGATTGGTTAATTTATTAAACTCTTCTGCGTTCAAATGATTTCCAAAATTGGTAACATCAAATGAATCATCGTTTAAGCCATCTGCCAAAATTTTATCACGAACTTTAATCTTAAGTTTTAAGAAAGAAAAAGGAGCGCCCGATTCTTCAACAGCAATATTTAATCGCACATTGTTCAAAAAATCGATTGAATATAAATCTGCTCGAAATTGTTCAAAATTTTCTATTGGAACTGAAATTTGAGCGTTTATTCCTTCCTTAGCTACATAAATTCGACCTAAAACGCCTGAATTTTGAAGTAAATTATACAGATAATCTCTGAATACTTGAGGGTTTGGAATATGAGCATATTGATAAAAAGAAATGGTAACAAATTGGCTTCCACTTTCTTTTAATTTTTGCTCTAATTCCTCTTTACTATAGATATTCCACAGTTGCATGCTATGATAATTTTGTAAAAAGTTGAGCAAAGATAGAGAATTCGTAGGGATAAAAAAAGAATACAGAAAAATAGTGAAATTACAAAGCAATGATTAATTCAACTTTTGTTCCATTTACTGTCGAACTTTGGATAGAAAAATTTCCATTAATTTCATTTGCTCTCTTCTCCATATTATGCAATCCGTTGCCTTTTTCTATTTCAGTGATTTCAAAACCTGTTCCGTTATCCTGCACAGTAAAAACTATTTCGTTCTTGTCTTGAAATATTTTAATAGATATTAGCGAAGCTTTTGCATATTTTATGGCATTGTTTACAGCTTCTTGAAGGATGCGAAAAACATTCATTCCGGTATGACTAGAAAATGTATGGTGAAGCAATGAGTTATCTATTTCAAATCCGAACGCAACTTCCCCGATTGCTGAATTGGCTTTTGATAACAGATTGGAAATTCTGCTTTTCATGTCTTCCATAGAAATTTCGGGACGATTCATTGCCCAAACAGTATCTCTAAACTCAGCTATAGTTCCTCGTGCAAAGTCCTCTATTTTTTCTAAATGTTGTTTTGCTTGCTCGTCAAGCTTGACTGATTTATACTTAATCATTTCCATTGATGAAATAATAAAGGTTAATTGAGAACCAATGTTGTCATGCAAATCTTTAGAGATTTCTACACGTTGATTGTGTAAATGCTGAATTGACTCTACTTTTGCCAAGGTTTCTTTTAATTCAAAATCTTGTTTTTGTTTGATGTTTTTCCTTCTTAGGGCTTTATAAATCATGAAAGCAGTGAAAAGGACAAGCAGGATTAATGAGATCAAAATGAAGATGGTGAATTGCCGTTGATTAGAGATAACTTGTTGATTCAATATTTCTTTTTCTTTCTCTGCTGTGTCAAATTTTGTCTGAAATTCAATCATTTTTGATTGTGTTTCAATGTTCAAAATACTATCATTGAAAGCTTGACTTGTTTTGGTGTAATGCAGTGCATTTTTCAAATCATTATTCGCTTCATAACAATATGCCAACATTTTGTAGTTGTGTGAGATGAGGTTAGCAATTTTTTGTTTTTCTGCGATAGCCAAAGATTTTTGGTAATACTCTACGGCTTTCAGAAACATTTTTTTTGCCAAGAATAAATCTCCTAAATATGCGTATGTATCTGATTCAACATACGGGTTATCAATCTTTAGAGCAAAATCTAGTGCGTGCAAAAAATTTATTTCTGCAAGTTTGTAGTTTTTTGTTTTAAGGTAAAAATCTCCAATATGGTTGTAGCAAAAGGGGATTCCAATAGAGTCTTTATGCTTTATACTTAAATCAAGTGCTTTATTGAAGTAGAGCAGCGCACTATCTTGCTGATTCATTGATAGTTTGATGATTCCGTAATTGTTGTAAATACTTTTCAAAGGTTTTTCAAAACCATGTTTCAAAGCCAGATTCATGCCTTTTTGCATGTAACTTTCACCTTGTAGCAAACTTCGAGCTTTGATACGAAATCCAAATTCACCATATAAATAAGCTAAGTTTTCATAGTCTTTGATTTTGGAATACAAGCGCATTGATTTTGTAGCGGATTCAAGGTTTGCAGAATAATTTCCGTTGTAGTAATAGGCTAAAGAAAGTAAGCTCTGAATTTTTGCCTGAACTGAAATTTCTTTTTTTGCTCTGGGTGCATTTAGAGCAAATTTTAGCAGTTTGATTGCATTGGAAGAGTTTGCTTGGATGTCTTTTGTTTCTATGAGGAGAATAGAGTCTAATTGTTTATTGGTTTGTCCCCAAAAACTTGTGTTTGAGAAAAATAATAAGAATACCAAACAAGCCCACTTCATGTAAACGAAAGATTTCTAATATATAAATATAAAAAAAATTATGTTTTACGTTTCTGTTTTTTTGCTGCTGGGAATAATATGTTGTTTAAGATAAGTCTGTAACCTGGTGAATTAGGGTACATATTTAGGTCTGTTGGCGGATCTCCCACTTTATGCTGGTAATCTTCCGGATCGTGCCCTCCGTAAAAAGTCCAAGTACCTTGACCAAGTTCTCCGTGTATGTATCGCGCAGTATTCAAAGCTTTGTTTTCTCCCATTACCAATACGTTGGATTTTATTAAATCTCTCCTAAAATCTGTAGTTTGCCCCATAAAACCATTTATTACATCTGTGTGGCATTGGGTAAGCATTGCCGGAACCACGTCCCACTTTGCGGAAAAATCAAATAGGGTAAATTTATCTTGATTGGGAGGAGTTCTTAAATGTAAATCTGTTCCATCAATGTTCGAATATTCATACAAAAGGGGATCGAGGTATAAGATAAAATCTTTGAAAGCAAAAGTTGCGTCGAAATCGAGTTTATTTTGGCAATTGGGGTCACGACTATCTCCATCAAACATGCTTTCACAAATGTCTGTACTGTGCGCAGCTAATGCAATATCAAAACTATCGGTTCCGCTACACATGGTAAATAAAAAACCTCCACCCAATACAAAATTTCGAATATTGTTTGCAACAGCTAGTTTTAATTGTGATACTTTATTAAATCCAAGCATAGAAGCATCCTTTTCAGCATCTGCTACTTGATTTCTATACCAAGTTTCTCGATGGAAGGCTGCGTAAAACTTCCCATATTGTCCGGTAAAGTCTTCATGATGCAAGTGTAGCCAATCGTACTTTGGTAGAACACCCATTACAATTGCGGAATCATAAATTTTATCATAAGGAATCTCGGCATATTCCAACACCATCGTTACAGCATCATCCCAAGGTAAGGCGCTTTTTGGAGTATAGACTGCTATTTTAGGAGCTTTTTCCAGTTGAACAACCTCCATATTTACTTCTGGATTTGCTATTTCAGTGCGAATTGCATTGACTTGACCGTCTGAAACCACTTCATAACTTACCCCGCGAACAATTAATTCTACTTCAATAAGCCTGCTATTTGGAAATAAAAACGAGCCGCCTCTGTAATTTAATAGCCATTCCATTACAACGCCATTGTTTAATACCCAATAAGAGACACCATAAGCCTTCAAGTGATTCGTTTGTCGTTCATCCATTGGCACTAGAATAGATGAGGCAAAGCCTTGAATCGCTATAAATGAAAAGATAAATATGAAAACAATATTTTTCATGAAGTTATGAAAGTACGTAATAAATTACTAGAGACACCTTTTATAACAATTATTAAGATTAAAAAGGAGTAGAGTCCATATTGCTAAAATCATCATCGTCGTCTGCATCATTCATGCTGCTTCCACGAGTAATAAATCGAGGTTGCTCATCAAAACTCTGATTCCTATTCATGCCAGCATTCATTGAGTTTGGATTAAAGTCGTTGCGTGGATTTGCAAATGTATCTTCAAGATTTTCAAACCGTGCAAATTGGCCCACAAATCGTAGCTTAACAGTTTCCAATCCACCATTTCTATGTTTAGCAATGATTACTTCACCAACACCGGAATTTGAATTTCCTTCTTCATCGTTTGCAAAGCCGTAGTATTCAGGTCGATACAAAAAGCCTACAATATCCGCATCTTGCTCAATGGCACCAGATTCACGCAAGTCAGAAAGCACTGGCCGTTTATCTCCTCCTCTTGATTCTACTGAACGAGATAACTGAGATAAGGCGATGATTGGAACATCTAATTCTTTTGCAATTTCTTTAATGGAACGCGAAATGGTAGAAATTTCTTGCTCTCTGTTGCCAGGACCTTTCTTTCCACCACCTGCAGACATCAATTGCAAATAATCGATAATAACGATTTTGATGTTGTATTGCATTTTTAATCGGCGGCATTTTGCACGAAGGTCAAATACGTTTAAACCTGGAGTGTCGTCGATATAGATAGGAGCATCGGCTAATTTAGTAATGCGAGAATACAATTGTTGAAATTCATATTCTTCTAATTTTCCTTTACGCAGCTTTTCAGCGGCAATCATACTTTCAGCAGAGATTAGACGTTTGACTAATTGTACAGACGACATTTCCAGTGAGAATATTGCTACCCCCATGTTGTAATCGATTGCAGTGTTTCTGGCCATTGAAAGCACAAATGCTGTTTTACCCATTGCTGGTCTGGCTGCGATTACAATCATGTCTGAGCGTTGCCAACCAGATGTCAATTCGTCCAATTTCTTAAATCCTGTTGGTACTCCAGATAAGCCATCGCTGTTTTTAGCAGCAGCTTCTATTTCTTTTATTGCCTCACTCACTGCTACGTTCATAGTAGAAACAGAACGACTCATGTTATTTTCAGCAATTCCGAAAAGTTGCCCTTCGGCTTTACTCAACAAATCAAACACATCTGTGGTTTCGTCGTAGGCATCACGCAAGGTTTCAGAACACATTCTGATAATTTCTCGCTGAATGTGTTTTTGAGAAATGATGCGAGCATGGTACTCAATATGCGCTACTGAGCCTACGCGTTGAGTAAGAGAAGATACATAAGCAACTCCT
Source organism: Fluviicola sp. (assembly GCA_039810825.1). GTDB lineage: Bacteria > Bacteroidota > Bacteroidia > Flavobacteriales_D > Crocinitomicaceae > Fluviicola. Next base: position 16,793 of record JBDHXR010000037.1, read on the forward strand.
CCGGAAGCTTCTAATTCTCCACGTTCTCTTAATCGTTCAACAACTGTAAGTAAATCAATTGGATTTGAAGTGCTGAATAAATCGCGTATTGCGGTATAGATAAATCCATGTTTAGGGTCATAAAAACTTGCTGGCTGAAGCATATCTATTGTATCTGTCACTGCATTCTTGTCCAGCATCATTGCTCCCAAAACAGCTTGCTCAATTTCAATAGCTTGCGGAGGTATTCTCCCCATTTCATTGATTATTGGCAGTACATTGTTTTTTGTTCTGCTTACAGGTTTTCGTGAATTTGGAGCTAGTTCTTCCATAAATACAAAGTTATGCTTTCCTTTCTTTATTTAAGAGTATTCACTATGAATTATTTATGAAGATGCTATTCACAAAGTTATGAACGCTAATTCATCGATTTTTTTGTTTATTTTGAATTTAGCTCAATGCCAACAGGACAATGGTCTGACCCAAGAATTTCGTTGTGAATTGTAGCATTCTTTAATTTTGATAAAACGCTAGATGAAATCAAAAAATAATCGATTCTCCAGCCAATGTTTTTTTGCCTAGCACCAGCTCTGTAGCTCCACCACGTATATTTTACTTGATCTCCGTGCTTTTCCCGCCAAGTATCTACCAAGCCATTTGCAGTAAAGGCATCCATTCCATCAATTTCTTCTTGCATAAATCCAGCTGCTTTGTTGTAATTTTCTTTTGGTCTAGCCAAGTCAATGGCTTTGTGTGCAACATTGAAGTCGCCACATACAACAACAGGCTTTGTGACCTCTAGTTTTTTTAAGTAAGCTAAAAAATCTTTATCCCAAGTTGTGCGATAGGGCAGTCTCAGCAATTCACTCCCTGAGTTTGGAACATATACTGTAATGAGGTAAAAAGATTCAAACTCTGCACAAATTATTCTGCCTTCGTTGTCATGTGATTTTACTCCCATGTCATAAACTACGTTGAGTGGTTCAATCTTTGAGATTATTGCAGTACCTGAATATCCTTTTCTCTCAGCCTCATTTGCATAAATATATGGATAATTCAATGTGGAAACAGCTTCTTTTACCTGCTCAACTGTGGCTTTTGTTTCTTGAAGACAAATAACATCACAATTCATGGTTTGCATATCTGCAATAAAGTTTTTTGATGTGATAGCACGAATACCGTTTACGTTGAAAGAAAGTAGTTTCATAATTTTTAAGATTTTGAGATTAAACCGGCTCTTTGTAGCAAAGCATCAACAGATGGCTCTTTGCCTCTAAAACGTTTGTATAGTTCCATAGGGTCTTCTGTTCCTCCTTTTGAGAGGATATTCTCTTTAAATTTTTCAGCAATAGAACGGTTGAAAATTCCTTTTTCTTGGAAATATGCAAAAGCATCTGCATCCAGCACTTCAGCCCATTTGTATGAGTAATAACCAGATGAGTAACCTCCGTTGAAAATGTGAGAAAATGAGGGACTCATTGCATTGTCTTTTACATCAGGGTAAAGTTGTGTAGGTGCAAATTGATTAAGCTCAAAAGTTTTGATGGAATCGATGTTTGAAGGGTCGTTTCCGTGATATCCTATATCCAACATGCCAAATGAAAGTTGACGCAAAGTCGCCATTCCTTCTTGAAAAGATGCACTCTCTTTTATTTTCTCAATGTATTCCATTGGAATCATTTCGTTTGTTTGATAATGTCTTGCAAACAGTTCCAAAGCCTCTTTTTCATAGCACCAATTTTCAAGTATTTGAGAAGGTAATTCTACAAAATCCCAATAAACTGATGTTCCAGATAGGTTTGGATATACGGTATTTGCCAACATTCCATGTAAAGCATGACCAAACTCGTGAAACAAGGTTGTTACTTCATTAAAAGTTAGTAAAGAAGGTAAAGTGGCTGTTGGAGGTGTAAAATTGCAAACTATTGAAACATGTGGCCTTTCATTGATGTTGTTTAAGATGTACTGTGGCTTAAATGAAGTCATCCATGCTCCGTTTCGCTTGCCTTTTCTTGGGAAAAAATCTGCATAAAACACGGCAACAAATTGCTCGTTTTCATCCCAAACTTCATACGTTGTTACATCTTTGTGATACGTATCAATTGTTGAGATTTCTTTGAAACTTAAACCATAGAGTCTTTTTGCAACCTCAAAAACTCCTTTTACCACATTTTCTAATTTGAAATAAGGTTTAAGCAACTCGTCATCCAAATTAAACAATTGTTGTTTTAATTTCTCTGAATAATACGCTCCGTCCCATTTTTCAAGTTTATCAATACCGTCTAATTCTTTCGCAAAAGTTGCTAGTCTTTCAAATTCTTTTTTTGCTGTAGGTTTCGCTTTTTCCAATAAATCGTTTAGAAATCGTATAACATGGTCTGGAGATTTTGCCATGCGTTCTTCCAGTACAAAATGTGCATGAGACTGATAGCCTAAAAGCTGCGCACGTTTGTGTCTTAGATTTATAAGTTTTAACACTACTTGTTCGTTGTTGTTCGCATTTTGTTGAAATGCCTTTTTACCGTTAGCAATGCTTATTTCTTTTCTTAAATTTCTATCTTTTGCATACGTTGTAAAAGGAATAATACTTGGGTAATCCAATGTGAAAATCCAGCCTGATTTCCCTTCACTTTTTGCACGTTCATGAGCCGCCTCAATTACACTTTCTGGCAAGCCTTCTAATTCTTTTTCATCTTTTAAGTGCAATTGATAAGCATTTTGATCTGCAAGCACATTTTTTCCAAACTGTAATTTGAGTAAAGACAAGTCATTGTCAATTTCTCTTAATGTTACTTTTTCTGCCTCATTCAGCAAAGCCCCATTTCTAACAAATGATTTATAAGTAGCATTTAGCAGTTGTAGCTCTTCGGGCGTTAGTGTTGATTTTTGCACCGTATCATAAACAGCTTTGATGCGGATAAATAAAGTTTCATTTAATGTGATGTCGTTGCTATACGCTGTTAGTTTAGGAGAAATCTTTTCTGCAATATCTTCCAATTCATCGTTTGTTTCTGCTGAATGAAGGTTAAAGAAAATGGATGATATCCGATCCAATTGCATACCAGAAAAAGCTAAAGCATGAACCGTATTTTCAAAAGTTGGGGTTTCTTTATTTGTGCAAATTGCTTGAATTTCTGTTTTGGCCAACAGGATTGCTTCATTTACAGCTGGTTCAAATTCTGTCTGCTCTATTTTAGAAAATGGTGCAGTATTGTGAATGGTTGTGAATGATTGATTTAATACGGAATGATTCATAAAAATGAGTGAAGTATAAAATTATCTTAATGGCTCTAAATTAATAATTGTTCTGTTTGAAAGTTTCTAATGAATCAAATTTGTGTTTTTTCTATCTATGAATCTAACATACATTAACAAAAAAAGCCGCTCGAAATGAACGGCTTTCTTGAATATTCAAAAGGAATTAAAATTTAGCTTTTAAAACAACTTCTTTTCCTTCACGCAATACGGTTAATTCTTTTTCATCACCTGGATTTAGTTTAGAAAGGCAATCCATGTATGAGTAAACTTCTTTTACCGGACAATCTCCAATTTTAGTTAGGATATCACCACCTAATACACCAGCCAAATCTGCTGTTTTACCTTCAACAACTCCATCAATCAACAATCCGCCGTTTCCTTCAGCATACGAAGGCATAATTCCAAGAGTAACTTTATAAGCTGGAGCTTTTTTTCCTGCTTTCACTTTTGTTTTTGTAAAAGTTAACTTGTCTTTTTCAGCCAATTGATTTGCTACTCTATACACATAGTCAACAATCATACGTTCTCCGTAATAGTTGATTTTGTCTTCGTCATCACTTGGTTTGTGGTAGTCTGTATGCACACCAGAAAAGAAGAACAATACCGGTATATCTTTCAAATAGAAAGAGGTATGGTCTGATGGACCAACACCTGCACTGTCCACTGTAATGTTGAATCCTGCTGGTTTAACATCCATCACAATGTTTTGAAAATCCGGACATGTACCTACACCTCCAACAGTCATTTCTTTTCGCTCGTTTAAACGACCTATCATGTCCATATTAATCATAGCGATTACATTTGGGTACTTTTCTTTCAATGTTTCTGCCATGTATTTTGAACCAAATAGACCATCTTCTTCGGCAGAGAATGCTGCAAAAATAAAGTTTACTTTTTCGGTTGTTTTATTTTTCGAATACATACGTGCTAGCTCAAGCAATCCTGCTGTTCCAGAGGCATTGTCATCGGCTCCGTTGTGAATTTCACCATGAGAATTGACTTGTGTTGAATGGTTGTGTTCATTTAATCCTAAATGGTCATAATGTGCTCCGATAACAATTGTTTTTGAAGCTTTATTATCTAAATAAGCAATGACGTTTGTACCCTTTGTTTCTTTTATTTGCGTAGAATCATGCGGGTTTAGACGTACTTTATAGTCAAATTGTTGAAAATAATCTTTGCCCGAATAAGGTTTTAGTCCATAACTTTTAAAAGATTCAGCAACGTATTTCGCTGCTTTTTTCTCACCTTCTGAACCAGCCAAGCGTCCAGCTAATTCGTCTGATGCTAAATAAGTTATATGCTTTTTTAACAACTCATCACTTACTGTTTCAGCAGGGTCAAACTCTACCCAGTCAGCAATGTAAACATTGGTTTCTTTTGGTTTTCCTTCTGTACGATTGCTTGCAAATACAATCTTCTTTCCATCTGGTGAAAACATTGGAAATGCGTTGAAAATACTTTGAAAAGTAACTTGTTTTAAATTTCTGCCGTTTGTGTCTATTGAAAATAATTGAAAATCATACCCATGTGTTGAATGATGATTGGAAGAAAAAATAATTCGATCATCTTTTGGGTGGAAGTATGGGGACCAATTTGCTTTTCCAAGGTGAGTAATTTGTTTCAGGTTTGTGCCATCAACATTTACGGTATAAATTTCCATTTTTGTTGGAGCAACTTGGTTGTTTTTTAAGTTGTCTACATATTCTTTTACGTCTTCTTCAGAAGTTGGTCTTGAAGATCTAAAAACCAATTTTTTACTGTCGTGAGAGAAAAATGCTCCACCGTCGTATCCCAATCCAAACGTGATTTGTTTTAAATCTGAACCGTCAATATTCATTGTCCAAATTTCTAAATCGCCGGTACGCATGCTGGTAAAGTCAATCTTTTTTCCATCAG
>JBDHXR010000038.1:0-21372 GCA_039810825.1 Fluviicola sp.
TCACTGGATCGGGTACGTTGTCGTTGCTGATGTACGAAGCGCCGACGAAATAATCCTGAAACAGCACGCGGGCTTCATCCAGTCGGCTCCTGGAAAAGGCCAGCAAGAACAGTTGACCGACAAAGAGCTTTCTGATTTGGTGTTTGAGACCTTAGCAAAGCCACTTCGAGAACAAGGCTTCATGAAACACAAAGCTTGAATTACTAAACTCAGATTTTTATACTTACATTTGTTCCATGAAAATCTCAGACGAAACCATAGAACACATCGCACATTTATCCCGTTTACGCTTCGAGGGTGAAGACAAGCAAGCAATAAAAAACGATTTGGAAAAGATTGTTTCTTTTATGGGGAAACTTAGTGAGATACCTACAGACGGAATAGAACCTTTGGTGTATATGAGCAATGAAGTAAACGTATTGCGCGAAGATATCCCTGAAACTACCATTACACAAGCAGAAGCATTAAAAAACGCTCCTCGAAAAGATTCTGACTATTTCAGAATTGCGAAAGTATTGGATAAATAAGCCTTACTTTTTTATGTATTTCTCAAATAGTTTTTTTTGCAATTCAACCGCTTTGGTTATGTTTTGTTGATTTTCAAGTAATTTTTCTATCACCTCTTTTGGAAAACTATATGTAACGGTTGTGTTGCTAGAATTGATAATGTTTGGGCTATTCGTGAACACATTATTTTGAAGATTAACCTTTTCGTCTTCAATCAATTCGTCTTTTGAAATATTGAAAAAATTACAGAGTAAGTTAATATTGTCAAAACTTGGTTTGGTGATATCATTTTCCCATTTACCATAAGCCACTTTAGATACACCTAGTACGTTCGCTAAACCCTCTTTTGTTAGATTTTTCCCATTTCTAAGTTTATATAATTTTTTTCCTAATAACATAAAAATAAACTTTAGTAAATCAAAAGTAAACAAATATTTACAAAATATCAAATAATATCTTTCATTTTTAAACAAAATTTACTACTATGAATAAACTACTATCTATTTTACTTTTTATAAGCATTTCTCTATTCGCTTATACACAACAAAATTGTCAAACACCCTTTTATCTGGGAGCTACAGTAGGCACATGCAATACTGTATCAAAAAATTTTAACCGTGAGCAATCCTCAATTTGGTTGAAATTTATTGCCCCAAACGATAGCGTTTCTTTACAGTTTCAATCAAGTACAGATTCCATTTTTAAAGTTTACTTAAGAGATACAAACTGTAATAGCGCTCCTATACAAGAGTTTGTAATAAACAATATGCAAGATAGCATCGTATTTAGCCAATTGCAAACGTATTCAGCCTACGTAATTGAAATAGAAAGATTAAACAACACAAATGTAGGAAGCATAAATATTTGTATTTCAACAAAAGCAGGAAGTGTTTTTTGGACAAATGAATTTACAGATTCAAACGGAAATCAATTGTTACATTGCAAAACTGAAATGGAAATAAACGGGCATCATGGAAATGTAAATTGCAACGAATTAACTGTTTGTATCAATGAAACACTAAATTTAGCTATAGTTGCACCATATCAGTTGTATTCTCCACCATTAAACGCAATTTTTCCTCATTATATCCAGTTTCTAACTCAAAATGGAGCAGTAATTAATCCAATAAGCTCAAGTTCAAATAGCACATTAAGTACTCAACTTTCTTTCACGAATACCGGAACTGTAACGTTTTTTCTAATTCCTGAACTGTTTTTATCGAATACGCAGGCATATCTAGGCATGATAAACAATCCAAATGATTTTGCTTTCACTATTCACGTAGTTAATAATGAACCACCTGCTGTGCTAACGGATGAAATAATCTGTATCGGTGAAAGTACAACATTGCAGGCCTCACCTAGTGCAATAATGAGTAATATTACAATTGATGGAGCGCCAATAAATGGAACTTATACCTCATTAAGCATTAATAGCTTGAATCTTGGTGTGGGTGTACATACAGTAAACTATACAATTACTGGCGACTGTGGCACTTCAAATTATTCTACAACCATCACCGTTATTGATAACAATGATTTACAAGTTACCATTGACAATTGTGGCAATGCTACATTTACCTTTTATGCATGTAAACCCTTTACAAGTGTTAACGTAATAATGGATTTTGGTGACGGTACAACTACTGCGGGTGTAATGCAAAACACAAATACAATAACTTTTACACATCATTACACAAGCCCAAGCCCGGTTCAATGGACTTTCAACATCCCATATCCAATGAATCCGGCGTCTTCAATATTTATCCAAACAGGTACCTTCCAAGGTGTATCAATCTATCCAATCACAATTAATGCAGCAAGTTATTTGTGTGAAATGGGCACATCAATATATTTTTCATCAACTCAAACATTGAATAACATTAACTGGTCACTATCACCTAACTTGTCATTTACTGGTCAAGGAACAAACACTATTGATATAGTACCTGGTAATGCAACAAACAATGATTTGCATATTATTGTTACAGCTGAAGACATCAACGGTTGTCTTTATCAAGGCAATGTGTTGATAAAAGGATGCTGCACCCCACCAAATGTTAAAATACTACCAGCTGTTGAATATTTTGAAAATACGTATTATTCGCATACAGACCCTGTGTTGGGCATGTCAAATAAAATACCACCTGGATTTTTCTTTGCACCTACCAATGTTGCTATTAATATCTCTCAAAATGCTACTGGTGTAATATCAACTCCGTATTCAACACCAATTACCTTGTCATCATTGATAGCTAGTAACGGACTTCCAAATTCGGGTGTATTAAACTTGCCAAATACAGCACTGTTTTTAAACAATGATTTAATCATCGATCAAGATATTATTATTGTTAATTGTCCGTTTATCCGTCTTGCGCCAAATGCACGCATCATATTAAACAGCAATGTATCTGTAAAAATTTTTAATGCTACATTTGCTCCTAAATGTGATGAAATGTGGGGCGGCTTTTTAATCAGTCAGCCGGGGTGTACATTTTCGAGCAGAAGTGCCAATTTTATTGGTGCTAAAAGCGCAGTTACTGCTACATTGCCGTTTACTTACGATTTTCAAGGCTCTGTATTTATAGATAATTTTGTGGGAATAAGCCTTTCAAACATTCCTAACGCTGCCGGCAGCTTTATACAAGGCAATTATTTTGGAGATGTAGTAAATAAAACCCTGCTTTACCCTTACAATTATCAGAATGAGCCGGATGCAGGAATTGTGCTGAACAACGTAAAAGGATTTACTGTTGGTGCCATAAGCACTTTCGATTTTAACACAAACGGCAATTTATTTCACAATTTACGCCGCGGTATAGATGGGTATAAATCTTCAATCACCTCAAACAAAAATGCTTTTTTCCAGATGCAGCATACACCTGGAACCCCTGCACCCAACGAGGGAGATAAATATTGTGGCATCAGAACCAACGGTTCTTCTATTAAACTCGTTAATGCTTTAAACGTTGGTACTTCTGTGTTGAATAAAAATTATTTTGTATCTTGCGACTATGGAGTATCCTCAAACAATGGGATGAACACATATATAAAATACAGTTACATGAACCGCATTCGTTTGCGTGGTATCTCTGCTGAAAGCAATATGTGGAAGTTGTTGGATATTCAAAACAACCAAATAAACCAGCAAAACCCCAATGCTTATGGCATTTACATCAAAAACTCGATGCAAAGCACCGTTGTTGTAAAAAATAACCAGTTGAACAACTCTGCAGTGGGGCAACTGGGCAATGCAGCCACAAAATCTGCAGCGGGCATTTATATTTCTTCTTATGCGCCCAATGTGCAGCAAACAACCACTGTTGAAAACAACACCATACGCAATGCGCTTTACGGTATATGGTTGATAAACGTGCCCAATACAACCCTCAATAAAAACGCTATCAATATTGATTTTATGCCCAACGAAATCAACAACCTTACAAGTGTTTACGCACCTATACGCGGCATTTTGGCACAAAACAGTTCAAAAGCCAATATTTGGAACAACACCGTTACCCGCAACAACGGAACAGCGACACAAGTTACTACAACCCAAATACAAGGAATACGCATAGAAATGTGCCCTTCTGCATACATATTTAATAATACCATGACGCGCACAGCCGTTGGTTTTTATGCGCTGGGCTCTAGCTTGGGGGCACGTGTCGAATGCAACAAAATGCAAAACAACCTCAACGGCTTCTACATGAATGCTGCAGACATCTCTGACCAAGGCTCTACTACACATGGTGCTAACAATAAGTGGATAGGTACACTACAAGCCAGAACAGAAGGAACCTTGATCAACCACGGCGTGGGAGTACCATTGAAGTATTACAGAAATCCAAGTACAGTGATGTATTCTGGACCAAGTAGTATTATTTCTAGCATAGCAAATAACTGGTCAGACATTCCTGTAGTTAGTAATTTCGATCATTGTCCCATGACTTTTAACCCTCCTATTGTTAATTTTTCATTGTCTCAATGGCGTGAGCGCAATATGGGCGCAGTGGTTGCCGGTGGACCTATTTATGATACTTTGGATGTTTCTATGAAACATTACTTGCACCAGTTTACTTTAAGCAGCTTGAAACAAGACCCTAGTTTAGAATATTTAGGAACACCGGAAGATGTGCAATACCAACAAAACGATGCATCTATGCAGAACTCCAATACTTCTACATTACTCAATATACAAGAAGCTTTTGCCAATAGTGCTTTTGATACAGCCCAGCTCTATGTTTCTCAATTGCCACCAACAGACAGCCTCTTACAATGGAACAAAACAGTAGCAAATATATACACACAAAGCAGGTTGCAAGACACCGTTATTTCAGTAACTGATAGTTTAACCCTCTACACCATAGCTTGTATGGATCCTCTTACAACGGGTTCTGCGGTTTATTGGGCAAGAGCTATTTTGGATTGGAATGGCTGTGAGCAACCAGAAAACTTACAAAGTAGGGGGAGCAGTTCAACATCCACAGGAACATTTGAAGCAGTCTTAAATACAAGCATTTACCCCAACCCTTCTAATGGCAATTTTCATATAGCAACTCAACATGATATGAGTTTGATTACGATTCATGATTTGTCTGGCAAGTTGATGTACAGCAAAGCAGTAGTTGGTAAATCTTATGAGTACCATTCAACACTTGAAAGAGGTGTTTATATTGCTAGAATATTATTAAAAGATGGCACCAATGAAACACATAAAATTGTGGTGGAGTAAATTCTTTTTAACTGTATTTTTGGGCTTGCACTTTGCAAGCCCAAATTGTATAGTAGCACAGGAGAATCTAATTCTTAACCCAGATTGTGAAATATATGACACTTGTCCTGATTATGTCAGTCAAATTGAATATTTAAAAGGGTGGAGCGATTTTCCTTTTTGGAGCACAACAGATTACTTAAATGAATGTAGTAATTATGAATATACAAAAGTTCCGTATAATAAATTTGGATTTCAAATACCACATAAAGGTAAAGGATATATTCATATACATAATGTTGTCGCAAGTAACCCTATAAATTTTCAATTTTATTCAGGTGAAACTTATGGATATACTCAATTACGTGAAAGTTTTATATGTACCTTAACACAACCCTTGAGAAAAGTTCCTCATTATCTGGAATATTATGTTTCTTTAGCTTCTCTTGGTGTTTGTAATAATTTAGAGGAAAATGCAATTTTTGCCAACAATGCCTTTGATATTTTATTGATGAAAGAGCGTATAGATGTGTTTAATGGTGTTAGTCCTTACATAAATCAGTTTAGAATGATTAAGGTTGTTAAAGACAATAACATTATCAAAGATACATTGGACTGGGTGAAGCTCAGTGTGTGCTTTGTACCGGATGGGGGTGAAAAATACATTGCCTTTGGTGCTTTTAGAGATACTTCTGAAATAGTTTATGAATTTTCTGGTTGTAACTCTATGAATATTTTTTTGGGTTCATATTTCTTTGATTCCTTCTCCCTCACCGAGTGTGATACTTGTTGTTTGGGGGAGTTTCCATATACAGATCATTTAACCATCAAAGGCAACCCGGGTAGCAGTGGGTTCTTGCCTCATTTTGAGGTGCTGCTAAACCCCAATACCACTGCTACACTTGGTATTTATGACAGTGCAGGCAGGTTGGTATTTTCAGAAAGTTTTCATAACCTCTATACAGACTACAAACCCCAACAACAGCTGGCTGGTGGAGTTTACCATTACCGCTTCAGTACTTCTAATGGTTTGCAAGAAGTAGGTAAAGTACTGGTGGTGCCGTAGTGATTGAAGTTCTAATACTAATCTCTACCTTTTTTTCATTGCCAAAAAAAGGTAGAACCAAAAAACGCTAGGCCCATATTCGAGAAGTTGAAAACTACACGACATTTCGCGAAAGCATTTAAACCTCGAATCGCCTTTCAGGACGATTCTCAAACAGTAAATGCTTTATTTCGCTCCATTTGTTTGTTTTCTTGCCTTCTCAGCATAATGGCCGAGGATTAGAAGTACTTAAAAAGATTTAGAAGTTAAACTTCAATCTTAATTCTCGAATTAAAAGTCTTACAATTTATTGTGATTTCGAAGCCCTGGCAGTATTCTGGAAACTTATCTCATCAGCCTTTTAAGTATAAAATAGAGATAAAATTTTGGCTATAATACCAATACTTGGTATATTTGATGTAAAATACAAATTATGGCTAAAAATACCTCAATTTTACTAGGCGATTATTTTGATAATTTCATCAATAAACAGATTAAAAGCGGAAAATTTTCCTCTGCTAGTGAGGTTGTACGAACAGCTCTAAGAATGTTTGAATATGAAGATTCGAAAAAAACAGCGTTGATTAACGAACTGAAAAAAGGAGAAAAATCAGGTTTTGTAAAAGAATTTAATCGTGATAATTTCCTGAAAGAGCTTCATCAGAAACATGTCGCTAAAAAATGAATTATGATCTAAGCATAGAGGCTAAAGAAGACATTGAGAAAATTTGGCTTTACACATTTGAAAATTGGTCGTTTGAGCAAGCTAACCGATATTTTGAATTGATATTAAACGAAATCGAATACATTGCAGAAAATCCAAAATCCGGAAAAGACTTTAGCGATGTAAGAAAAGGATATTTGAGAACCCAAATAAAATCTCATTATATTTTCTTTAAAATAAATAAGAAACAAAATAAAGTGGAAGTCATCAGGATATTACACCAACGAATGAGTGTTGAAGATAGGTTAAGTGACAAATAATTCGCGCTATTTCATCATTACGGTGCTGTGGTAAGAAATTGAAGTTCCCACACTAATCTCTACTTTTTTTTCATTATTCGGGCTGTGCTCATTTTATTTGTCCTCATGAAAATTTGTTGCCAAAAAAGACCTTTGGTTACTTTGTGGCTTTGGACAAAGTAACAAGGAAAATTGAGCTACAAATTTTGTTCTTTAATCTTGAATAGCTTGAATCCCTGGCAAGGCAATTCCTTCCAAATACTCAAGCATGGCTCCACCTCCAGTAGAAACATAGCTTACTTGATTCGCTAAACCAAATTGATTGATAGCTGCAACAGAATCCCCGCCTCCAATCAATGAAAACGCCCCTTTTGCAGTTGCTTTTACAATTGCATTTGCCACATCCAAGGTTCCTTTTTGGAAGTTAGACATTTCAAAAACACCCATCGGACCATTCCAAAGAATCAATTTAGAGTTCTCGATGATTTCAGCGCAAGCTTTTGCAGACTCAGGGCCAACATCCAAGCCCATCCATCCTGTAGGTATTGATTCGATCGGTACAAGTTGTGTGCTTGCATTGTTTTCAAATTTATCAGCAACTAGAGTATCGGTTGGTATGTATAGATTTACTCCTTTTTCTTTGGCTTTATTCAAGATTGTGTTTGCAATATCTAAATAATCATCTTCTACAAGAGAAGAACCTACGTTTCCGCCAACTGCTTTCACAAAAGTATAAGCCATTCCACCCCCAACGATAAGGTTATCTACTTTCTCTAATAATCGTTCAATAATGGTGATTTTTGAAGAAACTTTTGCGCCACCAACAATGGCAGTTAAGGGTTTTTCTGTAGAATTTAAAACTTTTTCTACCGCATTGATTTCGTTTTCAATCAAGAAACCAAACATCTTGTCATTCGGAAAATATTTGGCAACAATGGTTGTAGATGCATGCGCGCGGTGAGCCGTTCCAAAAGCGTCATTCACATAGCAGTCGCCATGTTTCGCTAAATCAGCAGCAAATGTTTCTGTACCTGCAGTTTCTTGTTTGTAGAAACGAACATTTTCTAACAACAAGATTTCTCCGGCTTTCAAATTCTTACTCATTTCAAAAGCTGAAGCACCAATGCAATCGGAAGCAAATTTTAGTTGTTTCCCAACATGCTTTTCAATAGTAGTTTGGATGTGGCGAAGAGAAAATTTATCGTCTGGCCCTTCTTTTGGTCTTCCTAAATGCGACATCAACACAACAGAGCCACCATTGTCTAAAATGTGTTTAATGGTAGGTACAGCAGCACGAATGCGCGTATCGTCTGTTACTTCTAGCGTTTCTTTGTTTAGTGGAACATTGAAATCTACGCGTATCAAAGCACGTTTATTGTGAAAATCGTATGAAGAAATTGTTGCCATAGTGTTATTAATTCATTGGCAAATGTAAGCATGAAGAAATGAAAAACAAAAAAGTATGTTTGAAAACACATTACACCATCAAAAACCATAAGCCCATCAATCCTAATGGCAGTTCCCACATAAACTCTAAGCGAAGTTGATATCCTACTTTAAACGGAAAAAAATGTCCAAATGCAGCAATCACTAATATTGGGAAATAAAGCCAATGAAAATTTAAATAAACAAACTGAAGGGTAAGAGCAAATGCAAATATACCAAACCCAATATATTTTGAGGCAGACAAACCAACTAACTGCGGAATTGTAAACATGGATTTCAAATCATGTGCCACGTCTCTGGCATCAAATGGAATAATTTGAGCAAAAACGGAAACAGCAATTATTATTGGTAAAATCCATGGAATTTGATGATTTTCTGAAGCTAAAGGCAACAACACAATGATTGTCCAGCTCAGTGATATCAAAATATTCTTCATAAAAGGTAAGTTGCGTATTCCATTTCCAATAAATGGCAAAGGCAATGCATACAAACCTACAACTACACAGTTAACAAGCAAAAGAAGTAAACTTTCTTTCGAAAAAGGGAGATACATCGTTAATAAAACACAGCATAAGAAATTGATTCCAAACCAACAAATTTGCAGCGTATATGTTTTTTGCATCCATAAAAGCCTTCTATTTGATCGAACAGTGTATGCTAATTGTTTCAGTCGAAATAGTCGATGCAATTGATAGGCAGAAACAGTGCTACAAAAACTCCAAAAGAAAAATAAGTGCAATTCTGCTAGTTGAAAGTAAGTACCTAAGCCTAAAACCAACATGCTCAGGCACAATGCTACCCACGAATTGGAATAAATTAACAATGTCAAAAGCGGCCGCATACGTAATAATCAATGAAATAATGAGCAACTTCATCTACTGAAATATCTGCTATGCAGGTACAATTTTGACCTTGCGAGCATTTTTGACATAAAGAGTCAAACACCAAGGCAACAGAATTATTTCCAAGTGGCTTCCACCTACCCGGGTGAATTGGTTTTCGAGAAGAAAAAAGCCCAACAGCTTTCTTGTTTAAAAAACCTGCTATGTGTAATGGGCCAGTACTGCAGGCTACCAAGCCATCTGCTTTGTTTATCAATTGACAAAGTTGATCTATCGATAATTTTCCAGTTGTATCGATGGCTCCCATTTCAGCAGGAATCCATTCTCGAAACAACGATCCTTCTTTTTCGGTACCTGTAAATACAACTTGATATCCCTGTTCAATAAGAAGAATTGCCAAGGCTCTGTATTTATCAATTGGCCACTCCAACGCACTGCCCTGAGATTTCGGATGTAAAACTATGTATTTAGTTTTTAATTTATCTTTTATTTCTAAAGGTAATTCCGTTGATTTCAGTTTGAAATTTGAAGTATACTCATTCAACAATTCTAAAATTGGAACGGTTTTTAAACCAAAAAATTTCAACAACTCAAAATTTAGTTGAGATTCATGTAGATTAGAATTTTTACGCGTGAAATTTGGACGAATATTGCACGTAAAAAGATGATACAATCGATGAGAAGTACCAATACGAAAAGGTACTTTTGCTCTTTTCATTCCATAAGCCAAAGTTTTGTTCGGAAAAACATGGATTACCGCGTCAAACTTAAATTTCTTCAATAAATTGGTTTGCTCATTCTTAGAACATTGTAAAAGTTCATCTACACAAACAACTTGGTCAACCGAACTATATTTTTCTGCCAAAGGTGCGGTGTATGCTTTGCAGAGAAAAGATATTTTACAAGCGGGAAATGTCGATTTTAACCAAGCACACATAGGAAGAGTCAGCATAACATCTCCTATGCTGTCAATCCGACTAATAGCAATGTGTTTGTGGTTCCAATCAGTTTTTGTTTTCACGATTTAATCTTCTAAGTTCTTTGTATTTCAGCACATTCGATTGAGCACTGATTTGGGCAATTTTAAACCCTTTCCATCCATCCAAAAAGCCCAATTTGATGATAAACATAGCAATAAATCTACCCAAAGCACTTATGTATGGCTTTAAGGGTCCAACTTTCTTCCCGTTGGCATGAAATTTTTGTGCTGTTAGAATGGAATACTTATCCGCACGTTTTCTATGATCTGCGTATGAGTAATAGGAATAATGTTCCAATACTCCATCCAATAATGTTAAGGTTGAAGCTGGATAAACCAACTCTTCATGCACAAATTCTCCTGCCCAAAAAGTGCCTTCTTTTGGAAAAAGACGAGGCTTAACATCTGGAAACCAACCGCTATAACGAATCCAACTACCTAAATAATTAGTTAAACGATTAACAGAATAGGTTCCTTCAAACCCTTTTTCTTTTTGAGATTTAATTGCTTGGTACAAACGATCACTCAATGCCTCATCTGCATCTAAAGAGAGGATGTAATCACACGATGTTAAACTATTTAAATAGTTCTTAGTAGCTGCGTATCCTTCCCAGTTGCGTTGGACAAAAGTGACGTTATACGATTCACATATTTGCTGTGTATTGTCTGTCGAAAAAGCGTCTAAAACAATAATTTCATCTGCAAGATCTTTTATGGAGTGCAAGCAACGACCAATGTTTCGTTCTTCGTTTAATGTAATAATGGCAACTGCTAGCGTTTGCACAGGCATTTATTTTACACGTAGTTTTTGTCCGGCACGGATCCTTCCGGGTGAAACACCAGGATTTAATCGTTGTAATTGCGTCATGGTAAGTCCATGTCGTGAAGCTATTCTTGAAAACGAATCGCCACTTCGGATTGTATAATATTTTTTCGCTACAGGGGCAGGAGTTGGTGTTGGCGCAGGAGTTTCGATTACTTTTGGTGTTGAATTTGCAGTTTCAATGCTGTCTTTTACTGCTTCATAATACGCTTCATTCGCTACCTCTTCAATAACTTTCGATTGAATTTTTAGAAACTGACCTATCGTAATACGCGTATCAACCAAATCATTCCAATCCATTAATTCTTGTACAGCTACATTGTAAAAAGCTGCAATTGCACCCAAACTTTCACCTTCTTTCACTTTATGATAGGTGTAATTAGTATTAGTAACCATTTTGGTTTTCGGAATATCTATAGGTTTTGTAGTGGAAACTACTATTTGATTGCTTTGATTGTTGACTGCCGTTTCATTCGGATTGTAAGGTCTATTTACACCTGTTCCATAAATACGCTGTTCTAGTACATACATTGAATCTTCAACACTTACAAGCAAGCCAATTTTTTCCAGTGGACCGGTAATGCACTGAGCAGGAGATGAAGGAGGAATATAACTTGTTTTGTAAACTGGATTTAAAGCTTGAATATCTTCCACCTTCCAATTTACTAATTTTTCTATGGTTTGCATGTGAATTCCGCTGCTCAGACAAATCGTATCAAGCTGATAGTAGTGAATTTTGGGATCTACAGGAGTAATGTTGTGCTCAACGTGATAAGTCAACAAATAGCACGCAGCAATAAAGTTGGGCACATATCCTTGCGTTTCACGAGGTAAAAAAGGTCGTATTTCCCAATATGTACGTTTTCCACCTGAACGGCGAATAGCTTTGTTTACATTTCCGGGACCTGCGTTGTAAGCTGCCAAAGCTAAATTCCAATCATTGTAAATATCGTATAGTTTCTTCAAATACCTGCACGCAGCATCTGTTGCTTTTACAGGATCC
Source organism: Fluviicola sp. (assembly GCA_039810825.1). GTDB lineage: Bacteria > Bacteroidota > Bacteroidia > Flavobacteriales_D > Crocinitomicaceae > Fluviicola. The sequence goes on from JBDHXR010000038.1 coordinate 12,323, forward strand.
ATACGCTCATCAATGTAGGAATTTTCTATTAATCCATACTGGCGACCCGTTCCATACATAAACTGCCACAAGCCTAATGCTCCTGCTCTAGATCTTACTTGAGGGCGCAACCCGCTTTCAATCACAGACAAATATTTCAGTTCTATTGGTAAGCCATATTCAGCCAATTTTTCTTCATACATATCAAAATAGAGCTTACCACGACCCAAAACTACACGACCAAAATTTCTACGATTTTGCGCAAAAAATTTAATCACTGAAAGAGAAACGCTATTGCAATCAAAACCAAAAGTAGAAACCTCATTTAGTTTGGCTAAGCGTTTACAATATACCTCATCAGAAAAAGTAGGAATAGTTGACGGCTCATAATCCAACGCATCAATCAGCGAATCATAATTTCTGCCTTTTGACATTTCATTTAAGTACAAGCTTAAGCTTTGTTCTACAGTGCGAATAAACGCAACTCCAGACAAGGTATCTTTAGCAGGTTGTTTCAACGTTTTTCGCTGAGAAAATGCTCCGTTTGAGCAGAGTAAAATAATAAATCCCAACAAAAAATTAAGTCTAAACACCCCCTTCATATCTTCTTTAATTCGTATTAAACAACTGTGCAGCGTAAAACAAAGTAGATTCATCAAAATCATCAGCCATCAATTGCAAACTCATAGGCAATCCGTTTGAATGTATACCCATTGGCATAGCCAGTGCAGGGTTTCCTGTTAAGTTAGCATGAACTGTGAATATATCTTGCAAATACATTTGAATTGGATCTGTTATTGCGCCAAATTCAAAAGCAGTAGAAGGTGTTGTAGGAAGCAACAGCAAGTCATACTGAGAAAAGATTTCTTTTGTTTTATCTTTCAAAACTCTTCTTACCTGCATCCCTTTGGTGTAATAAGCATCGTAATAACCATGAGAAAGCACAAAAGTACCTGCCATAATTCTTCGTTTCACTTCTTTACCAAAACCTTGGGTTCTAGATAGTGAATATACTTCTTCCACGCCTTTCGCATCATGCGCCTGATATCCAAAATGAACTCCATCGAAACGTGATAAATTGGATGAAGCTTCGGCAGTGGTTAAGACATAATATGTAGGCACTAAATAATCTAGGTATGGAAAGCTAACCGGCTCAACAATATGTCCTTCGGCAACTAATTTATCCAAACAATTCTGAATCATAGAACGCACTTCTTGATCCACATTTTCATTTTCTAAAGCTTCTTTTAAAAAAGCAACTTTAAGTTTTTTACCTTTAATATTTGCAGAATCTGGGTTTTGTAAAGGGATAGACGAACTTGTTGAATCCATTTTATCTTTACCTGCAATGATTTGATAAACCAGCTTGGTATCCTCCAATGAATTTGCAAATGGCCCTATTTGATCAAATGAAGACGCATAAGCTATCAATCCATATCTACTAACACGACCATAGGTTGGTTTCAACCCAATTGTTCCGGTAAACGAGGCAGGTTGACGAATAGAACCACCAGTGTCTGAACCCAAAGCAACAGTGCAAAGTCCGGCAGAAACAGCAACAGCAGAACCTCCTGACGAACCGCCAGGTACATGCGTAGTGCGTAAATTGTTTTTAACAGGTCCGTAATAAGATGTTTCATTGCTACTTCCCATCGCAAACTCATCGCAATTCAATCTTCCAATAATTACCGCATCTTCTGCAAGCAAGCGTTCAACAGCCGTAGCAGAGTATAGTGACTCAAACCCTGAAAGAATTTTTGAAGATGCACTTACTTTATGGCCTTTGTAGCAGATATTGTCTTTGATTCCTATCACCATTCCGGCAAGCTTACCTGCTTTACCTTCGGCTAATTTTTTATCTACAGTTTGAGCTTGTGCCAACACACTCTCTTCAAACACTTCAACAAAGGCATTCAAGTTTTTGTTTTCCTCGATTTTCGAAAGATATGAACGCACAATTTTCTCCACGGTTATACCTGCGGAGAGTGCTTGTTTCACATCCGAAAAAGTTTTATACATGCGCCAACAGTCTTAGTCGATTTTCTTTTCTTCAGTTTTAGGTGCAGTATCTTCACCTTTACTAGCGTCTTTAAACTCTTTGATACCCTTACCCAAACCTTTCATCAATTCAGGAATCTTTTTACCCCCAAACAACAAAAGAACAACTACTAAAATCAAAACGATTTCTGTAACACCAAATTTTCCCATTATTATGAAATTTGATACAAAAGTAGGGAATTATTTTGAAAACAATGTTAAAATATGACTAATGGACTAGAGAAAATGACAAGGTTGAAAAAGTCATTTAATTTCCCACGAAACTTTTTTAAAGGGTAAATCTTGAATCTTTATATTTGAAATAAAACAATACACTTTTTGATTTCCCTGAATTTTACGAATCTTATCTTTACTTAAATAGAAATGAACCTTAGCAGTGTTTATGTTTTTCTTTTCAAATTTGTCTTGATAGACCCACTGCATGTATTCATACTCTTCTTTTCCTTGTTGGTCTCCTATCTTGATCCAAACAGCGTAATCTCCATCTTTTACAATTCGCTGGTCTTGAATTTCAAAATTCACATCAATCATTAAATGATCTCGACTTAAGTTATTCGTTAAAATATCCTTGTCAGACACATCAAAAAGTTTGATGTATTCGGGTTTTTCTGATAAATCTTTCGCTAAGAAAGCATCAGCAATCTTATTTGCAATAGCCTGTTGAACAGTATATATGTGGTTTTGTTCAACTAAATAAAAATTTAGTTTATTGATACTATTTAATTGGTTTTTCAGTTCATTTAGTTTAACTGTATTTGTTGAAGGTTTTTGATTGAGTTGTTTGTCTAAAGTAAAGAGTTTTCCCTCTTGAAGGGTAAACCCATTCGTATACAACGCACTTGTAGCTAAATATTCATCTTTAAAAGCTAAAATCCGGGGTTTTTGAGAAGTGATTGAAAGTTCTTCACCCAAATAAAAATGGGTAGCACTTTGTGGAATGTTGTATGTAGTGCGTATGTAGTTTAGAAGTGTTGGTGCAATGTCTAAATGAGAAACAACAAAGGGTATTGTTTTCGGGTTCTTGAGCAAAGGTGAATAAATCATAAGAGGCACTCTGTATTTGCTCATTGCCTCGTCGTAAAGCAACGAAGAACCATGGTCCCCAGTAATGACAAAAATGGTATTCTCATATTCTTTCCGTTTTCTTAACTCAGAGAATAGATACCTCAATTTATCATCTGTATAACAAAAAGTTCCCAATTCAGAAGCTTTGGAAGTCAAGTGTTCTTTCAATTTTGACTTTGGAAGTTTAGCAATGAGTTGAAGCACACGTTTTTTGTATAAATCTTTGTTTGGATAATTAAAGGGTTCGTGGGTTGAAATGGTTAATAAAACATCTAAAGCACTTTTCTTTGAATATACGGATTTGGATTTTTGTGTTTTGGAAGTGTGTAAATACTCTCTGAAAAGCATTCCATCAGGAATTCCCCAATAATTTTCAACTTCTTTTTTTTCAGCTAATGAAAGTGTATGGAAAGAAGAACTAGCATAATCAACGTCACAATAATCGATAAAACGGTGCATTTGATTAAAATTCAAATCTATGCCACAATAAAATGATGAATAGTAATGCGTTTTTAGAGCCTGAAAAAGACTTGTAAATGATGGATACTCAATTTCTTGAAATGTAGTGTGGTTTCGTGAATGTGGTAAAGACCCCAATAATGCAGGCAAAACATGATGTGTACGTTGGGTTGTGCTCAGTGCGTTTGGAAAGAACAAACTTTGCTTTGAAATGGAATCTAAAAACGGCATCAAATGCCCTGTTTTATTGGCATAATTTCCAACTAAATTTGCAGACATGCTTTCTACAATAATGATGCAAACATTTGGTGCTTTTGCATTTGTAGTATGATTAAAATATGGAGCTATTGACGACTTGTCTGGCCATGATTTTTCAAGAATAGAAATTGGGTTGAGTGTCTTTTTATTCAAATACAACGGATCTAAGCCTGCAAATTCGTCTATAGACACTTGTCCATTTTTAGTTTGTTCTTGTCCATAACGCAGCAGTGAAAGCAAGAAGTAGTCCGATTTATTAATGGAATACACATTGGGGTCAGCACGATCTGCTTTCATCGAAAAGACAAAAGAAGAAGTAGCTATCATGCAGGTAAACACAAACAGATACTTCTTGTTTATAGATTTGGCAATTGGTGCTTTGATAAAAAAAATAAAACCAAGGAGCAACAATACAAACCATAAGGTTTTAAGCAAAGAAATATTTTCTTGAAAAGCCAAAAGTTCAACTAGCTGATTAAATGTAAATTTAAAAATCATGTTGTTGAGTAAAGTGCCCGTAGTTAAATAATACTGATCTAAGAAGTATAGAAGTATTAGGGCAATTGTAGCAGCTAAAAATTTGATACTGTTTCTAAGTGAAATCCCAAAAAGAGCAATAATGCGTTCAATAAGTTCAGCAAAAGTAATGACAACAAAACACCAAAAGAAATCATAAAAAAGTCCTGATACACATTGAGATACAGTAGCACTATAACTTAGAAAATAAAAGCTGCCTAGATAGTAAATAAGTAATCGTTCAAGAGCAAAAATTACGAATAGACTAAATAAATAGGTAAAATATTTATGCTCCGATAAACTGCTAATTGCTTTTGTAATCACTTTAAATTACTTAGGCTTTTTTACGTACTGTTCTTTGCTCAATGCGCTTTTCATATTTTTCTCCTTGAAATATACGTTGAACAAAAATACCCGGTGTATGAATATGGTTAGGATCTAAAGCGCCAGCTGGAACCAACTCTTCTACCTCAGCAACCGTAATTTTTCCTGCCATAGCCATCATGGGGTTAAAATTCATAGCAGTTGACTTATACACTAAATTTCCTTCCGTATCACCCTTCCAAGCTTTAACTATAGCAAAATCAGCCGATAGTGCATTCTCTAAAATATGAGGTTTGCCATTAAATACACGCACTTCTTTTCCTTCAGCTACCTCAGTTCCGTATCCGGTTGGTGTAAAAAATGCTGGTATTCCCGCTCCACCTGCTCTACATTTTTCTGCCAATGTACCTTGAGGGGTAAGTTCAACTTCCAATTCTCCAGACAACATTTGTCTTTCAAACTCTTCATTTTCACCCACATACGAAGAAATCATTTTCTTAATTTGCTTTTTATGAAGGAGTAATCCTAGTCCAAAATCATCAACACCAGCATTGTTAGAAATACAAGTCAACCCTTTCACATTCATCTTTACAAGTTCTGCGATTGAATTTTCAGGAATTCCACATAAACCAAAGCCACCAACCATTAGAGTCATATTGTCTTTCACATCGCTTAATGCTTCTTGCACATTTTTTACAACCTTGTTCATATCATTCTAATTTAATATCATCAATTAATAATGTAGTTGAATCAGATTCCTCCGGAATAAATTCAGACCCCGTCAAATTAAACACGCTGTTATCGTAATTGGCAGGTGCTTCAAAATCAGTAGTAGAAATGGCTAGTTTTGGGTCTTTATACACTTTATTCATGTAATACCCGTAGATAGGAAGAGCAGTTCTAGCTCCTTGTCCTTGATCTGTACTTCTAAATCGAACGCCTCTATCTTCTGCACCTACCCATACGCCAGTGGCTAAATCGGGAGTAAGTCCAACAAACCAACCGTCTGAGTTGTTTTGTGTAGTCCCGGTTTTTCCGGCAGTTGGATAAGGGATATTGCCATATTCAGAACCTCCGCGTAATCTACTTGCAGTTCCACCTTGAACAACACCTTTCATCATTTTCAAAATTGTGTAGGCAACGGTTTCATTCAATGCTTCTTTTGAAGTCGTTTTGGCGTTGTAAATTACATGACCAGCTCTATCTTCAATTCGCAAAATTGAAGTTGGGTTATTGAAAATACCTTTATTTACGAAAGTTGCCTGACCACCAACCAACTCGAACAAAGACAAGTCCATAGAACCCAAACACATTGCCGGAACCACATCGTTTTCATTCAGCACAATGCCCATATCTTTCAACAATTTTGCCACTGTTTTAGGGCCAGCAAGAGCACCCATTTGTTTCATTACATACACCACAACATTGTTCATGGAGTTTGATAAACCACGTTGTATAGAAATAGTTCCACCTTTTCCACTGCCATCAGAATTTCTTGGACACCATTGTCCATCAGGGTTTCCGCTTGGGTCATACAAATCAACACAGTACGAAATATTCGGGATTACCAATCCTGGTTTAATGACATTCATCATTACACCTGCTGCATACACAAAAGGTTTGATGGTAGAACCTACTTGCCGTTTTCCCAACTTCACATGGTCATACGCAAAATGATCAATATTTGCTCCGCCCACCCAAGCTTTTATAAAACCTGTACTTGGTTCAACAGATAATAATCCGGCTTGCAAAAATGATTTGTAGTAGCGAATAGAATCCATCGGTGTCATCACAGTATCACGTTCACCATTCCAAGAAAAAACACGCATTTCAGTAGGTTCATTAAAAGCTCTACGAATTTCTTCTTCACTTGCTCCGGCATTTGCCATGTTAATGTATCGATCAGAGCGTTTCATGGAAGAATTAAGGATATTTTTCACTTCATCTGCAGTCAGGGAATTTGAAAAAGGCCAATTCTTCATGCCTCGGTTGTTTCTGTCAAATTGCGGTTGAAGTGTTTCTTTAAGGTGTCTTTCTAAAGCATATTCTGCATATTCTTGCATATCCGCATTCAGTGTAGTGTAAATACGAAGACCATCGCGGTAAATATCGTAAGGCATTCCATCTTCGCGTTTATACATCAAAGATCCGTCTTCTTTTTTCGTGCTTAGCAGTTCGGTAACCTCATTTCGAAGGTATTCTCTAAAATAAGGAGCTATTCCTTTTTTATGGTCAACTACTTGATAGTTTGTAACGATTGGTTTTTTTGATAACACATCATATTCTTCGCGGGTAATGGTGTGTTTCAGGGCAGAGTTTGCTTCATTCGAATTCACAAGCCATTGCATAAGTACTTGGTTTCTTCTAGCAACAGCACGCAAGCTATCGTTAGCTCGGGCAGCTGAAATTTCTGTAGCCGTTATTGAATTTGGGTCAACACCTTTTTTTCGAGCTAAAAAGCTGCGGTAGTTTTTTATTTTAAAAGTATATGGATTGTAAAGTGTAGGATTTTTACACATCCCTACAAGCATTGCTGCTTCAATTTTGGACAAGTCTTTTGGCTTTTTATTAAAATAAACTTTTGAAGCATTTGAAATTCCTACGGCATTGTATAAGAAATCAAACTGATTCAAATACATAGTAATGATTTCCTCTTTGGTAAAGCGCGATTCTAAACGAGTAGCAATAATATTTTCTCTTGCTTTTTCGTTTATTCGTTCCCAAATTCTACCAATTTTTGTTGAAGGTTCTCTTCCTATATCAAGTCCACTAGCACGAGCCAATTCTTCACGTTCACGAATTTGCAATGTAAAAAGTTGCTTTGCAAGTTGTTGAGTTATAGTTGATGCTCCGCCAGCGCCCCCCACATTCACAATTGCCCTTCCTAATGCTCTAAAATCGACTCCTGAATGTTCGTAAAAACGTTCGTCTTCAGTAGCAATTAAGGCATCCGTTACGTTTGTGCTAATATCTTTATATTCTACAGAAGTTCTATTAATTTTCCAGTATCTACCCAATTCCGTTTCGCCATCATCGGCATAAATTACAGAAGCCAAAAGTTCTGGTGGATTGTCCAACATTGCAACAGGAGGTAAGTTGTCTTCCGATTGAAAAAGTAGCAAGGCGCCAATGAAGTAAAGCGGAAATGTTGCAATCAACCAAAAAATTATTGTAGCACGTTTGTGTTCTTTGGGAGAAAAAAAAGATCCTTGTCCGTTGTTACTTTGTGCCATAAAGAGAATTTATATGTAAAATTAATGAAAACATTACGAGAAACAAGAAACAAAAAATAATACAAACACATTGACCTCAAAAAAAGTCAACATGGTATGTTATTTCTTTTTAATTAAGTCTTTGATAAAATTTTCAATCGCAGCAGTCATGCTCGGCGCATTTGGCACTGGGGCATGTACATCTAATCGCAAATTATTCTTAGAAACCGCATTAGCCGTAGTTGGACCAAAAGCAGCGATTAAGGTTTTGTTCTGCTTAAAGTCGGGGAAATTTTTCAACAGACTTTCTACTCCGCCCGGACTAAAGAAAACAAGCATATCGTAATACACATCTTCCAGATCACTTAAATCTGAAGCTACTGTGCGATACAAAACAGCTTTAGAAAAAGAAATTTTAGCATTTTCTAAAGTTACAGGTATTTTGTCTTGCAAAATATCTGTGCAAGGGAGTAAAAATTTTTCTCCTTTATGCTTTTTAATTGGGTCAATAAGATCCTCAATTGTTTGCTTTCCAAAGAAAATTTTTCTCTTTCTATAGGTAACATACTTTTGGAGGTACAAAGCAACAGCTTCAGAAACACAGAAATATTTCATGGTATCTGGCACTTCAAATCTCACTTCTTCGGCAATTCTAAAGAAATGATCAACAGCTGTTTTTGACGTTAGAATAATTGCTGTATGCTCTTTTATGTCAACTTTTTGCAAGCGAAATTCTTGAACAGGAATTCCTTCAACTTGAATAAACGGTCTAAAGTCAATTTTTAACTTGTATTTTTCCGCCAATTCAAAATAAGGTGATTTCTCTCCTTCAGGTCTAGGTTGAGAAACCAAAATCGTTTTGATACTCAATGTGTCTATTGTTTTAGCATTTAACAATTATCAATATTCCAATGTGTTGGTGCCTAAAATCAACTTCAAACAAACCAATACAGGTAGAATTTCAACGGTCCAAAGGTACAAAATAATATAATACCAACGTATACCTTCGGTGAAAGCATGAAAAATTCCACGTAAAATTCGAATAATAAAAAAGGACAAAATTGTAATTACAGTAATGCTCTTGGTATATACGAATAAATCGGGCTGAAAATAGACAACAACCAGTGCGCACAACAAGAAAATTCCAGCTATTTGGGTCAATGAAGATGTTAGAAAATT
>JBDHXR010000039.1:0-21199 GCA_039810825.1 Fluviicola sp.
GCTTTCATGCAGTTTCACAAACATATTTCCCTCCACTTACTGGTTCAACGTGGCAAACGCTTTCACCAGCTTCGTTAGGTTGGTGTCAAGATTCTATAGATAAGATGTATCAATGGTTAGAAGAAACAGATTCTAAAGCATTTATCGTATTGAAAGATGGAAAAATTGTCTTGGAAAAATACTTTGGAACATTCACTGCAGATAGCTTGCATGTTTGGAATTCTGCAGGAAAAACGTTGACAGCATATTCCGTTGGAATTGCACAATATGAGGGATTGTTAGATATTGATGATTCTACAAGTCATTATTTAGGGAATGGGTGGACAAGCTTAACGCCAACGCAAGAAAATGCTATAACTATAAAACATCAGTTATCGATGACAACTGGCTTAGATGACGGAGTTTCAGATCCTTTTTGCACCTTGCCTTCATGCCTTACTTTTAAGGCAAATCCCGGAACAAGATGGGCGTACCACAATGGACCATATACCTTGCTTGATTCCGTGATAAAAATTGCTACAGGTCAGTCTTTAAATAGTTATGTCAATCAAAAAGTAGGAAGTAAAATTGGAATGATGGGTCTGTACATTACAAATGGATACAATCATATTTATGTATCTAAAGCTAGAAGTATGGCACGATTCGGGTTATTGCTTTCACAAAACGGATATTGGAACGGAACAGCAGTGTTGCCAGATCCTACTTATTTGAGTGAAATGATAAATTCTTCTCAAACACTTAATCCATCTTATGGCTACCTCACTTGGTTGAATGGTAAAAGTTCATACATGATTCCGTCAACTCAATTTGTTTTTTCCGGAATGTTGTGCCCAAATGCACCTGTAGACATGTATGCAGCTGAAGGGAAAAATGGACAAATCATCAATGTTGTTCCTTCTTCAAAATTAGTACTTATTCGAATGGGAGAAAGCAACGGAAACAGTTTGGTAAGTACACAATACAACGATACAATTTGGCAATTTATGAGTAGATTGTCCTGCCCTCTTGAAGTGAAGAACCAAACAGAAATGAATGTTCAATTTGCACCAAATCCATTTCACAATTCATTTACAGTTGAAGGATTAAAAAGTGGAGATATTGTAGAAATATATAATGCACTGGGACAAAAAATCAACTTTTCTGTAAATCAACATATTATTACACTATTTGATTCTCAATTAGGAGTTTGTTTTGTAAAAGTGACAAGATCGAATTATACAAAAACATATAAATTGATACGCAATTAAAAGAATTTTTACAATTTTGAGGTATGTCAGAACCCAAAAGGCATATCTTGGTACTTAGTTCGTGGTTTCCATCTCGAGTTGATTTGTATTCTGGCAATTTTGTAGAGCGCTTTGCAGGTTTACTTGCTGATAAATATGAAGTTACTGTTATTTTCACAACCAGCGACGCGTCTTGTAAAACAACAGAACTTGAAGATACATACGAGAAGAACATACGAGTTATTCGAGTGTATCATCCTAAGTATACATTCAAAATCAAACGATGGTGGATTCAAAGAAAAGCATTTAACAAGGCCTTAGAATTAATAAATCATGTTGATTTAATTTTTGCAAATGTGTTTTTACCTCGTGCGCATCAATTTATCAAAGCCCAAAAATACTTTGATTGCCCTATGATATTATTGGAGCATGGCTCTTATTTTAGAAGAAAGCCCAGAAAAATGCTTAATCCTTTTCAAAAACAAGCAATTAGAATAGCAAGCAGGCATTGCAAACATATTTTTGCAGTTTCAGAGGTACTCAAAAAGGATATGCAGCCACTTTTTCCAACTACTAAAATTGGTGTATTGCCAAATTTTGTTGACCCTGATGTCTTTCAATTAAGAACTACAAATCCTCAAAAAAGAGTGAAATTTATTCATATTTCAACCCTTGATAAGTCAACTAAAAGTGTTGAAACGCTTTTTGATGGTTTTCTAAATGCGTATCTTGATTCGAATAAGGAAATTTCGTTAACGATCGTTTCAGACCAATCAACGGCTGAATTGGAGAAGTGGGCTCGGTTGAATAAGTGTGAACAAGGTTTTCGATTCATCGGACCTTCAAATTCTGATAAAATAGCACAATTGATTCAAGAACATGATGCGTTAATACTGACATCTGAATACGAAACGTTCAGTATTGTTGTTGCCGAAGCATGGATGACGGGCACTCCGGTAATCTCTACTTCTGTTGGAATAGCTACAGATATGCCTTCGTATTTAGGAGTTCAAATTCGGAATAATTCGATTTCTGATTTAAAAAACACTCTTCTCTCTTTTACTAAGGCAGAACACGTATTTGATGCAGCTGCAATCCGATTGTATGCGCAACAATTTTCTCGATCAACAGTGCTCAATCAATTGGAACAGCTCTTTGAAGCAACTTTTGAAATTGAAGAGTAATTTTTATATTGTCACTTTTGCCCTATCTTTGTGAAATAAAAATCGAGCAAAAATGAAAATTGTAGCCATTGGCACTAGTTCAAGTAAAAAATCAATTAATAAAACATTCGCAGCATACACAGCATCATTGATCTCTTCTGATATTGAAGTAATAGATATGCATTCCTTTGAAATGCCTTTGTATTCTATAGATAAAGAAGAAGAAACAGGAATTCCACAACAAGCAAAAGATTTTTATGCAAAAATAGGTTCAGCAGACTTATTGGTAATCTCGCTCACTGAACACAATGGTACATACACAGCGGTTTTTAAAAATCTTATGGATTGGTGTTCACGAATTCAGGGTGCATTTTTTCAAGAAAAACCTACTTTATTAGTATCAACTGCTACCGGGAAAATGGGAGGAAGGTTTGTGATGGAAGCTGCGTTAACACGTTTTCCTATTCACAGTGCAAAGGTGATTGGACATTTTTCATTACCCTTTTTTCAGCATAATTTTGATGGAGAAAAAATCTCGAATTCGGAGTTGTTGCACGAGCTTGAAAATGTAATAGTGGGTGTAAAACAGAAGTTAGAACAAGTCGAACAGTGAGTTTACTGCAGGCAATCGTTCAACGGTAAAACCTTCGGCATACTTTACTCCGATTGGTCTACCAAACTCAGACATTCTGCCTTTTATGAAATCAAAGAAGTCTTCACCAGAAATTGGTGTACTTGGTTCATCTGAATTTGGATCAAAAAACTGTGTTTTATAAGCTTTTATCACTTCAATTTTTTGTTCAACAAAGTTTGTAACATCAATAACAAAATCTGGCTTGATGTATCTGTCTTGAATGTAATGATAAACAGCTTTTGGGCGGTGCTGTTCTTGTTTCACCCCATTGAAATATGTTTCAATTTTCATTAATCCTGATAGAAAACAAGCCTCTGATGCTAATTTACTCCCTTTTCCGTGGTCTGTATGCCTGTCTTTTACAGCATTCAGCAAAACGATTTCTGGTTTGAAGTAGCGAATTTGTTCAATGATCAATCGAAGATTTTCTTCTGAGTGAGAAAAGAATCCATCGGCCATTTTTAAATTGACTCTCGCTTCTAAACCAAGTAACTTACTGGCAGTAGCAGCTTCATCATAACGAGTTTCTTTGGTTCCTCTTGTTCCAAGTTCACCTTGTGTCAGGTCAACAAGAGCCAACTTTTTCCCCATAGATTTATGTTTCAATAAAGTGCCTGCAGCTGAAAGTTCAACATCGTCTGGGTGTGCGCCAATTGCTAAAATATCTACTTTACTCATGCTTCTATCCAATTTAATAGTTCAGTATCATTTGGAAGTGTTTGGGGAGAGTAACTTCTCAAAAGCTCACCATTTTCATTAAGTGCAATTTTTTGAAAATTCCAAGAAATCTCTGTATTCAATGTTTCAGTAATCCACTTGTAAAGAGGATGAATATTGTTTCCAGTGACATGAATTTTTTCAGATAATGGAAATGTGACACCGTAATTTACTTCACAAAATTGCTGAATCTCATTTGGAGACCCAGGTTCTTGTTCTGCAAAATCATTGCTCGGCACACTAAGAATCATAAATTGTTTTTCAGAAAAAGTATCAAATATTTCTTGAAGTGCGGCATATTGAGGCGTTAAGCCACATTTTGAAGCCACGTTTACAAGAAGCAACTTTTTCCCTTTGAAGAAGCTCCAATCTATCTTTTTGCCAGATAAATAAGCTAAATCAAAATCATAAAGTGTCATAACAATTCTTTTTGCTTTCTAATATATGCATTGTACCTGATTTTTGCAAAAATTGTAAATACAGCAAAAACAAATACAGTAATCCAAACAGAAAGAGGCAAACTTGTTGCTCCATCGCCATTTGCGTATGAATGTAAACCAACCAATATGAAGTTTACCCCTAGAAAAGTAAAGATTATGGCGCTGAAACCCCACAGAGTAAAGACATTGTAAACAAATTTCCCTTTAGCACCTGGAATATAATGTAAGTGGATAATAATCGCGTATACTAAAATTGAGACCAAAGCCCATGTTTCTTTAGGGTCCCAACCCCAATATCTACCCCAAGATTCATTTGCCCAAACACCACCTAAAAAGGTTCCTGTAGTTAGCATAAACAAACCAATTGTCATGGAGATTTGAGACACAGAAGTTATTTGATTAACATTTCTCATTAAATGTGCGCCTCTTTTTTCATTTAGCAGGGTGTATAGCGATAAATTTACAATAGAAAGAATAAAAGAGATTGCTAAGAACGCATAACTTCCTGTGATGATGGCAACGTGAATCATTAACCAATAACTTTTCAATACCGGTTGTAACGGAGTAATTTCAGGGTCTAACAAGTTTAACTCTGTAACCATCAACATAATTGATGAAATGATGACAGCAGCAGGCAACACAATTTTGTGTAAGCGAGATAGAATTAAACCGCCCAAAATTCCTACCCAAGCAATGTAAACAATGGCTTCATACCCATCACTCCATGGAGCATGACCGGTTACGTATGTTCGCATACCTAGCCCGATACCGTGATAAATAAATACCAAAACAGTTAATCCAACTAAAATTTTACGAACCCAATTCCAGATGTTTCCCTTTTTCGTTTCTTGTCCTTCGCGTAGCAATTGTATGAAGAAAATAACAAGTAAAGGAATGCTTAGCAAGAAATACGAATTCATTGCATTTTTAAAAATGTGCATTTTGTTGTAACTGATTTCCACCTTCACGTGTGTTTCTGATGGTAATATTTCAGCTGGAGAAAGTTGACGTTGAATTTTCTTTAATAGAACAAGTAATCGGTCAGATTTTTTAAAATCAGTTTCCTTGCGAGCATCGTCGTTGATTGTAGAAATGTATTGCAGTGCTAAACGACTAACTGTAGTGTCTTGTTTAAGAAGAGTTGAGCTAAAAGGCATGTACCAATTGTGTTTAGGATCTCCCTTCAAAGGAATAATTTTCATGTAATCCCAACTCATTACCATCATCATGATTTGGTATTTCTCACCAACTTTAATCAATTTTTTTTCTGTTTCAGATTGCTTTGATTCAGGTTTGCGAAGAGCTGTATTGTAGTCGTTTATCCATCTGAAGTTTCCATCTGTGTCCATCATTTGGTTTACTGATACATATTTATCCAAATGATAGGCTTCCATAACGGCTTTTGGAATCAACACAATCTTCTGATCCATCCAATATTGAGGATACATGTGCATGCTCATTACTACTTGCACTGCATTGTTTCCTTCGTAATAATCTGATCGGTATAATTTTCGCAAGATTTGATTGCACATGGTATGAAAAGGCACAATTCGCCCTTGATTATCTTGAACCAAGAGAGAGCCAGCTTTATCACTGTGATCGGCAGACATAAAATAGGCAACTTGGTTGTGAGGAACTTCTTTTTTTACCTCAGCAACTTCGTGTTCATGATTATGGTTGTGGGTTGCTTCCACGGTATCATTTGCGTACAAAGCAGTTGTTGAAACCAAAGACATGAATGCGAAAATTAGTGCCTTTGCCGAAGATTTTTTCAATTCTCTTAAGCTTTGTTTAAAGCGTGAAGCAGGGGAGAAGAGACTTAAAATCATGCCTAAAGTCATCATTAAATACCCCAAATAGGTAATGTTTGTTCCCCAAAAATCATGATTTACGCTCAGTATTGTTCCCAACTCGTCTTGGTCATAAGAGGATTGAAAGAAACGGTAACCGCCATAATCCATTACGTGATTCATGAAAATGATTTTATGCCCAAATTCTTTGTTTGCTGAATCCAATACTTGCAAATCACTTGAAAAAGAAGATGCCATGTCCGATCCAGGATATCGGTCTAGTTTAAAATCTAAGCATTTGATGTAGAATGGTGTTTTTACTGCTTTCATTCCATATTGCATGCGGTAGTTTAATCCATTCATTTGGAAATATTCAGGTGTACCAACCATGTTCATGCCCCCTTTCAATTTCACAGTTTTTGATTCGTTTCCATCTGTTACAGTCACAAATAAATAGTCGTTTCCTTGATCTTTTTTTGGAGCTTTTGCCAACGTTTTTTTTGTATTTTCCAATATGCGTTTGAACACAAATTGAGCTCCATTAAACTGATACAAAGTAGTTGTATTGAAAACAATTTCTTGACCAGGTTGCACATTCACGTACACAGAATCAGGTGGATTTGTATCTGTTTGTCGATATTTCATCATGTCTTGCATAGGAATGTATGACAAAGGATATGAGGAAATTAAGCGCAACGTATCATTTTGTTTGTAAACATTCACCCCTTCAATAGGTACTTTTGAAAATGAAACAGTGATGCCGTTTATATTCGTAATCTCATTTGTTTCAATATAATTCGATTTCATACCATCTGTAACCAAGTCTAATACTTCAGATTGGATATTGGGTGCAGTTTCAACCGTATCTATTTGATTGCTTTTAAAATCGGCATACCTTACTTTTACTTTTGAAGAATGCCCCGGAAATTTGATGTTTAAAGATGAACTGTTGAAAGGATAACTTTCAGCCATATATGCTTTCACATCGTCTGTATATTGCAATTTTCCATTGTTCACATTTACCCATAAATAAGGATCTGAGGTATAAACAATGTTTGAACTTTGCCCTTCACGAATCATCATTCTACCTTCATAGCTGATGTAACGAGTAACCCAAGCCCCCAAAATGATCACTAAAAAAGATAAGTGATACATAAAAATAGAGATTTTACCATTTTTCCACATTTGGTAACGGTATATATTGGCAATTAAGCTCATCGATAAGAATGCCAAAAGAAATTCAAACCATTTGGCGTTATAAATCCATAATTTCGAAGCTTGAGTTGTTTCTGCAGATTCGATGAATGTTGCGATTGCGATTGCTGATAAGAAGATGAATAATCCAACAGCCATTGCCTTCATTGAGAACAATGCTTTTGCTATTCTTTCCATAATTTATTTGAATAGTTATTAATGTAGACAAAAATAAGCATTCATGTTGTGAAAGGATAGGGAAAAACGTTAAATTATTGAGAGAAATTCAATAAAATAAAAAAGAAGCCTTTTGGACTTCTTTTTTTTGGCAATATTCTTTGTTCTTATTCTTCTATTTGCGGTACAATGATTCTTCCACAATGTTCGCAAACAGTAACTTTTTTACGAGCTTCAATATCTAGTTGGCGTTGCGGTGGAATTTTGTTGAAACAACCACCACAAGAATCACGATCAATACTCACTACTGCCAAACCGTTTTTTGCATTTATTCTCAAACGATCATATGCAGCAATTAAGCGAGAATCTATACCTTCTTTCGCTTTATTTGATTGAGCTAACAAAGCGTCTTCTTCTTTTTGTGTTTCTGCAACAATCTCATCCAATTCACTCTTTTTCGTAGCTAAGTCTCCTTTGCGCAATTCTAAACGAGCTGTAGTTTCATCGATTACCTCTTTTTTTGAAGCAACCTTAATTTTTGCTTCTTTAGAGCGCTTGTCGTGTAATTTTATCTCTAATTCTTGAAACTCTATTTCTTTAGCCAAAGATTCAAATTCACGATTGTTTCTTACATTGTTCTGCTGATCTTTAAATTTTGCGATTGCAGCCTCTGCATCTTTCACTTCAATTTTACGGTCAGACACTTCTGTTTCAAGCTCTTTCGCTTCTTCCAATAAATTCTTGATGCGTGTTTCTAATCCTTCAACTTCATCTTCCAAATCTTGAACCTCAAGTGGCAATTCTCCACGAACGGTTCTAATTTTATCTATTTGAGAATCAATTTGTTGTAACGCGAATAAAGCGTCTAATTTTTCAGCAACTGTTGCTTCTTTTGTGCTTGCTTTTGCAGCCATACTTTAGAGATAATTAATCGGATTCGTATTTACGTTTGTTAAACGAATGGCAAAAGTAGTAAATTTTTTCTTTAGTTGTTCAACTAACCAATGAGAAGTATATTGTTCTGATTCAAAATGTCCAATATCAGCAATAATAATGCGGTTTTCAGCATCAAAAAATTCATGATATTTAAAATCGGATGTGATAAAAATATCTGCATCCTTACCTATGGCATCTTTGAGTAAAAAACTTCCTGAACCACCACAAACAGCAACTTTTTTAATTGTATTAGTATGAATGTTTGTGTAGCGAACAGTGCCGCAATTAAACTTTTCTTTAATAAGTTGAAGAAAAGAAAACGTTTCAAGGGGTTTTTCTAACGCTCCTATCATGCCACTTCCTATTGTTGGGTTGTTATTTTTCAAATCCACCAAGTAATAAGCAATTTCCTCATACGGATGTGCTTGTTTCATGGCATTGATTACGTTATTCACAGTATGTTGAGGAACAATGACTTCAATTTTTTGCTCTTTTACAATGGATAGTTTGTTTTTTTCGCCACTGAAAGGTGAAGACTTGTCATTGGGTTTAAACCTCCCTTCACCCAATGAAGTAAAACTACAAGCTTCATAGTTTCCAATTGCGCCCGCCCCTGCTTCTGCTAATGCTTCTTGCACATTTTTTACATGAGTATCAGGCGCATATACTGTTAAGTGAAATAAACTATTTTCTTTTGGTCGTAGAATTTGAGTGTTTATCAATCCTAGTTTGTTGCTAATGATTTGGTTTACACCATTGGGCATATTGTCCAAGTTGGTATGTATCGCAATCAAGGCAATGTTGTGTTGAATAGCTTTTATTACAGTTCGTTCAATGTAATTAGTACCTGTAAGTTTTTTTAAACCACTAAATATTATTGGGTGATGTGTTACAATAACATTGGATTTTGTTTCAATTGCTTCTTCAACAATGGTTTCAATACAATCTAATGACACCAATACTCCTGTAATTTTTTCTTCCATGTTCCCAGTAAGTAAACCTGAGTTGTCATAAGATTCTTGGTAACAAGTGGGAGCAAGATGATTAAGAAAAAGTACAAGATCTTTAACACGCATTGTTTTGAATTTAGAAAATCAAAGATAATGAATATGATTTATTTATGTGTAAATCCGTTTTTCTGTGCTGTTGATTTCAATGATGCCTTCATGGCCTCGCCTAAATCTTTTTCTTTTCCAGCTTCAATACTTTTCTTCTTTTCAATTTCTATAAATTCATTTCTTTTTACCGAAAGGTTATTGATTGAATTCTGAAATTTTTGACGCTCACTTCGTTTTGTAAGGATGTATTTTTCGCGTTCTTCTTTACTCATACCCTGCATTTCTTTGGGTAAATCTTCTTCCTTCATCTCAGCTAAGTTCACTTGCCCTGCTTTTACTCCATCCACTAAGTCCCAAGAGTTATTTTTGTAGTTGAGGTTTGATTTTGCCACTGCTCGTTCAACCGAGGCTGCTTGTCCTTTTGTTTCAGCGTTAAGGTCTTCTTTTTTTTGCTTTTCAGCTCGGTGCATACCAACTTCTCCATAGCCAAGGTAAGTGCTGTTTAATGAGTCATTATACTTCTGTATTTCATTGTCATATGGAGTTTCGATGAAAAAAACTTCTTGATTTGAATCGATGTTGAAATAACTACCTTGACCAAGTTGAACACCATCTAACCACAATTCTCGAACTCCTTGTTCATAAGGTCCGCAATAAATCGTGTTTACTACAATGTTTCTCTGTGTAGCATCTTTTAAAATGACTTTGTAGTCAACCGGACCTTGATTAAACATTTCATTTCCGGCAATATAGATGAGTTTAAGGTCTTGTGGGTTTGAAGACCAGCTCAATTCGTTCATTGCAGTTTGAATCACTGCAGCACAATATTCTTCACCACCGTTTGTTCTAAGTGAAAATAAATGCCCAGAAATTGAATCTAAATCGGTGATAAAATTGCAGTGCTTACGAATCCAGTTTGTAGTTGAAATACCACTATTTCCATAATCATACAAGGCAATTTCTAATGTTGGAGCCTGCCCGTCTGCACTCATTTCTGTCGCGGTGTTTACAACAGACCAGATAGTTGATTTTGCTTGCTCTATCAAACCTTCCATACTGCCAGAAGTATCAAATAGAATTGCGATTTGAATTTTACGAGTTGCTGCTTGCCCAAAAACAAAAGATTGAACAATAAATGCAAGGATAAGAAAGTTTACTTTTTTCATAGTTGTTGTTTTTTTAGGATACAACTAAAAGAAACTTTCGTTCAATTTTTTTCTATTCTTCTTTTATTTTTTCAGCTTTCAGCTTGCGTAAGGTGTGTAGAAAAGGAGTCAGTTCTTTTACTTCAACTCCAAATTCAAATGTTATTTTTTTTATTCCAGTTTTTGTAGTGATTTCAATAAATTCGGCTCCTCCGTCAGCACAATCAGGGCAACCAATAGTATCTGGTATTGAGGATAAATCTAAAGAAGACAATGCTTGAGTAAGCATGTTCCATTCTTGCTTGCTCCAAGGTATTTGTATTGTTTTAAGCGGGAAATTCTTCTCGTTTCTGGATTGCTCTGTTTCAAAGGATTTTTCTTTGGAATAGGTGAGTGTTTTTGTGCAGTATCCATTGCATCTTCCAAAACTAGTTCCATGAGCTATTTGCAAAACATTATCTTCAGTAGCCATGTTATTCGTGACTTTGCAAGCACATAGTACCATTGTTAAGATTAAAATCAAACTTAGTTTCATCTCAATTATTTTAGTTGAAATTACACTTATTTTGAAAATAGTCGCTAACTAAAGAATAAAAAAACACAAAGCTGATTTTCAGAATAATCGAATTCGCGTTACAAGATAAATAAAACCTATTTGTATCTTTGCATTATGTACGTTTCAACTCTTTTTTTACTTAATTTCAGAAACCATGTTGAGGCTGATTTTCAGTTTACAAAAGGGGTGAATTGCATTGTTGGAAGTAATGGTTCAGGAAAAACAAATGTGTTGGATGCCATTCATTACCTCAGTTTATGTCGTTCATACTTAAATCCTACAGATCGTCAAAATATAAGGTTTAACGAGCAGTTTTTTGTGATACAAGGAACGTGGCATAAAGACAACAGTGATTTTGAATTGTACTGTGGAGTGAAAAATGGTACAAAAAAAGTATTTAAAAAAAACAAAAAAGAATACGAACGGCTTGCTGACCATATTGGTTT
This sequence comes from Fluviicola sp., assembly GCA_039810825.1. Lineage (GTDB taxonomy): Bacteria > Bacteroidota > Bacteroidia > Flavobacteriales_D > Crocinitomicaceae > Fluviicola. The sequence goes on from JBDHXR010000039.1 coordinate 11,483, forward strand.
GTTTCCTGTTGTAATGATTTCACCCTATGATACAGATTTAATATCTGAAGGAAGTGAATATCGAAGGAAATGGATGGACAGTATTATTTCACAATTCGATCGTACTTTTTTAAGTGATTTACAACGATACAACAAAGTCATTGATCAGCGAAACGCCTTGTTGAAACATCAGTATGAAAATGGATTTTTTGAACGGGAATCGCTTGAAATTTGGGATGAACAATTGGTGAAGTATGGTGAAGAAATTTTCAAGAAAAGAACGGAGTTTATTGAAGTTTTTGTTCCCTTGTTTCAGAATTATTACCAATGGATATCAGAAAATTCTGAGCAGGTTTCACTCACGTATGAATCAAAGTTACAAAGTTCAGATTTCAGAAAATTATTGGTAGAAGCCTATCCTAAAGATTCACGTTCTCAGCATACAAGCGTAGGTATTCACAAAGATGATTTAATTTTCCAGATTGAAGGAATGCCAATAAAACGGTTTGGGTCGCAAGGTCAACAGAAAAGTTTTTTAATAGCGTTACGTTTGGCGCAATTTGATTGGTTGAAATCTCATTTAAATCAAACTCCAATTTTGTTGCTCGATGATATTTTTGATAAATTAGACAATCATCGTGTTTCTAAGTTAATGGATTTAGTATCAAACAATACTTTTGAGCAAGTTTTGGTAACTGATACAGACGAACACAGGGTTAAATCTGTTTTTGAAAACATTGATGTGAAACCAAACATGATAAGTTTTAGCGAAGTGAAAGTATGAATGATTGGAACGACAATAAGCGCTCAGGAGAATCTAGACCAATGAAGGAGTTGGTTGATAAACTGATGACAGCATATCAATTAAAAGGAAAGCTAGCAGAAATGGAGATTCTAAACAAATGGGAAGAAATGATGGGGAAAGCTGTTGCTATTCGCACTACAAAGTTGCAAATTAAGTCGGGGGTGTTGATAATTGGGTTAAACTCATCTGTAATGAGGGATGAACTGCAGCATGGAAAACAAATTATTATTCAACGCGTAAATGAAACTGCTGGTTCTAAATTAATTCATGATATTTGGTTTGAATAGAACTATTCATGTTGGAAATACAAAAAAGCCTACCTTTGTTAAAAAAAATAGATTCAGATGTCTGTGCATAAAAATGTGAAGCGGGTAACAACCAATGTTTTACAAGAGATGAAAAACTCCGGAGAGAAAATCTCCATGCTTACCGGGTACGATTTTTCGATGGCTCGTATTATTGATGCTGCTGGGATTGATATAATTTTGGTAGGTGACTCTGCATCCAATGTGATGGCGGGTCATGAAACTACTTTGCCAATAACATTGGATCAAATGATTTACCATGCTTCATCTGTGGTTAGAGCAGTGCAACGCTCATTGGTAGTGGTAGATATGCCTTTTGGAACGTATCAAGGAAACTCGAAAGAAGCATTCTCTAATGCCATTCGAATTATGAAAGAAACTGGTGGACATGCTGTGAAGTTAGAAGGTGGAGTTGAAATTATTGAGTCAATTAAGCGTATTTTAACTGCTGGAATTCCTGTTATGGGACATTTGGGCTTAACTCCTCAATCAATCTACAAATTTGGAACGTATGTAGTTCGTGCAAAAGAAGAGGCTGAAGCACAACGATTGATTGAAGATGCCTTAGCGTTGGAAGAAGCGGGTTGTTTTGCGATTGTATTAGAGAAAATACCCGCTGCTTTAGCTGAAAAAGTAGCAAAAACTGTTACTATACCGATAATAGGCATAGGTGCAGGTAGTGGAGTTGATGGGCAAGTTTTGGTAGTACACGATATGCTCGGAATAAACACTGAATTTTCGCCCCGTTTTTTGAGGAAATATGCCAATTTGTATGAGGTAATGACAAATGCTGTGAAGCAATATATCCACGATGTTCAAACCGGTGATTTCCCCAATCAATCTGAGCAATATTAATCTATGTGGAAGTTAAATCCGGAAGATGTATTATACCTTGACAATCATTTGATTGCGGTAAATAAACATGCTGGAATAAACATTCAAGGAGATATTTCCGGTGATTTTCCGATGTTGGAAGCAGTTCGTGAATACATTCGTGAAAAATTCAACAAACCAGGCAATGTGTTTTGTGGCCTTATTCATCGTTTGGATAGACCGGTTTCTGGAATTGCTATTTTTGCTAGAACAAGCAAAGCACTCAGCAGAATGAATCAACAGTTTGCCGAAAAACACCCCGAAAAACGCTATTGGGCCATAGTGGAAAAAGCACCTAAAAAAAAAGAAGGTTTGCTGCAACACCATTTGGTTCGAAACGAAAAACAAAATAAATCTTATGTTTTTGCTGAAGCTAAACCCAATTCAAAATTAGCATGCTTGAACTATAAATTTTTAGTTAGCTCCGATAGATACACTTTGTTGGAAGTGATGCTAGAAACAGGTAGACACCATCAAATCCGTGCTCAATTAGCTAGCATAGGGTGTGTAATTAAAGGTGACTTGAAATACGGTGCACAGCGTTCCAACCCAGATGGATCAATCTCTTTGCATGCAAGAAGTTTGAGTTTTGCACATCCTGTTTCAGGAGAAAAGCATACTATTGTAGCTCCCGTTCCAACAGATAAACTTTGGAATTGGTTTGAAAATGAAGTAAATATCAAAGGAAAATGAAGAATATATTTCTGATACTTATTCTTTTACCAATTTGTGTTTTGGCACAAAATAAACCTTATTATTCAGCTGTAAAGACAAATTTATCTGACTATACGATTTCTGCAATTTGTCAAGATAAACATGGACGTTTAATCATAGGAACAGATAAAGGCTTGTTTACGTTCAATGGTTTTCAAACGAAACAAATTTCTACACAAACGCTCTATTCTAAAGAAATAGTATCACTTATTCATGTAGGTAGAAATGTAATTGGATTAACAAAAACAGGTCAACTTTTTGCTTTTGATGATAATGCAGTTAAGCCCTTTTTAGCTCCTGATGTGAAAGGTCCAATCAAAAAAATTCAAAGCAATGTAAATGGTGAACTATTAATATTGGGGTATAACACGGTGTACTATTACAAGTTGAATCCTATTTCATTAATCAAGATGATTGAAATTCCTTTTGCTGATAAAGAAATGGCTGAATTGGTAGATTACATTGAAACTGATAAAGGAAAATATGCCTTGCTTAGTAGCAATGAATTGGTTGAAGTGAATGAGGAAACTGCAGTAAGTATTCCCGGGAATAAAACACGGTGGATTTATGAAAATGAAGGATCAATAAACACGGTTCCACTAGACCCATCTTCTTTTGCTAGGTATCAATACAGAGGGAAACGTTTTGTAATTCAGTCTAGAGTAAGAGGAGGAATCAACCATGAAATTACCAAATTTGAGCCTTTAGACAACCAATACGCCATGTTGTCAAAAACAGGGTTAATGCTTTTGGATAAAACAACATTTACTGTGTCTTCTGCTATTGTTGGTTTTCATGTAACTTCAATATTAAAAGACCGAAGCAATACCATTTGGTTTGGCACAAAGGGTAGAGGCTTGTTTTGTATTCCTACTGGCGCATTCCAAATTATAAACCCAAATGATTTTCAAACCGTGAATAGCATTCCAAATTCAGAGAACTTAGTGGTTGAAAACGTAGCGGGAATAAAAACAATTATTACCTCCTCTGGTAAATCGGTACATAATGCAGGGAACAGTCGAGTAGATTTAAGTGTTTACAATTTACATTTTTCATTTCCTTATATCATTCAAGATGAGGTAATAAAACAATTATTTCACCTTTCAGAGAACTCATTTGCTCTGGCTTCATCTAAAGGAGTTTATAGATTTAGCGCAAAAAATGCCAAAGAGTTTAAAAAGTATTTAGAAAACATTCATTTACGAGAGCAGGTAGTAGATTATCCAGTGAAAGAATGGGCTTTGTCTGACGAGAAAGAACTCATGTTTTCTTCATTGGATGGCTTGCATGTTGTTGACTTACTCAGCGGGAAACATGATAAAATTACATTTTTCAATGAATCGATTGATGGAAGTCAGATAATTGTAGATAATGAAAAATGGTATGTGCTTACTCCAGATAGTCATTTGTATGTAATTCGGGGGAAAAAAGTAGTTCAAGATATTAATTTTAGAAACGACAAGAACAGCATTCCAGTTCGGAAAATCAAAAAGAAAGGCAACTATTTTTACCTATTATCAGAAAATGCACTTTATCGAACACGAAACTTTAGAGGAGATTTTGAAAGGTTAGGGGAACTTTCTAAACTGAGTGATTTGGCGTTGAGAGATTTTGATATCGTAAAAAACAATGTCTTTATTGCAACTCAGTTTGGAATTGTTCGTGTTTTTTGGAAAAATGAAGAAACTATTTTTCCTGAACTTTTGATAGGTAAAGCATACGGCGACTTTCAAAAAAATAAATCTGTTGAGTTTAGTTTTAAAAACACCCACATCTCCATCCCTTTTGAATTAGTTGATTTAACAATAAGTCACCCTTTTATTGTTGAATACCGTTTGGTTCAAAACAACAATGATCACGACGAGAAATGGCATTCAGCCTTGGCAAGCGGTAATGGATTAAGTTTTGAACATTTGCGTTCTGGAGATTATCGATTAGAAATACGATTATCAGACCCGGGAACAAAATCGGTCTCTAAAACACTTACGACACACTTTTTTATCGAGAGTGCATGGTATGAAAGCGCAGTGCTTTGGTTGTTGACTGGTGTGCTAGTAGGAGGTTTTGGAGTGGTTTACTTATTGAGAGAAAAAAGAAAATTCAAAAAAGCTCAGATCAGAAAACGAATTGTTAAGAGAAAGCAGTAAGCTTATTTACTTTTGCTGAACAAGTTTTTGAAAGTAACATCTAGCGAAAAATAATGCCCATCAAAAAGCTTTGTTGTTCCAATCAAGTTGTTCATATAACCAATATTAAATGTGCAAGGCATTGTTTTGGGCGAGTAGGCATAAAATATGGAGAATCTACTATCTCTGTATTTATATCCGTTCCATTTTTTAGTTGATAAATTTTGTGTGCTTGAAAACAATTGTTCAGAATTTATGATGATTTTGTGCATATTTTTAGTATCTAAATTTACTGCCAATTGCAGGCGAAAACGTGTTCGAATTTGCCAATTATCACTGTAGTTTTGAAAATCAGGAGTGAAAAATTTTCTGAAATCTTGCCGAAGTGTAGGGGTTAGTTTAATGTATTTCGCTTTGTATGAATATGAAAATCGAGTGTAGAATCTGAATTCTTGCATGATATCAGGGTTATCATGGTAATATGGAGCAGTAGAGCTGTATTCGTGTTGCCTGCGGTAACTTAAAGCTAACGTGTATTGCAAGTTTTTGTGAAACTGATGTGCAAATTCTTGATTTAAAATGAAAATTCCAGGTTTGTCTAGAGGATTAAACGTGTTTGGATTACTGATACGCGCATAACCTAGGTAAGTTGTGGATTGCCAACCTTTGTTTTTTATCGTGTCAAGTTCTTGTTGCAATGCTACAGCTAGCCACAAAGAAGCAGGCGTTTTTCCTAAACCCGGGGGCGTAATTTGCGCAACACTATAGGAGTAAAATGCTGTAAAAATTAATGCAATAACACCGTTTCTTTTTTTTATTTTCAAGGGTAAAATTTATTTTTAGTTAACAAAAAGTTAAGACAAAATTATCAAATGATTATTCTTAAGTTTCTTATCTAATAAATCTTAATGATTTATTAAACATTAAGAAATTGTTAAGAAATACTGTTTGCTGCCAATTGGAAAAATCAAAAGATGAATAAAGCAAGGTTATAGACCGCTAAACTCTTTTGGGCATTGGTATCTTCGCTTCACACTTCTGCTTTTTGCATTTTTTGCAAACATTACATTTTGTGGAAACTCGAAAAGAAAACTCAGTTCATGGCTACCAAAACTACTTGTCTTTAAGCGCGAAATTGTTGCATCAAAATTGTACATCAAACGCCAAAATAGATTTCCCTTGCTGGGTAAATTTACTCCTAAACAAAAAATAAATGAGTCATACTGCTTCAAAGACATAGCAGCAGTTCTGTTACGCATCCAAATTCCAAAAATTACAGGGTGGTACACAAAATTTGTTCCTATTGTGAATGTTCTGAATTGATTTTGCATTTCAAATATTGCTCCAGGAGAAAGCACAACGTTATTAATCAAGATGTTTGATTGCAGGTGTACTACCAACTTCATGGGTAACTTTTGTTTGGTAATTCCAAGTAAGGCATCACTTGGTTGAGAAAGATGATGCAATGCAGAACCAAAAGTAAGATTAAACTTTTTAAACGCACGCTGTTTTCTGCTTCCTCCATTTACTCTCATCACAAAGCCGGTTCCAAAATCAGCATAACTAATGGTGCTGTATCCGGGACGATTAAATGCTGTAGGTTTAATGTCTCCTAATGTTTCATCCAGTTGGTCAGAGAATTGAAGTTTCGACCAATCTATGTTTTTCATTACATATCCACCACTAATTCCAACTTGAATAATGAAGTTTTTTGTATCTAATGGTCGATATGAATAATTAAGGTAACCGCCACCTGTTCTTAAAAAAGCTTCTCCACCTACATCTGAATAGGCAGAAATGCCAAGTCCCATTTTGTAAACAGTTTGTGCATCTAGAGCTACTGAGAATGTGTTAAATCTACCGGGTATTGGCCCCCAAAGTGAGCGGGCATTCATACGAAAACCAATACCGTTGTTTATTGCAACCATAGAAGGATTGTAATACGTCGGATTGTTATAGAATTGAGAAAAGTTTGCGTCTTGACCGAATAAAACAAGGCCTTCAAGACTTACAAAAATCAATAATATGAGTTTAATTGTTTTCATGTTCTATCGAATTACAGTAACAGTTCCTGCACGTTTTACTTTTCCTTTCGGATATTTTTTCCCTTCCCACACATCACTGTTCATAAAGGAAGCGGTACATTTCCAAACATAAGCGTCTTGCTGTACAGGAACTCCCTTGTACGTACCATCCCAATATTCTGTAGGTCTGCCGTTTTCATCCAATGCTGTAGTTGACCAGATTAAATTCCCCCAATCATCATAGATCAACAATTCAAAGGTTTTTAATCCTACTCCCTTTGGAATGAAATTAGCTACTTCAAAATCAGTATGCCCAGGGCTCATGGCATTTGGAATATGCAAGCCATAAAAGAAATCGACAGCTACAGTAGCCACAGCAGTATCAGTACAGCCAAATTGATTTTCTACAACCAATATCACATTAAAATCACCGTATTCTTGATATCGCTCTATTGGATTTAGTTCTGTAGAATGGTTTCCATTTCCAAAACTCCATTGGTTCAAAGTTTGACCACTGCTTTCATTTGTGAATTCAACAGTTCCACTTGCCGGATCTGGTACTTGCACATTTACATAAGAGAAATCTGCTGTTGGACTTGGTACAATCGTTATTGGGGTGTTGATTGTAATGGTATCGTTGCAACCTCCCTCACCATATGCTATCAAGGTTATCGGATATACGCCGGTACTTGTGAAAGCATAATCTATTGGATTTCCGGTTAAGATGCTTCCGTTTCCAAAATTCCATGTAATGGAATCTGCAAATTGGGCTGTTGATGAGAATGTAGCTTCTTGCCCTTGACACAATGAATCATTTGGTAATGTGAATGACGCTACAGCCTGATTGAAAATGGATAATTGTTTAACAATAGTGTCTTTACAGCCATGAATTGATGTTGCTATTAATGATACTTGATAATTTCCAGCAAAATTATAACTGGTTGAAGGATTTGTTAGCAGTGAAGTTAGTCCATTTCCAAAGTTCCATTCGTAATTCGCTGCACCTGTACTTGTATTTGTAAAGTTGGCAGTTGCCGGAGAAAAGCAAGGGTTGTTTATATTGAAATTAAAGTCAGCAACTGGCAAAGGATATACTGTAACAACTTGCTGAACACTATCTGCACACCCGTTTGCGTTTTCAACATATAATTTTACAGTGTATGTGCCTGCTAAAGTATAAGTGTGACTTGGCGACTGTTGTGTTGAAATGTTGCCATCGCCAAAATTCCATGCTTGGAAAGTATAGTTGGTACTTTGATTGGTGAATTGAACATGTAAATCTTCACATCCAGAGTTTGGGTTTGCAATAAATGCAGCTACCGGATTGGTACTCACTACTACAGGTTTAGTTATGCTGCCCACACAGCCGTTTGTTTGACTAACTCCAGATAAAGTTACTTGATAAGTTCCACTTGTTGTATAAGCATGTTGTGGGTTGGTAAGAATAGAAGAGTTACCATCACCAAAATCCCACGAGACAGATGAAACGTTGCTACTTAAATTTGTAAATGTAAATACCTCATTGATGCATACTGAATCTGGGGTAGAGCTAAAATTAACAACTGGGGATGGGAATACAGTGATAACGAATGTAGCAGTGTCAAAACCGCAACCATCGTTGGCAAATAAAGAAACTGTATAAGTTCCTGGAATTGTATAGGTATGCGTTGCGTTATACGAAGTTGCGCCATTTCCATCACCAAAATCCCATTCACTAAATGTAGAACCTTGAGAAAATTGTGTGAAATTGACTGTGTGTGGAACGCAACCAGATGGAGCATCTACATTGAAAAACGCATTTACCAGGTTTGGTTGAACAGTAATAAAATGACTAACTGTGTCTGTTCCACATTCATTTGTTACAATTAATTGAATGGTATAGGTTGTGTCATTGGTTCCAGCAAAATAAATGTGAGAAAAAGTAGCTGCACCAGATGAACTTGTTGTTCCATCGCCTAAATCCCACTGATATGTATCTGGTAATCCGTAGCTGTTGTTTACAAAATCTAGGGATAGTGGAGAGCATCCTATGTTTGTATTGGTTCCGAATATAGCAGTAGGACTCGGCATAACCTGTACTGTTTCAGTATGAGTATCTGTGCCACAGAAATTGGATAAAGTCAACGTTACAGTGTATGTTGTATCTGTGTATATGCTTGGTTGGTATATTTGCGAAATTGGATTTGATGCCGTACTTGTTTGTCCGTTGCCGTAATTCCAATTGTAACTCAATGCCGGTCCTGTAGATAAATCGTTGAAATTTACTGTAACTGGACCACAAGCAGAATCTGGCGCTAAAGTAAAATCAGCAACAGGTGGAACACGTACTTCAACCTGTTGTGTGATGGAATCTAAACATCCAAATGGAGACGACACAAGTAGTTTTATATTAAAGAACCCGGCAGAAGTGTAAGTGTGGTTGGGTGAGGTTTGTGTTGATGTACTGCCATCTCCAAAATCCCAAAAATAGGTGCTTCCAATTAAACTTGTGTTGGTGTATGTTTCAGAAACTCCTAAACACACAATAGGGTTGTAGTTAAATTGAGCAGTTGGGAAAGGATGTACTTCTGCCAATAATGTGTCACGATTTAAACAGGTAGTAACCGGATTGATATAAGTATATACAATCGTATGTACTCCTACTCCTGCAACACCCGGATCGAACGTTCCTAAATTAATATCGGTTATTCCAATGCCACTCCAAGTTCCATTTGCAGGAGTGCCAATAAAATTAATTGCTGCGTCATTCGGACAGAAAGATACATCTGTTCCAGCATTTACTACTGGTAGTGGATGCACTGTAAATAGCATTGTATCTCTAGTTAAACAATTTCCGGTTCCATTTGAAAGCACCAATTGAAATGTACCACTAACTGTTGGAGTAAATAATC